>CAZLZX010000086.1:0-10825 GCA_964564095.1 uncultured Eubacterium sp. | reverse complement strand
ATATCCCGATAAAAGGAAATGGATTCCTCTCTGCTCTTCACATAAACAGCTACATGATTCACACCTTTAAACATGATACCTCCTCCTTGCCTGCACACTGCGCCAGCACCAACAAAGTGACTACTGCATCGCCAGCACAACCTTAAAATGTTCCTGATTCTCCACCTGATATTTCATAGCTTCGTCAAAACGTTCCAGCGGAAATACCTTTGTAATGATCCTCTCCAGCTTATCATTCAGACAGCCGTTTGCCAAGAGTTCAATGGCACCCTCATAATTTACCTGAGAATGGATTCGGACGCCTTCGATCTTCTGCTCCTTTGCTATCAGCTCGCCCACATTGACAGGCGCCGTGGTTCCTCCCATTCCGATAGCAATAATCGTTCCGCGGATCTTACACACAGAGGTCATCATCTGCTGTCCTGCCTTGCTGCCGGAAACTTCATAAACTACATCAAATCCTTTTCCGCCTGTGATCTTGGCAATCTGTTCATTCAGATCGGAACTTGCCGCATTCAAAACATTTAATCCCAGTTCTTTCATAAACTCCAGACGAAAATCATTGATCTCACTGATATATACTTCCGCACCGGAATACTGTGCTACCAGCCCTATTAGGATTCCGATAGGACCGCCGCCGATGATCAGAGCTTTCTGTCCGGCCGCAATTCCGCTGGTACGTACATCATGTACTGCCACCGCCAGCGGCTCTGTCAAAGCTCCCATTTTCAATGAAACGCTCTCCGGCAAGCGATATACTTTTCTTACCGGGACCTTCACATACTGGGCAAATCCGCCGTCTCTGTGAATTCCAAGAATATTCAGCTCCTGACATACATTATCATGTCCGGTAATACACGCCTCGCACAATCCGCAGGTCCAGGTCGGCTGTACCACTACAGGATCCCCCGGTTTTAAATCATCTCTCACTACACCTTTGGCTTCCACCAGTGTTCCGGAAAACTCATGTCCCGGAATTCTCGGATAGGTAGCTGTGGCATGCTGCCCATGATATACATGCACGTCACTGCCGCAGATTCCCGCGTAGCTTACCTTTATCAACGCTTCCCCTTCTCCTATATCAGGAATATCAGCTTCTTTTACTGTAAGATCATTTGGAGCCAGATAATATGCGGCTCTCATCTTTCCTTTCGGCATATCAGTCACTTTCCTTTCTGCAAATCACGCCAAAGAAATTCTTATCGTTATTCTCAGTCACAACCAAAACGTTTTCTCAACCTTTTCTTTTGATTGCAACCAATGCTTTTTCTACAATTTTATCCGCTGTCAGACCAAATTTATTCTTCAGGAAATCTACCGATCCGACTTCGCCAAAGGTATCATTTACGCCAACCCGTTCTACAGGAACCGGAGCTTCCTCCACGACAACCTCCGCAACCGCACTTCCGAGACCGCCGATCACATTGTGATTCTCTGCTGTCACAATAGCGCCAGTCTCCTTTGCACTGCGAATAACCGCTTCTTTATCAATCGGTTTGATCGTAAACATATTTTCAACAGCAGCTTCATATCCCATCGCGCTGAGCTTCTCAGCCGCAATCATTGCTTCCTCCACCATCAATCCGGAAGCAATGATCGTCACGTCCTTACCATCACGAACGCGGGCTGATTTTCCAATATCAAAGGTCGAGCCTTTTTCAAATATCTTACATACATCTTTACGATTTAAACGGATATAAAAGATTCCATGCATATTTGCTGTCTTTGTGACCACATCCTTCAGCATCGCACAGTCTGTCGGCTCAATGATCGTGATCTCCGGAATAGACCGGAGACAGCCGATATCCTCCAATGCCATATGTGTTCCGCCATTATATGCCGCTGCCACACCCGGATCACTTCCCATGATCCTTACATTTGTCTTTGCGAATCCCCCGGACATGTAGATCTGATCCACGATTCTTCTGGATGCAAAGGTTCCGAAGGAATGGATAAACGGAATCTTTCCCATCGTGGAAGCTCCCGCTGCCACGCCAAACATATTTGCCTCCTGAATACCGCAGTCAAAGGTGCGCTCCGGATATGCCTTTGCAAAAGGTATTAATCCTACGGAGTTCATAAGATCCGCATCAAATACCAGAATATCCTCATTTTGTTCTGCCAGTTCCATCAGCGTCTCGCAATACACGTTACGCATCGGTTTTTCTTCTTTTTTTCTTTCCCCACATACTTTATATTCTGCCATTATTCACACCTTCTTCCTGCTTCCAGCGCTGCAATCGCCTCATCTGCCTGCTCTTTTGTAAAGGTCATATGATGATTGAACAGTACGCCTTCTGCAAACGTACAACCTTTTCCTTTCTTTGTCTGCAGGATGATCATGTTCGGTTTCTCATCCGATGCATTCTGAATACATGTATCGATTGCTTCCACATCATGTCCGTCACATTCCTGGGCAAACCATCCAAACTCCTCAAATTTCTTTCTTAAGTCGCCAAGGGCGCAGATGTCATCCGTATATCCGTCCAGCTGCTGATGATTGTAATCCACAAAAGCAATCAGGTTGGAAATCTTCTGCTGCGCCGCAAATAACGCACCTTCCCATACCTGTCCTTCATCACACTCGCCATCTCCCAGGATCAAAAACGTACGGGCATCCATCTTGTTTAACTTCTGTGCCAGAGCAATTCCGATCGCCGAGGACATTCCCTGTCCCAGAGAACCGGTGCTCATATCAATACCGGGTGTTCTTGTTCTGTCACAATGACTTGGAAGTATAGTTCCTCCCGTATTGATCGTTGCCAATGTCTCTTTCGGAAAATACCCTTTCAGCGCCAACGCCGCATACAATGCCGGACCTGCATGCCCCTTTGAAAGCACCACTCTGTCCCTGTCCGGTTTGCCCGGATCGGCAGGATCGATATGCATCTCCTTCCCGTACAGCAATGCCACAAGATCCGCAATAGACATAACACCTCCTACATGTCCAAAGCCCAGATTTCTAAGCGCCTTCAATGCTTCAATTCTGATCTGAGCAGCAAAATC
Source organism: uncultured Eubacterium sp. (assembly GCA_964564095.1). Taxonomy (GTDB): domain Bacteria; phylum Bacillota; class Clostridia; order Lachnospirales; family Lachnospiraceae; genus Brotonthovivens. The sequence goes on along the minus strand of CAZLZX010000086.1, from coordinate 7,819 downwards.
CTCTACCTGTAACTTTTCCGTCTGCTTCATGATTCGATACCTTCTTTCTTTTTTCCGCTGCCGCCCACGTCTACATAAAACCCCCGGGCTTTCGCATATTCATAACAACGTGCTATATTTTCCTCATTTTCAGTTTCTTTTCCCGCCATCGCATAGGGCTGCCCCAACTGTTCATACTTGGAATCCCCGATCTGATGAAAGGGAAGAATATGAATTTCTGATAAAGAGGTGTGTGATTGGGTATAGGTTACAAGCTTCTCAAATTCTTCCCCGTCATTTACTTCAGGTATGAGCGCCACACGCAATATAGTTTCTTTTTGGCTGGCTGCCAGCACAAAGTTTTCCAAAATCTGCCGATTATCCACACCGGTATAAAAGCGGTGCTTTTCGGCATCCATCATTTTCAGGTCAAAGAGAAATAAATCTACATAAGGCAATACCTTTTCCAGCGCTTCCCTGCTGTAATACCCCGCCGTTTCCAATGCAGTATGGATTCCATGTCCTTTCAATTCCTTCAGCAGTTCGGCACATCCTTCCGTCTGCAGCACCGCTTCTCCTCCGGATAAGGTAACCCCTCCTCCGGACGTGCGATAAAAAATCTCATCTTTTTTCAGCTCCTGCATCAGATCATCCAGAGAAATTTCCCGTATCGTAACTTTTCTTGACTCCGCATAACAGATTTCAGCGCACTTCATACATCCGGTGCATTTATCCCAATCTGTCACAAACTTACCATCTGCACTGATATAACAGGCATTTTGCTTACAGGCACTGATACAGGCCTGGCATCCGATACATCGGGAGGGATCCACCATCAGACGCTTGACATGATGCTGGGTCTCCGGATTATGACACCATTGACACCGCATCCCGCACCCCGCAAAATATACCAGAGTACGAATCCCCGGACCGTCATTGGTAGAAAATCTCTGCATGCCGGTTATCTTTAATTTCATCGATTAAACCTCTTGATAATATTATCCTGCTGTACCGGAGACATGGCAATAAAGTATGCCGACAGGCCGCCCATCCGGACTCTTAAATTTCTATGCTTCTCAGGATTTACTTTTGCTTCCTTCAAATCTGACACATTCAGACTTGTAACGGTAAGAATCTGCCCTTCCAGTTCACAGAAGGATCTGATCAGCGATACCAGTCTGCCGATTCCTGCCTCTCCTTTAAAGTCATTGGAGTTAATGGAAAGGTCAAAGGGCGCTCCGCTGAAATATTTACTTAAGTTTGGTCTTGTACAGCTCTTGATCGCCGCCGTAGGTCCATTGATATCTGCTCCGGGCTGCGGGGAATAATTCGGCGCCAGCGGATCTCCAAAATATCTTCCGTCCGCAGATGCTCCCATATCCCTGCCCAATGCAGCATAGTTCTCAAAGGTTCCCACGCCGCAGGGGAATTTTACCGGATACTCTTTTTTATTCCACTTATCCACAATAGCCTCGAAATCCTTCAGCATTCTCACACCAAATTCATCTACTTCGGCATTGTCATTTCCAAACTTCGGGATTTTATTTAAAACGTAATATCTTAAATATTCATTGCCTTCCCAGTTATTTTTCAGTATTCTGGCAATTTCTTCCAGGCTTCTCTCTCCGCGTTCAAACACCAGCTCCTTGATGGCATATAGCGCATCCACTGTATTCGCAAATCCCGTTATCAGGATCTGATGGAAATAATATCTTGCGCCATCCTGCGTCATATCTTTGCCCTTTGTGATACAGTCATCCACCATGGAAGAAAGCAGCGGATCCGGTGCAATCACATAGCTTAATCCAAAGCTGTCGATACGTCTCCGGCACTGATTGTCAATATAGTTCGCAACCTGCTTCATATACGCCTGATAAAAAGATTCAAAATCATCAAACTCATCCAGACGGCCGGTATCCAGACCTTCCTGTCTGCCATTGTGAAGCGACTGCCCTCTGAACAGCACCCACTCAATACAGCGCAGGTTCATAACATGGGCATATGTAAAATAGCTCTTTCCCGGTATGAGGCACTCCCAACAGCCATCATTGCTGTAATCTCTGGCTTCCTCCACCGGTATTCCGAACTCTACGAATCCCGGCACAATTACATCATCGTTATAGATCATCGGCTCGCCCTGACCATACCGCAGCGCCTTGGCAAGAAGCTCAAAAAAGGACTGTGGCGTATCTTTATGGACTCTGGCTCCCAATGTAGGCATCAGCAGATGCAGCTCATGCATAATGGACACGATCATATAAGATAACGCATTGGTTCCATCCGTGCCGTCCGGTTTTACACCGCCTACCATGCAGTTCATCAGCCAGTCATTCCCTGACTGTCCGTAATTGAAATTCGCATCACTGTTGATATCCTCATTTTCCTGCCAGGACAGCAGCCGCACTTCATATCCGCCGGTTTGATTGGTCTGACAATCCTCTTTCTGTTTTTCCGGGTCAACACCCTGTGAAAACAGTCCGAAGCTGTAATGATTCTCCGCTTTTTTCGTATCAATAATAATCTTTTCATTGCATTTTACAAGGAAGCTTGCCATCAGATCCTGTGCATATTCTTCTGAAATCAGGCCTTCCCCGATATCGCTCTCATAATACGGAATCAGGATCTGGTCCGCTCTTCCCAACGGAAGATATTCGCCGCCGCTGTTGATGAGGCAGTATGCGAACCAATATGTCTGCAGGGCTTCCTGAAATGTCTTTGCTCCATGAAACGGCGCACCGGCACACACCCGTGAGATTTCCAGCAATTCCTGTCTGCGGACAGGTTCTTCACATTTAACTGCTTCCTGAAATGCTTTGTCCGAAAATCTTTTTGCAAAAGCTTCGATTCCTTCCAGTGCGATCAGCATGGCACGATATTCGATCAACGCTTCTTCATTGTCTGCGTGCACTGCTGCAGCCTGTTCTATCTCAGCTTTTAATCCCAATGTTCCAATAGCAATGACTTTATCCCAGCGTGCCGGATGATGCCCCCATACGGAAGCCTCGTTTAACTGCCTTTCCCTGCCATACTCGCCTTCCTCCGGCGTGTAATAGATCGGCATAACAGTTCCCCATCCTACGCTGTTCTGATTCGGCAGACCCACAATCAGCTCATCTGGTTTGATCTCTACTGTCAGATGCTCTCCCATATATTTCTGAGCCATCGCTTTGCGGACAACCAGTGGTTCCACCGTCATTTCCGGGTACAGCTCTAAAAGATTGGTATCCTTAAACTGCCAGATGCCCGGATTGTGATATTCTACATCAAATAACCGCCGTTCCAGGCGTTTCATTCGTTTTGTTTTCTCCATAAAAACCTCCGCAAAAACCTGTACTATCGAATTTACTTTTACAGACAGCTTCTGTCTGCGTCCCAAATAAGTAAGCTCCGTCTATTAACCCAACAACTGTTTGAATGCAATATTTTTAACCTGTGTATATTCTTCTAATGTCTGTGTCACGCCTTCTCTTCCAAGACCTGTCATTTTATAACCGCCAAATGCCAGATGTGCGCTTCTGTAGTTTCCGCTTCCATTAATGACGCAGGTTCCTGCTTCCATACTGGTCGCCACCTTAAGCGCAACCTTCATATCCTTTGTCAGCACCCCGCTGGAAAGTCCGTAAGGTGCACTGTTCGCAATGGCAATCGCCTCATCCACAGTTTTAAATGGAATAACCGGGAAAACCGGACCAAATACTTCCAGTTCTTTTACAATATCCATATCAGCAGTGACGTCCGTCAATATGGTCGGCGGGAAGTAAGTGTGGTCATAGCGTTTACCGCCTAAAATACACTTCGCTCCCTGAGATACGGTATATGCCACCTGCTCCTCTACCGTAACTGCAGCCCGCTCATTGATCAACGGTCCAAAATAAGTGTCCGCTTCCAATGGATCGCCTACCTTTATTTTCTTTAATGCCGCTACCAGTTTTTCCACATAAGCATCATAGACTTCCTTCTGCACAAGAAAACGCTTCGTTCCGCAGCAGGTCTGTCCTGCATTGCTGGCACGTCCGCCTAAAGACTCTTCCACCGCCTGATCCAGATCTGCATCTGCAAACACGATCAGCGGATCATTTCCGCCCAGCTCCAAATAGGTATGGGTCAGATTCTGTGCCGCATTGACGGCGGTCTCAATACCAACTGCCGTACTTCCTGTCAGACTGATCACATCAAGCTTCGGACTGGATGCCAACTGCTTTCCGATCACGGCTCCGCTTCCGGTAACGATCTGAATCGCCCCCGCCGGAACGCCTGCTTCCAGCATTAATTTTGTAAGATAAATATTTCCCAGCGGTGTGTCACTGGAAGGTTTTACGATCACTGCATTTCCCGTTACCAGCGCCGGCGCCACTTTATGCGCATACAGCTCGGTCGGATAATTAAATGGAATGATACTTGCCACCACGCCGAGAGGCTCCCGAAGTGTGATAATAATATCTCCCAAAACTCTTCCTTCAGAGTCCTGCGGCAGCGTCTCCCCGCCGAAATTTTTTGCCTTCTCACAATATGCCTCAAAAATTCCGGTACAGGCATAAGTCTCATCCACACATGCCTGCAATGGCTTACCTGTCTCGGCACACATGATCTTTGAAAATTCATCAATATGCTCTTCTACAAGCTGAATGAATCTACGAAGAATTTTTACCCGTTCACACATCACTACCTGTTTCCACTGCTGAAAACCTTCTCTCGCGCAATCCAATGCCAATTCAATATCACTTTCCGTTGCGCATGGCACGGTGTCGATTACCGTCATATTTGCCGGATTGATCACATCCATCGTCTTTCCGTCAGAAGCTGCCATTTCCCGTCCGTTAATAAGCATCTGCATAAGTAAAAACCCCCTTTTTGATATTTCAGTGTTCCTTCGACGTATCTGTCGTACCTTCATACAGACCGCCAAAAGCTGCACGTTTTTTGTTCTGTTAAGCTCATCTTAACCAACAGATTATTCTGCCGCAATAACCAAACGGTAATCTCTCAACTAAAACGTTTTGGAAAACAAAAGAGCCTTTTTTAAAAAGGCTCTTTAAAATCTAACTAAAACGTTTTATATGAATTTTTAAAAAATTATTTCCTGTTTCGCACAGTCTTTCCCTCTATCATACGGGGCATCAGTACGACCTCTCTGAAAAACTTCCGATTAGGATCATGGTCAATAATTCCCAGCAATCGTCTGGCAGCACATTCCCCCAAATATTTTGTATCTACCTGCATCGTAGTCAAAGGCGGATATACACATTTTGACACTTCCATTCCATCAAAACCGATAAAGGATACCTGATCCGGGATTTTAATTCCCATCTCTTTTAATACGGACATTGCCCCCGTCGCCATATAATCATTGGCACAGAATACCACACTGTCTGTCATATCGTGTTCTTCCATTAGCTGCTTCATAGCCGCCATGCCGCCCTCATAGGTGTAATCGGAATAAACGATATTCGACACATCAAACCGAATACCTGCGCGAAGAAGCCCTGCCAGAAACCCCTTCTCTATGTAGCTGGCGCTGATATGATCCTTCGGACCGCCGATCATATATATTTTTTCAAATTTCTTTCGTTCCAGACAATCCGCCACCAGCAAGCCGCCGGTATAATTGTCTACCATAATGCGGTGCTCATGCTCCACCTCAAACCATGGATTAATGACCACGTACGGGAAATCCTCTTCCTCAAACAACCGGATGAAATCGCAGCTGTACTTGTACTGGGGAACCACAATGATTCCGTCCACCGAATGCCCGTAAACGATCTTCTCAAAATAGTCATTTTTGTTCAGGGAATCCCATGGAACCACTTCATATTTCACAGAATATTGCTTTTCCTGGGCATAGTCCATTACCCCTTTTACCAGATGATAGTAATAAGAGAGCTGTTCCGTGTAGTCCTGAGCCTGATTCTGATTCAGAACGACAAGAGCAATATTATGTGTCTTTTTGGTACTTAAATTTCTGCCATTGACATTCACATAGTAGTGCAGCTTTTCCGCTGCTTCCAGAACCTTTTGTCTGGTTTCCTCCTTTACCGGTTTTCCATTTAAAGCAAAAGAGGCAGTAGTCAATGATACGTTGGCAAGCTTTGCCACGTCTTTCAATGAAGCTGGCATGTTTTTTCTCCTACCAAAATACCCCACAGTAAACTACTGCGGGGCATTTTCTATGTTCGTATACGATAGTCCAAATCGTATGATTTACAACAGCATCTGCTTATTTACTTGTCTTCCCCACGGTTTCCTATCGCATATGGAGTCGTCTGATATACATAGTAATTCAGCCAGTTAGAGAACATTAGCTGCCCCGCAGATCTCCAATTTACAATTGGCTGCTTCGTCGGATCATCCTCCGGGAAATAATGCTCCGGAACTGCCGGATTCAGTCCTTTGCCCAGGTCTCGCTCATATTCCAACAATAATGTGTTCCAATCATATTCCAGATGACAGAGCACAAAGAAATTCTTGGAATCTGTCGTCTTTGCAATGGCGACGCCTGCTTCCTCTGAAGTAGCCATGATCTCCAGACCCGGAACCTGACGAAGCTCTTCCTCCCACAGATCCGTAGCTCTGGAATGAGGTGCATAAAACACATCATCAAATCCGCGGAATAAAGGAGAGCCTTTCTTCAACACCTTATGAGGATAAACGCCGGATATCTTCTTGTCCATATCATGCTTATTGATTCCATAATGATAGTACACACCGGCAAAAGCGCCCCAGCATACATGCATCGTGCAGTGAACATGGGTCTTCGTCCACTCCATGATCTCGCAAAGCTCCGGCCAGTAATCTACATTTTCATATTCCACATGATCCAACGGCGCACCGGTAATGATCATTCCGTCAAACCAACGGCCTTTTACCTGATCAAATGTCGTATAAAATGTCTCCATATGATTCGTATCCACATGCTGCGGCGTATAGCTGGCTGTCTGCAAAAATTCTATTTTTACCTGCAGCGGTGTATTCGATAATTTGCGCAAAAGCTGTGTCTCTGTCACGATTTTTGTAGGCATCAGATTCAGAATCAGCACATTCAGCGGGCGGATATCCTGATGCATAGCACGGTACTCCGTCATGACAAATATATTTTCACTTTCCAGCACTGCGGTTGCCGGAAGAGAGTCCGGTATCTTAATAGGCATTGCTTTTTCTCCTTAACAAAATCGATTTCATAGTATCGGTCGGCCATCCACAAATCCCTGGGATCCCGACCAAAGCTTTAATATTACTATTCTATCCATTTTACCAGAAGAAATCAAGTATTTTCATGTATTTTCCTACTTTTATAGTGGGTTTTTAGTTATCCTCTAGTCATCGTACCCATTTGGATTCTGGCTCTGCCATCTCCAGGAATCCGCACACATTCTTTCAATGCCAAACTGTGCTTCCCATCCAAGCTCTTTTTTCGCCTTCTCCGGCGCACAGTAACAGGTGGCAATATCGCCTGCACGTCTCGGCTTGATCTCATACGGTACTGCATGGCCACATGCCTTTTCAAATGCATGTACCACATCCAGCACGCTGTATCCGTTACCGGTTCCCAGATTATAGATCGTCACGCCTTCTTTATCTGCCAGTTTCTCGATAGCCTTCACATGGCCCAGCGCCAAATCCACAACATGAATATAATCACGGACACCAGTACCATCGTGCGTGTCATAATCATCTCCAAATACACCGAGGCATTTCAGCTTGCCAATAGCGACCTGTGCCACATACGGAAGCAGATTGTTCGGAATCCCTTTTGGATCTTCTCCGATCATTCCGCTTTCATGAGCGCCGATTGGATTAAAGTAACGAAGTAAAATAACATTCCATTCCGGATCGGCAGTGTGAA
>CAZLZX010000085.1:0-10938 GCA_964564095.1 uncultured Eubacterium sp. | reverse complement strand
CATTTGCAACCCCGCCCAGAATGCCTCCCGCAGTACCGAAGGCGGAAACATCCCCAGTATTCACACAGGATATGATCGTAACAGCGCCGTCGCTTCTGGAACATGCCTCGCCTACAATGCCTCCGGCCGGAGAACCGCTAATAGAAACGCCCTCTTCTGTCTTATAAACAGCGCATACCTCCGCCTCGCTGACACATCCCCTGATGACAGTCTCTGTACCGTACGAAACTGCCTCTCCTGCAATACCGCCTATTACAGTGCGGCCATTGACAGCACCCGTTACCTTACAGTCGACAATCGAGCCTCCTCTGCAGCTTCCCGCAATGCCTCCCACGTCTACCGCAGAAGTCGGATTAGCAGGCTTATAGGAAGACTGGATGACGGCATTTACCTGGCACCCTTCAACCGTCGCTTCGCGCATAATTCCTGCAATACCTCCCACATATGTGGAAGTACTCTTTATGGAACCGGTTACCGCCACATCCTTCACAACAGCGCCGGCCCCCAGTCCCGCAAAGACGCCAGTCCACCCGGAAGTATCTGAAATATCGGCCTCTATCGTATATCCATTTCCCTCAAAAGTTCCACAATAGACATTTACAGCAGAGCCATCCTTTCCAACAGGCGCTGTCAATGCCACATCGCACTTCAGGCTGGCATTTAAGGTCGTATTTCCTGCCGCAACCTCTGCTGCAAATCTGTCAAAATCCTCCTGTGAACGGATCTCTATGGAGGTAAGCCTTTCATCCGTATCCTCCGCCGGTTCCGCTTCCGACAAGAGCTCCGCTTCTTCCCCCGCTTCTTCCGAAAGCGGTACCACAAAGTCTTCCTCTGTTTCTTCCGGAAGCGCCACTGCTGTCTCTTCCTCTGCCGCTGCGGAGGGCAGCACTCCGGTCTCCTCTGCATATGTTTCTGCAGGCATGTCCGCAGAGGATTCTGCAAATGCAACTCCGCAATTCCCAAAGATGATGGTGCCGCAAACTGCGGCCGCCATCATCTTTTTATAATATTTATATTTCATTGTTTACTACCGTATTTTATGCTGCAATCGCACACAATGCTGCGCCTGCATATGCAGCACTGGTAGCAGTTGCGCTTACTGTACTGTATTTGCCATAATAACCGTCTGCGATGCCATTTGCACCCCATACGGTTGATAATGCATACTGGCTGAGTTCGTTAATATTTTCATAGTAGTATGCTTTACCTGCTTCAAGTTTGCTTGCCACACTGGCTGAGGTATAACCCTCTAAGCTATAATCCACATCAGAAACCGAGCCAAAGGTAACGTTGATCACTTCCTGAAGCTTATCTGTTTTTACATGAAGGAAATTCTCATAGAAATATGCGCACATATAAGCCGGGTTTACGATCTCCGGATATACGCGTCCGATGAAGTATCCATAGCCCATTCCGTTTTCGATAGAGTTCTGGGTAACGCCGTATACTGTCTCAGGATTTGCATCAACTACGTTTTTGTCCTTAATAGCAGCTTCTGCATCTGCATCTGTACCATATGTAAGTTTCAAAGCAGCGATCAGTCCCTCCCGATCATTCGGAAGCGCCATGTCGTCTCCGCCGCCGCCATTGGAAGCAGACAGGATGATTGCATCCGCTGTCAAAAGCTCCTCGGCTGAAACTTCGTTAATATCATCTACCGTGGAAGCAATATTATTGGATACCAGAGCCAGATACTCTACGCCCCGGACACTTGAAGTAGCATCCTTGGAAGCTGCATCTGCCAATACAAAGGTACCGTCGGAATTGATTTTCTGGACAATGGCAACATCTTTCTTTTCCGTTTTCGTTCTCTCCAGCTCTGACAATACATAAGTGGAAATGCCGCATACGTAATCGCCAAAGTTGTTAGCGATGGCAACCGGATCGCCGTAACGTCCATGCTTTCCTGTGTCCTCCTCGATCTCAACCATGGCGTCTGCTGTCGCCTTCAATGTGGTAACCATGTCGTAGGTCGTGCTGGTAGAATAGCCGATCAGATACGGATCATAGCTCGCATCCCCGGACTGTGCGAAGGCTTCCCCAATCTCTCCGTTTCTGATCTGCGTGATCAGGGAATTGTATCCAGTCAGATCTGACGCCGTATTTCCGGAGGAACAGCCGATCAGGATATCCGGTCTTCCCGCCAATGATATGGAAGTGCCGTAGTTACTCAACACAGTGGTATCTGCTTTTACCGGGCTGGCAGCAATATTATTTTCCGGGATCATAACTTCGTCCGCACTCCTGGTCAAACCGTTCTCGTCTGCATAGAAATTATAAAAATAATTATAATAGTACGGATCCGGACTGGTATTATAGTCAGTTCCAAAGGCTCCCAGCATCAGTTTTGTCTGAGCATCTTCCAAATCAGCAGGCATAGATCCATTGATCATACTGAAACCACATTTGGTATTCAGTCCCAGTACCTCAGGAAGCACAGAAGCTGCGCGGTGTGCGGAGGCTGTGATAATTTCATCATCCACCGCCATCGGTTCGGTAGGCGCCGGGAAAGTTTCCTGCGTCGTTTCCGTCGTTCCCTCTGCATGAACGCTGACAGCTCCTCCTATCAGCATGGCGCCTGACAGCACCATTGCCATGATTCGTTTGTAACTTTTTGCTCTCATTTCTTATACCCCTCTCCGTCTAAAGTCTTGTGTATTTTTCTTTTGTTTGCCTTAGACTTTTTTATTTATAATCTATATTTAATAGATTAAATACATAATAGTCTATTTTTTTAATACTGTCAACCCTTTTATCTGTTTTTTTTCGTTTTGTCATATTTTGTATATCCACCCAGACTGTTATTCCTGGTCAACCTCTAGCTATAATGATCGTTAAATTCCACGGTCTGCATATAGATATCATCCATAAGCAATCCATCCACATCGATCTGAACCTGGTAAAAGGTACTATAAAAATCAGAGACATATGACTTAAACTCACTTTCTGAAATGCCTCCATATTTCCAGCAGAGCCAGGCAGCTTCCAATATGCATTCCGCTGACCCTTCCGTCCAACTCCCCACCCCTGAAGGGTTGATAAGGATCCAATAGTTTCCTGAGGCATTCGACCAAGTCACAGGAAGCTTGCCCGATCCCCCCAGAGGCGTTACATAATAGCTCACACTCCTCGTCGGCCAGAACACAGGATCTGCCGCTATTTTCCCCGCCGTGTACGAATCCATGGCAATCATTGTATTAAAAGTATCAATTGTTCCGATATGGTTCCAAAGCCATTTCTCTGCGTTACGATCATCTACAAAAACGTTAATAGCCTCATATCTGCCTTTTACCGGGCTATATTCTTCTGTTCCCAAATGCGAAGCTTTATATTTCCCCTCATACGAAATACTGCCAGCATAATAAAGCGGATCTATGTATCCTTTTCCATTAAATACACGATCTCCCTGATCTAGGCATGTCTGTTCAATAAGATTAGCGGCAGTTATGCATTCATACAACGCCGTACTCTCATCGTTAAACAAAGTAGCATAACTATACGCCCCCCCGGTCGCACTTCCTCCCGGATAAGAGAGCACGGCGTCATCATCCCATCCCACAAAGATTGTCCGATTCGTAACGCCGCTGCCTCTTTTTTCCTGCACCGTACTGATCAGGCTATCGACCCACTCCCCATACTGCTTGGCGATCTGAGGGGCATTGGAGCCGCCGTTGGCGGAAGTATCTCCCAGGCAGTCCCCTACGATCCGGACAGCCTCTTTGATATTGGACAGCGAACTCAATTCCGGCAGCACCACATAAGCGATTCCCGCCTCTTTCATTGCAGTTACCTGATCTGAGCTGAAGGTGTTTTGACCGCTGATCTCAAAGCACACATCCGGTTTGGCTGACACAAGAGCATTAAAATTACCGGAAGAAATCGTAGCGGAACCATCTCCTGACCACCACGTATTCACATTCGATATTCCCTGATAGGCAAATACGCTCTGCGCCATACTATTTCCCGTAAAGCTGGCGGAGGAAGCCAACAAACGGTTGCTGCCTCCCAGCATCTCTACAATCGTTGCGATTTCTCCGGTGGCAGTAACCGGTCCCACCTTCGCGGGCACTTCCACATACTCGTCTCTGGCATCCACTACCTGCTTCGTTGTCTCCTCCTGACTGGGATTTTCCTGGCTGACTCCCGACTGCGGAGGATCATCCTCATTTCCATTGCCGCCATCGTCCTCCTCTTCTTCTCCGGAAGAATCCTCATCCCCTTCCCCTCCGGGAATGGTGCCTTCAATATTGTCAGATACCTCCTGACCATTTGTATTTCCCAATACTCCATTTCCCTCTCCATCATTGCTTTCCGAGGGAGACTGTCCTGCGCTTCCCTCCGAATCGCCATTGGAATCATAGGTATACTGAGACGTCTTATCCGCCTGCTGATCTTCATCTCCCGATACCGCATCCTGTCTGGCCAGCTCTTCCTGCCGGTCCAGATCATCCTCATTCTCCACAGGAGCTATATCTTCATCCCTTTCCTCATTATCTTCTTCATTTTCTATGGAATGATTTTCCGGATCCACCTCATTATGATCCTCATACACGATCTGCTCCAGTACAGGGCTTACCCGGCAGCCTGTCAGCAATACGGCAAACATAAGCATACATATAAAAAGTATTTTTCCTGTTCTCTGAATCTTCATATCTCTACCTCTTTCTTTCAACCTATTCGAAAGCTTCCCGTGATTTTCTAACTGTGTTTTTGCTCTTACGACATGATAAAAAACAATAATAATCAACAAAAAGCGAACCAATCGATACTAAAAAAGCCTTCCCAATTAACACATAGAAGGCATTTTTACCACACTACGGACTTTATTTTTGCCTATTGTCTACTTTTTTTAGACTATTTATATATTATCCTATGTTTTATGGCTCGTCAAGTCCGAAATATGTAATATGATTCAGTTTTATTATTTTTTCATACCTATATTTTCCTGTTTTTTTATGTATTGTCACACAATTTCAGTTAAAATATTTTTATCTTCTTCAAACTGATCCAAATCCAGAGAAAGATAACGACAAATCCTGATAAACTCGTCTGATTTTAAAATCCTTGTGCCGTCTAAGGAACGCTGAAGAAGCTCCCTTGGCATAGCTATTTCGTCAGCAACATGGCTCATCATTATACCATTGTCATCTATATATTTTTTTATTATCTGATATGCTTTCATCATTGTCTCCTTTTTATCTATGTATATTAGATTTATTTCATACTACTCTATATTTTTTAGTCAGTCAAGTGATTTTCGGCACTTTTATCTATGTTTTATAGATTTTTAATTGACTTTGCGTTTTTTATGATTTATGATTCAATATGAAATAATATATAGGAAAGCAGGAAACATAAATGGTACGTGATGAACTAGCAAAACAGCTAAAATATTACAGAGAACTTAACAAAATGACAATATACGAGGTTGGCAATGCTGTTGGAAAAAGCGGGAAAACGATCAGTGCCTGGGAGACTGGCAGAGGACAGCCCGACGCCGATATGCTCATTACGCTATGCCGTCTTTACAAAATAAAAAGTATTGCCGAATTGTATGGAGAGGACGCTCCATCATTAACTTCGGAAGAAAAAAAGATCCTCAATTTGTTTCGCACCCTGAACAAAAATGGCCGTTCTAAATTGTTTGAACGTGCCTCTGAGCTTCATAAACTTGGATATGACGTACTGGAAAATCAATCCCAGCGTAGAAGCACTAAGAACACATGAATTTCCAAATTTAACACTGGCTGATGTATTCATATTTCAGTCAGTGCTCCTTATGTATAAGAGCTTATTTCAGCATCTGTTTCAATTTTGCCTTTCCCTGTCTAAGCATATGCTTGACCCAATTATCTCCCTGCTGCAAATATACTGCTACTTCTTTATAAGTCATATTATTATAGTAATATAAAGAAATAACATCCCTCATGGGACCTTCTAATTTCAACACCTTTTCCCGCATCTCATTCAATTCCGTTCGATAAACAGCTTCATATTCCGGAAGATAATCTATGGCAGGTATATCTTCTAACAAAACAGAAGAGGTTTCCATTAATAAAACATTTTCTTTCCGGTCAAGTTCCCGTTCAAGTAATTTATTAGCCAGACGGCAAATCTGAACACTCATTGCCTCTCTCGATTTAAAAAAGCGCCGCAAGTCAAATGAGGACTCCAAACTACATCGGGATATGATTCTAAAAAAAGTCTCTTGCGTAATTTCCTCTGCTAATATGCTATCCTGACAATTTCTATATAATATTGCATATACCAACGGTTTATATTCCGTATAAATCAATTCCAGATCATCCACGTTTTCTTACCCCAAACCAGTTAATACATTTTATCAGGGTTGTATCAAATAGTTATAATAACGTTTGCTTTATTTTCCACAAATACATTACAATACACAGGTAAATACATTTCCTAACGCATCTATATATCATAGACTTAATGTATATTAAACCTATTTTAATTAGACTGTCAAGTAGTTTTATTGATTTTCATTAGGTTTTATGTTTTTAAATATCTTTTTTATATCTATTAAGAATAAAAAATGATATTTGATCAATTTCTCTCTGTTTATTCATTGATCAAATACCATTTTTATCAACTTTATTCTATTTTGATCTAACCTGAAACGCCTTGCAGTATCTGATATACTGCCGCATCATAATCTGCAAATCGCTGCGCCTTTTTTACCTTTTTCAGAACCTTTTCATTTTTCGGGAACAGCTCTCCGACATACACCCAAAATTCTTTCATCTTAAATAAGACGGGCCTTTCTCCAGAAAAGCTTTCTTTATAGCTTTCGTAAAGTTCGTCGTGAAATGCCTTCAATGTCTCCAACCGCATTTTTCCATTTCCTGACAATTCCCCCGCCAGTCCCGGATTGATCAGCAATCCCCTGCCGATCATCACATGCTCTAATGCCGGAAAGGCTTCCTCCAATCTTTCCATATCCTCCACCGAACAGATATCTCCGTTATAACAAACCGGACAACTGCTCAACCGCAGTCCTTCCTGAAAGGCTGTCCAGTCCGGCGTATTTTTATAATAGTCCTTCTGCGTCCGGGGATGAATCGTTAACATCCTGATCGGATATTGACTGTAAATTTCCATCAGCTCCGGAAACTCCTCTGCCGATTCCATACCGATCCGTGTCTTAATGGAAACATCGATTTCTGACTGTGCAAATATTTGGTCGAGAAAGCATTCCAGGTCCCAAAGCTCTGACAAAAATCCGGCTCCCTTTTTCTTGGATACTACGGTTCTGGAAGGACAGCCAAGATTTAGATTTACTTCCGTATAGCCCAGATCCGCAATGCACTTTTGATACTCCACAAACTGCTGCGCATTGTTGGTCAGAAGCTGCGGCGCCAAAGGAACATTCTCATAATTTTCCGGCAGAATATCCCTGATCTCTTTCGCTTTGCGCACGCCATTCTGATTGGTCCCAATAAAAGGTGCATAATACTGATCAATACCAGCAAAATACTTTCGATGAGCATTTCGATACAAATATCCGGTAATGCCCTCCATCGGTGCAAAATAATATTTCATAACGCCTGTTTCCCCATTTTAGCTTATCGATATTTATATCATGATCCTTCAATGTGTTCTTCATCCTACTTTAAATACCCCAAACTCTCTGCATACTCTTTGATCTCGTCCTTGTATTCCTTCGGCGCCACACAATAAAGCATCGTATTGTCCACTACAGATACAAAATAAAACTGCCCGTTGGTCGTCTGATAACAATACCCGTGGTTCCCCATGGATACTGATTTGCTGGCAGACGCATTTCCCTTTTCATCTTCAAAGTTTTCTTTATTCTGTGCAAATGCTGCGGAAGCCTGCTCCGCACTTGGCAAGACATAAAATTCTATCTGATATTCCTCTCCCACAGCAAGGGTTACGCTTTCCACAGCACCATCCTCAAACTGGTCTGTAGCATCTGTGATCGCATATCCATCCGCTTCCATTTTTGAAGAAAAATCCTCCGCTGTTACCGGTGTCCAGTCGCTGCCACAGGCAGTCAGACAGATACTGCATACCAGCGTTAAGACAGGAAGCATTATTTTCTTTTTCAAAAACCTTTTCATAACTATGCTCCTACATTATCACTTCAGACCATTTTATCATTTGCACAAAACAACGTCAATGTTCAACCCCATCTGTGTATATTACTTTTCTTCTTTTCTGCAACGCTGCAGTCATCTCATCTCTTATATTGTCCAATTTATAAAAGTACATAATGATCGCAATTGCCGCACACAAAATAATAGGAATCCAGATAAAGCTTACCTCAATATATTTCAGTGCCTTTGGCGTCTGCTCCGCATTTGCTACATATCCTCCTGATTTCAGTATAAAACCGATAACCGCACTGGTCACGCCCATACCGCCCTTTACAAAAAATCCCTGGAAGGCAGCAATGAGCCCGGATACACTTGCTTCTTTTTTATACTCAGAATAGTCGATAACATCCGGCTGAATGGAAAATGTAATACCAAAGATACCATAAATGCCTAATCCGGTAATTACCAGACCTGCCAGCAGACAAAACGCAGAGTTCTTTCCAATGAAGATCAGCAGATCGCCCGCAACATAGATGATGATGCTAACCATCATCAGTTTCTTTTTGCTGAATCTCTTTTCCAGCGAAGGCAAGATCAGCAGCATAGGAAGTCCGGATAAAATGCCAAGCAGACCTACCAATGTCAGCCAGTCTGTTCTTCCAAGATTATACTTGAAATAATAAATAACAGTGGTACTTCTTACAACATAAAGGGCAAAGTATAATAAATTTACAAAGAAGAATATCCAGCTCTGCCCGGTAAGTGCCTTTATATCCTCTCTAAGAGAAGATTTTTTTCTCGCAACAGAAGGCGGAACTACTTCCTTTGTGCTGGCAAAGGTAATGAAAAAGATAATCATTGCCAACACACCGTAAAGACTCATAGTTACCAAATATCCTTTGGCTTCATTTCCTTTTCCAAAGAAATTTACCAATGGCGCCGTGATAGACATAACGATGGCTGTACCAAGCATTGCACAGACCATTCTGGTTGATACAAGACAATTTCTTTCGTGAATATCCGATGTTAATCGCGGAACAATCGTATTTAACGGAATGTTAACGATCGTATATGCCGTGCAAAGCAGACAATATGTAATATATGCCCATACTAATTTTCCTGAAGCTCCCGCATCAGGGATATAAAATGTAAGGAAAGTAAACACTGCAAAGGGCACTGCTCCTTTCACTTACAGACATAAAGAGAAAAAATCTATCCGACATTTATCATTACATCTATCACAACCACGGATGTTCCAAACAGGTAATCGCAACCGCTCTGAGCATGAGTTTACCCACAGTGACGCAGCATCTGACTACACTGATGAATGAGGGGCTTATTGAGAAATGCGGACAGCTTTCTTCTAATGTAGGGAGAAAAGCAGCCGCCTATTGTGCGGTTGCAACAGCAAAAATTTCCATAGGAATTGAAATACTGTCGCGTAAAGTTTATATTGTGGCACTAAATCTATACGGAAAAAAAGAAGCAAAAGAAAGATTTCCTCTGACATTCAATCCCACCCCCTCTTATTTTGAAGAATTGAAAAATATTGTAACCGCATTTTTACAGACACATGGATACGAGGAACAGCAAATTCTTGGAATCGGCCTTGGCATACAGGGACTGACCTCCCGGGACGTAAAAGAAATGATCTACGGACGTATTCTCGATTGTACCGGTCTTACGATCGATCTGTTTTCCAAATACTTCTCTGTGCCCTGCAAATTTATTCATGATTCGGAATGCGCCTGCAATAGCGAGCTTTGGGAAAATCCTGAAATACAGGATGCCGTATACTTCTCTCTCGGTTATCATCTAGGCGGAGCTATTATCATAAACGGGGAATTGCAGAGCGGCCTTACCGGAAAATCCGGAACCTTTGAACACATGACTTTGATCCCAAACGGGAAAACTTGCTACTGCGGGCGAAAAGGCTGTGCCGAATGCTATTGTTCCGGTTATTCTCTTTTGGATGAAACGATGGAACTGGAGGACTTTTTTGAAAAAAAGGAGAACGGCGATGCCTCCTGCCAAAAGAAATGGACCGAATATTTAAAATATCTTTCCATGCTCATCAACAATCTTCATATGGTCGTTGAAAGCACTGTGATTCTTGGCGGACATGTAACTCCTTACTTTTCTGATCAGGACATTGATTTTATCAGGGATACTGTAATGGAACTTTCTACCTTCCAAGATCCTACGTCTTACATTGTTCCCGGCAGATGCCGCAGCGACGCTGTCTCCATCGGAGCCGCGCTTCCATATATTAAAGATTTTCTAAACGGTATTGCCCGGGAAGATCAAATATAAACATATCTTTGTAAAAAAGCTTGGGGAAATACTCCTCTTTACAACGACTGCTTTTATCTGTCTGCTATAAAGGGGAGTATTTCCGTCAGACCTAAAAACCGGGCTTAATTTCTTCCGCTATTCCTGCACGTTTATAAGGACCTTCATTGTTGTCTCACGATGGTCATCAATGTACTGGTATGCTTTTTTATAATCCTTAAAAGCAAACGTTTTAGACATCAACGGCTTTAAACATACCTTCTTTTCTCTTACTAAACGAATCCCATCCAGATAATCATCATGACGGTACATCATGGTACTCTTAATATCCAATTCATGGTCGTTTGCAACTGCCAGATCAATTTCTGCCATGCCTGCAAAAACTGCAACTAAAATAATTGTGCTTCCCTTTCTGGCATATTTAATGGCCTGCCCCATAGTAATATTATTTCCTGCACAATCATAGATTACATCTGCTTTATCCGATCCAAAAGCTTCCAGCATTGCCTCTCCAAAGTCTTTCTCTTTTGTATTTATGCACACATCAATGCCGCATTCTTTCGCTTTC
>CAZLZX010000084.1:0-11008 GCA_964564095.1 uncultured Eubacterium sp. | reverse complement strand
TCCCTCCATGACCAATGTCTTATAGGACTGCTCCACAGCCGCCCCGAAGGCGGCTGCGCAGTGCAGTCCGTCAACAAACTCGTCACATTCATAGGAAAGAACCTCATAAGAAATTTTATGTTTCTCTAAAATACGCATCGCATTTGTTTTTGCTTCTTTTCCCATTTTCTCACTGCCTTTTATTTCACAAAAGTCACTGTCGTACAGCTTTTTTTACTTTCTTCATTCGCTGCACTCCTTTTGTCCGCTACATTTCTTCAATCGTCAGCTCTTTGTCCTCATCAAACTCATCGCTTCCGATATCTACCATTTTCAGTTCACGTCTGAAGAACAGGTCATACAATACCGGTACTACCAACAGAGTCATAACAGTCGCATAAAGCAGACCGCCTATAACAACGATTGCCATACCTCTGGTCATTACAGACGCTGCATCCGGGCTGACTGCCATAATAAGCATTGCGCATACTGTGGTCAGAGTTGTCATAAGGATCGGACGCATTCGGCTCTTTCCGGTACGCACCAGCGCTTCTTTCTTTTCCATGCCCGCAAGTCGAAGCTGATTTGCATAATCCACAAATACTATACCATTGTTTACGATGACTCCGGCAAGCATCAAAAATCCCATCATGGCTACCAGAGAGATCTCCTGTCTGGTAATATAGAGCGCCAGCAAACCGCCGGTAAATGCCAGCGGGATCGTAAAAATTACGATAAACGGAGACATCAGACTCTGGAACTGTGCCACCATGATCAGATAGATCAATGCAATAGCAATAGCAAGCATCAGAAGCAGATCCTGCATAGAATCCATAATGGAAGTGGTCTCTCCCGCGATCTCTATGTCATATCCTTTCGGCGCTTCGTACCCCTTCAGCTTCTCCTCAAACTGGCGCGAAAGTAATGTCGTATTATATCCATCCAGTGTTTCCGCTTTCACAGCCAGATATGTCCGCTGATTTTCACGATTGATGGATACCAGCCCCTCTCCCTCGGAGGTTTCCGCAAATTCGCTTAATTTATGTACTTCAGTAACCTGATTTCCTTCATCGTCTGTCGTTTGCGTCTCAAACTCAAAATCCAGCAGATTTTCTCTTGTCAATTTGTCTGTCTCATCCACGACAGAAACATTAAACTGCTCTCCATCCATGGAAAGCGTGGTGGAATCCTTCTCCGTTGTCAAAGCTGCCGCCAGATCCGAATAGATCTGAGCTACCGTCAGCCCCTCGCGCATTGCTTTATCCTTATCAATGGATACCACGATAGACGGATCACTTTCCTCCTGACCATTGGTAATCTTATCAAATCCTTCGATTTCTCCAAGCATATCCATGACATCTTCACTGATGGAAACCAACTGTTCCGGGTCCTGACCGTAAATGTCAACTTCCATTCCGCTTCCCAGCATTGCTGACATATCCATATTGGACTTGGACACCGAAAAATCTTCCAGATCCTGTTTTTCCAGAATCGCTGTCATCTGATCTGCCACTTTGCTGTTATCACGACCGGTTTTTTCATCCAGCAAAATATAGATCGTGATCTCATGTGTACTTCCGGATGTCAGCATACTTGTAGCAGATGTGCCGCCTGTTTCCGAACCGGACATGATACCTACGGTCTCCACGCCTTCGATATCCATGAGCTGTTCCATAACATCATCTGCAATGGCAAAGGTCTCTTCGTCTGACAGATCAGGATTTACTTCCATCTGGGCAGACATCTGCTCGCCGCCCATATTGGGCAGCAGGATCAAACCTGTATTTTTAATCTGGTAAGCACAAACTGCCAGCAATCCAATCGCAATGACCAGAGGCACTGCCTTCCTTCGCAGGCAGAAACGAAGTACCTTCTCATAAAATACCGTAAATCTGTCCATAAGCTTCTGGGGCTTCGGTTTACTGTTTTTCAACAGCGTCGCACTCATTGCAGGAACTACTGTCAACGCCACCAGCAGACTTGCCACCAGACTGTAGCTTACCGTCAATGCCATATCCACAAATAACTCACGGACCAATCCCTTCGTAAATACGATTGGAAAGAATACACAGATCGTCGTCAATGTGGATGCGGCGATAGCGCCTGCCACCTGCTTTGCACCCATAACCGCCGCTCTGGCAGCAGGAATCCCCTTGCTTCTCAATCGATATATATTTTCTATCACAACAATGGAGTTATCCACCAGCATACCTACTCCCAGTGCAAGACCTGACAGTGAGATAAGATTCAGGGTTACTCCGCTGAAATACATCAGCACAACAGCTACCAGTACACTGATCGGAATACTGAAAGCCACCACAATCGTCGGTTTGATATTTCTGAGGAAGATCGCCAAAACGATAATTGCCAGAATCGCTCCATAGATCAGATTAGATAATACGGACTGTATGATTATGTCAATATAATCGCCCTGATCCATCAATGTAGTAATGTGCAGGCCGGGATACTCCTCTTCCATCTGTTCGATCGCTTTGTTGCAGCCATCCGATACATCCGAGGTTCCTGACGTACTTGCCTTAAAAACAGAAAGGAGAATACCCTGATTTCCATTGACCTTCGCATAGGCATCTCCGGCATTATCGATCCATGTCACTTCCGCCACATCGGACAATCTGATATCTCCAATACCGTCAATATTGGTAAGAACCGTATCCTTCATCTGCTCTTCATCTTCAAACTCGTCGCCGACTTTTAAAAGATACTGGCTGTCTCCTTCGTAAATATATCCTGCCGGCATGGCAAAGTTCTGTGCATAGATGAGCTGAGACATGGTATCCAGAGAACAGAGCTGATCCAGATTGGCGTTTTTCAAGGCCTCATCTCTGGCGTTCTTATAAGCTTCAATGCCGTCATCTAACTGTGCCTGTGACTCCTCAAGCTTACTTTCTCCCGCTGCAATCTGTGCTGCCGCAGAACCGAATCCCGCTGCCGCAGTGATTTTGCCGCTTTCCAGCTCCGCATAACTGTCAGAAGCCTGTTTTACCTGCTGCGTTACCTGATCCAGTACCTTTTCAGCAGCCATGATCTCCACATCCAGATTCGCCAGCTCCGTATCGATCTGTCCCAATCTGGTATTTACGATCTGATCCATCTGTTTTAAATTATCCGCTGTCAGCTGTTCAGCCGCATCGCCCTGACCCATCTGTTTCATCAGCGCCGCTGCGGTATCCAGTTTTTCAGGATTCTCTATCGCATCCTGAATATCGGATGGCAGACTGTCCGCATCCATTCCAAACATAGGCGCTGCCTGGGCCAGCGAAGCAAAGCTGTCATTGATCTGCTGATAGTTTTCTTCTACTTTCGCCTCTTCATAGGCAGCCTTTTCCATTTCCAATGCCTGCTGGCTTGCCTTTAAGCTGTTTACCTGAGCATCATAGGATGCCTGGGTCGCCAACGCCTGATCTACCGCCTTGCTCGCTTCTGCCAACTGATTGGATGTGTCATTCTGCTGCTGATCCAGCTCACTTTTTGAAGCATCGATCTTGCTCTTTGCAGAGGAAATCTCCGACTGCGCCTTGTCAAGATCAGCCTTTGTATCAGCCAGCTTACTGTCTACATAAGCAGCCAGCTGATCATTCAGATCCTCTATCTTTTCTTCATTCAAACGAATCTCCACAGATTTGTTTACTGTTCCGGTCTCATCCACACTGGCAACACCATTCTGACGTTCCAACTGCGGCACCACAGTCTCCTCCACAAATTCCGTCAGATCATAAATATCTTTTCCGTCATAGTCTACACTGACATACATGGTAGCCATCATGTCCATGGAAAGTTCCAGGGGCATCGGATTTCCCGCACCTTCCGGCAATTCCACCAGATCCAGTGCGGAAGACAATTTTACCATGGCGCTGTCCATATTGGTATCCTCTTCATATTCCAGAGTAACCATACTATAATTCTCATTGGAAATACTGGATACGTTTTTCACACCATTTAAGGTTCCTAGACTTGACTCCAGCGGTTCCGTAACCGTAACCTCTATTTTCTCCGGGGATGCACCGGGATAAGTCGTTATTACCATTACATAAGGAAGATTAAACTGCGGCAACAGATCCGTGGTCATTCTGGTAAAACTCACAACTCCCAGCATGATACAAACTACCACTGCCACAAAAATGGTAAACGGCCGCTTGACACTAAATTTCGGCATACACTGTAACTCCTTTCCTTCTCTGCCTTATCTCTGTACAATCGCTATCATTATCACTCATTTCCCAAATAAGAAACCTTAATCCTCGGATACCGGTTCCATTCTCTCACTCCCCTGCTTCATTCCTTCGGACTTCTGCTTCATTCCTTCGGACTTCTGCTCTATTACCTCAGGTCCCTGCTCTATTACCTCAGGTTCTACTTTCTTAATATGATTTCCTATAATTTCAGACACATCGCTGATTGACACAAAGGCTGAAGTATCTGCTTCATGGATCAGGCGTTTCAGATCATATATTTCCATTCGTGTCAGAACACAGTAAAGAACTACTTTCTTTCCGCTGATCAGTCCTTCGCCCTCCAGGATCGTTACCGTTCTTCCCAGTCTCTGATAGATCTGTTCTGCGATCTTTTCTCCCTCGTCGGTAATGATCATTGCAGCTTTTGCCTGTTCCAGACCATTTTCTACCAGATCCAAAATCTTAGAAGCAATAAAATATGTAAGCAGGCTGTACATCGTTCGGTCAAATCCAAAAAGAAATCCTGCGATAACATAAATGATCACATTAAACATCAGCACCGTCTGTCCCACCGGACGTTTAAATTTACGGTTGATCAGAAGCGCAACACTTTCCGTCCCGTCCAGGCAGCCGCCAAACCGAATGACCAGGCCTACACCGGCGCCCAGAATAACACCGCCAAAGCATACTGCCAGCAGAGGTTCCGCCGTAGCATTGACCCATGGTGCAAATACTTCTACAAACACCGAAAACACGATCATAGCATATAGCGACTTCACAACAAAGGTCTTTCCAAGCTGCCGTGCCCCTATGATTAAAAATGGAATATTGAGCACAAAGGACAGAATACTTAACGGAAACTTCGTCAAAATATTTATCATAATACTGACACCGATAATGCCGCCATCCAGTATGTTAGACGGCACCAGGAACTCTTCGATGGCAAATGCCGCAACGATAGCGCCCACAGTCAGCATCAGAAAATCTATAAAAACACTTAACTTTTTTCTCTCTTTCTTCAAACACATCACTCCTAATATTCATATGGTGCAGTCCGGAATGACTACTCTTTTTATAAGTCTCCAAATCTTTTTTCAGGTCCTACCATTTTACTACAGTTAAAATTTTCACACAAGCCAAAAAACCCAGTTCCTGGAATTTTACAAAAATTTCACAAAATAGGATAAAAAAAGATTATGTTGGATATCCTAAAGTATTACAAATAAAGCAAAGGAATCATCATATTCTGTTTATTCTTTCCTTCTGCTTAAATGGAGATTATTTTCGATGAAACAAATACCCTCTGCATTGAAATCCAATATAAAAGAAATATCCCTGGAGATCCTCGCATGTATCTGTATCGCCGTTGGCGTCTACAATTTCGCTGCCGCCTCAGACTTCCCTCTTACCGGGTTTTCCGGCATTGCCCTAATACTGAATCATTTCTTTTTACTGCCGGTTGGACTGGGGATTCTGCTTTTAAATATTCCTGTATCCATTCTGTGCTTCCGGCTTCTTGGGCGCAGTTTCTTCATGCGCTCCCTTTTTTGCATGATTCTGTCCTCCGTCATGATCGATGTACTGGCGCCCATGTTTCCCTCATACACAGGCAGCCGCATGCTTTCTGCTCTGTGCTGCGGCACATTGGGCGGACTGGGCTATGCCATCGTATACATGCAGCATTCCTCCACCGGGGGCATGGATTTCATCGTCCTTACCATCAAAAAGTTAAAGCCCTATCTGTCTCTGGGAAAAATCGTTTTTGTTGTAGATATTGGAATTGTAGTGATCGGCGGCATCCTGTTCGGAGATCCTGAGGGGATTGTATATGGTATTATCATCAGTTTCCTGTATGCCGTCATTGCAGATAAGCTCATTTACGGAATCAATTCCGGGAAGCTGGCGCTCATCGTAACAGATCATGCGGAGGAAACCGTAAAAGCCATTGACAGCTCCTGCCGAAGAGGAAGTACGATCTTCCCGGCCATGGGAGCATATCAGAAAAAAGAAAAGCAGGTGGTCATGTGCGCCTGCAGCAGCAAAGAAATGTACTTTGTTCAAAAAGCGGTAAAACAGGCTGATCCCAGCGCCTTTCTGATCATTCTCGTATCCAGCGAGGTCCACGGCGAGGGCTTCCGTATGCTGCAAATTGGGGAGACGAACAAAAGTCGCCTCCCCAAAACTTAAAATCTGCATTTTATGCAAAACAGGATTCATTCTTCCGCCGTGACTCTCAGCCAAAGATCCTTCCTTAATTATATACCGCATTTTGCACAGATATCACTGATACAGCATTTATCGCAATAAGGCTTTGTACGGGCAGTACAAACATCTCTTCCGTGATATACCAGTCGGTGGCAGAAGTCGCTTCCTTCCTCCGGCGGAATGATCTTCCACAACGCCATCTCCACTTTCTTTGGCTCCTTAATCCCATCTACCAGTCCCATACGATTGACCAGTCGAATGCAATGGGTATCTGTCACAATGGCAGGCTTGCCGAATACATCTCCCATGATCAGATTTGCACTCTTTCTTCCTACACCCGGCAATTTCAGCAATGCATTAAAATCATCGGGCACCCTTCCGTTATATTCATCCCGCAGCGCCTTCATACAGGCATTGATATCCCGCGCCTTACTGCGGCCCAGCCCACAAGGCCTTACGATCTCTTCAATCTCTTCCGGGGCGGCAGATGCCAGTGACTCAATATCCGGAAACTTTTCGTAAAGCTTTTCTACCACAATATTCACTCTTGCATCTGTACACTGAGCTGCCAGACGTACACTTACCAGAAGCTTCCATGCCTCGTTATAATCCAGGGTACATCCCGCATCCGGATACTCCTGTTTCAAACGTTCAATTATTTCAAGCGCCAACTTTTCTTTTGTCATCATTCCACTCCATTGTTTACCCGATAAATTTGAACCTCCATATATCAGGGTTTCATTTTATTATCATAATAACACTCTGCTTTTTCTTTGTAAACAATTTCGGCTGCCCGTTTGCTACCGGCTTTGTGAATATGTGCGAGTACAAAATCTGATAAATACGAAGCAATAATGCAAAGCTTTCACATCTTTCCCTTCATGATCTTTAAAAGTCATTCCCACATGCTTTATGGAAATCTGTACCTCTTTCTTTCTATCAAACCCGCACACATACTCATTTATTTTTTACATGCGTTTATGATACTGGAGATTGCCGCATAAGCGACTCCCGCCACCGGCCAGATAATCCAGCTCCGGCCCCAGTCAGAGGTAATAAAACTGTATGCCAGATAGATAATCAATATGATAGGCCAGTAGACATTGCCAATCGTTTTATTCGCTCTTTTTTTGTCTATCGTATAATCCCCCTCCTGCAGCAATTTGTCATACGCCTCCATTACTACTCCTGCTGTGATAAAGAGAAAAACGGCAATCGCCACCACGATCAGCAAAAATGCTACCGTAAATATCAGCACGATGTCCGGAGCCTCCATGGTTCCAAAAATCATCATGGGAACTACACTCACGATACAGAGTAGAACGCCTGCCGCAATACACAGGCCCCATTTTCCCCGCAATCGCATTTTTTCCTCTGCCAACTGATCTCTCATACCAGCATCCAATTCTACCGGCGTATATTCCAGATATTCATAATCCTTAACATGCATCATTGCCAGAATAATGCCAGCAACTGCGACAGCAACAATAAGCAGCAGCACCGTCATCCCGATTCCGGCTGCCATATTTTCACTAACACTGCCATTTCCATACTCACAAAATCCGCCAAGTAAAATCAAAACAACCGGAGACATGATGAGGGCCGCCACTGCCAGACGGATTCTTTTCGATAACCACCTCATTGCATCCAGATATTCTCTGACCTCTGCCGCCGAAAAAAACCTGGTATCCTTCTCCTGACAGAAGGATGCCGCATCTCCCTCCTCTGACTCCGGCTCATCGAATTCCTCTTCCCCGCAATCCCGCATATGCCCTCTGTCCTGATCATCCAAAAGCAGATAATCCGTGGTAACTCCGAATATCTTACTCAATAAAATAATTTTATCCAGATCCGGTACCGAGGCCCCTGATTCCCACTTTGACACAGACTGTCTGGATACATTGAGCTGCTCTGCCAGATTTTCCTGAGACCATCCGCGCTGTTTCCTTAAGGTAATGATTTTATCTCCAATCATAAATAATCTCCTTTTATTTTCCTGTTGGCCATTTCATATTCTGTTACCGGAACGGAACTCTTGCCGGCAACACATCCCGATATCAGCAATGCATGCTCTTGCTGATATTAACCATGCCTGTATCTTATCAAAAAGCCGTGTTTTTGACTATAAAGTATACTTGGAAATTGCGCAACCAACAGTTGCACTGCCCATTTTTCGCAAAAAAAGACAGCCAACATACGCCAACTGCCTTTCCTATTCCCCAAAACTCAACCCGTATCCGACTACTAAAGAATCTGTTTTTTGTTCTGATCCTCCAGCTCTTCAACTCGTTTTTTTAGCTTCTCCAACTCCACATCTTTTTTCTTCAATTCGGAATCTTTTTTCTTCAATTCGGAATCTTTTTTCTCTAATTCAGAGACTTTTCTCTCCAACTCAGAATGTTTCTTCTCCAGCTCAAGCTGCATTCCATCAATTTCGTTCTGCATCTCGTCTATCATATACTTTACTGTATTTCGATCCAGTTCCAATAATTCTTTTGAAAACATTCGCATTACCCTCTCTGTATTCAGGCACAGCTCATAAACATCCTCATACAGCTCGCCAAACTGTGGATACTTATCAAGCAGTTCCACAATGTCCTCCGGTTTATCACTTCCCAAAAATGTCAGCCATGCTTCCAATTCGTTTCTGATACCTTTATTATGATGATATTTAAAATAAATATCAAGTGGAAAGTAAACAAATTCCTGCAGCAACTCTATTTTTACACCAGAATCCGTCTTCTGCGTACTATGATGTACATAGATATCTGGAAATTCATAAAACTCTTTAGAACTCTTTTCATAAAAAATAATAGTATACACCTTTTTAATATCCCGATAGGAAAAGGTCTTCCCTTTCTCTTTTTTTACTCTGCGGTACTGCCGCATCAACAGATCTGCCGAATAGCAGGCGGCGCGCTGTCCCGGAAAGGAATATCCAATTTTCTGACATTCCACATTTGCAATACTTCCATCTGCCAACCGGATCACAATATCCATAATCAATAAAGAATTTTCATCGGCAATACGATTTGATTCATTTGGAAGAACACTTAATATTTTTACCTTCTGGTTTAAAGCCAAAGCCAAAAAACCTTCCAGACGTTCCGGCTTCGTATCGGGATTGAGAACCTCTTTAAAAAAACTGTCATAGAGCATTTTTACCCCGCATACCCCGGAACAAAAATCTAAAAATTTATTCTGTTGTTGCTCATTCCACTGATAAAACAGCTCTTTTAACTTTTTATGATTCTGAATTTCATCCAAAATCTGTTGCCGGTTTCGAATCAACGGAAAATACTTCTGTAACTTGTTTTCCATATACAATTTTCCTCCTTTTAAATGGACAAAAGACAAATTTTGACATTATCTGCTCCAAAACTTCTCCTGCCTTTTTGTGATTGAATTTCAAGCAAGACTTTTCTGAAATGATAACTTAGAATAGTTAGAAGGATCGTTTTAAGATCCTATGATCAGGTTTGCGACCTGTAGAAATAGAAAAAAGTTGCTCTTGTTCAGATTATAACATCTTCTGAATACAAAAGCAACCTTTAAACTATTTTTTTAACTCGTTATTACAAACTTCGAATTTGCATTAATCACGCACTTTAATGTGTGCTTCCCGAAGCTGTTTTTCGGTAACCTCTCCCGGTGCGCCGCACATCAGATCCTGGGCGCTGCTGTTCATCGGGAATGCAATGACCTCACGAATATTTTCCTCATTGCGAAGAAGCATGATCATACGATCTACGCCCGGAGCCATACCTGCATGAGGCGGCGCTCCAAACTGGAATGCATTATAAAGGGCTCCGAATTTATCCTTCAACACTTCTTCTGAATATCCGGCAATCTCAAATGCCTTCTTCATAATCTCAATATCATGGTTTCTGACAGCTCCTGAGGACAGCTCTACACCGTTGCATACAATGTCATACTGGTAAGCCAGAATATCCAGCGGATCTTTCGTATTCAACGCCTCCAGACCGCCCTGCGGCATAGAGAACGGATTGTGCGTAAATCCCGGCTGTTTTGTCTCCTCATCCAGCTCATACATCGGGAAGTCATTAATATAGCAGAAGCGATAAGCATTTTCTTCGATCAGCCCAAGCTTCTCTCCCAGTTCCGTACGGATCTGTCCTGCATATTTGGATGCCTGCAGTTCATTATCTGCAATAAAGAAAATCGTATCATCCACTTCCAGTCCAGCCATATCAGCCAGCTCTTTCTTCATATCATCCGGAATGAATTTATCGATCGGTCCTTTATAAGTCCTATCTTCATTCACTTTCAGGTAACCAAGTCCGCCCATGCCGATGGACTGTGCAAATTTCAAAAGCTTCTCATGGAAACCTTTGGACAGCTCTGCATGTACTTTTAATGCGCGTACAGTTTTCCCATGGAACGGTTTAAAGGTACACCTCTGGAAAAATTCTGTCACGTCAATAATACGGAGAGGATTGCGAAGATCCGGCTTGTCCGTACCATATTCCAGCATAGCCTGTTTATAGCTGATGATCGGGAACGGAGCCTGCGTGATCTGGCTTCCCTCCGGGGCAAATTTCTCAAATGCTGCAGCCAGCACTTCTTCGCCGACAGCAAATACATCCTCCTGTGTAGCAAAGCTCATTTCA
>CAZLZX010000083.1:0-11020 GCA_964564095.1 uncultured Eubacterium sp. | reverse complement strand
CAGGCGATAAAGATCTGGATGCAAAATTTGTAGCAGAGGCAAAAGCAGCAGGACTGGAGAACTTAAAAGGACACAGAACTGTCGGCGGTATGAGAGCTTCCATCTACAATGCAATGCCAAAAGAGGGTGTTGAGACTCTGGTAGCATTCATGAAGAAATTTGAAGAAGAAAATTCATAATAGTCAGGAACAGCGCCAAATATCTGTGAACGAGGAAAACAGAGTTTTCCGGGTAGCATGGCACTATGAATATTAATATTATAATAATAAAAGTTGAGTTGAATGAGAGAAAAGAGGTAATAAAATGATTCAGTACAGTTGCTTAAATCCAATCGCAGCATGTGGATTAGATTTATTTACTGATAATTATGAAAAAACAGACGATATGGCAAATGCACAGGCAGTTCTGGTAAGAAGCGCTGCAATGCATGACATGGAGCTTCCGGATGGTCTGGAAGTCGTTGCCCGTGCCGGTGCAGGCGTCAACAATATTCCACTGGACAAATGTGCAGCGAAAGGTATCGTTGTATTCAATACGCCGGGCGCTAATGCAAACGGTGTAAAAGAGCTTGTTCTGGCAGGTATGCTTCTTGCATCCCGTGATATTATCGGCGGTATTGACTGGGTAAAAGAAAATGCGGCTGATGAAAATGTAGGAAAAGCGGCTGAGAAAGCGAAAAAGGCTTTTGCAGGAAATGAGATCATGGGTAAAAAACTGGGCGTTATCGGTCTTGGCGCTATCGGTGTTAAGGTAGCAAATGCGGCCTGTGCTCTGGGTATGGAAGTATACGGATATGATCCGTATCTGTCAGTGAACGCAGCATGGAATGTAGATAAAGCTGTAAAACATGTGATGACAGCCGAGGATATTTACAGAGAATGTGATTTTATCACGATTCATGTACCGCTTTTGGATTCCACAAAGGGAATGGTCAATAAAGATGCGATCGAAATGATGAAAGATGGCGTTGTATTCCTGAATTTCTCCAGAGATACACTGGTAGAAGAAGATGCTATGGTAGCTGCTTTGGAAGCAGGAAAGGTAAAACATTATATTGTTGATTTCCCAAGTCCGAAGACTGCCGGAAAGAAAGGATGCATCGTAATCCCGCATCTTGGAGCATCTACAGCGGAATCCGAAGATAACTGTGCGATCATGGCTGTCAAAGAGATTATGGATTATATTGAAAATGGCAACATTACTCATTCCGTAAATTATCCGGATTGTAATATGGGAGTTTGCACAGCTACTGCTCGAATTGCTATCCTCCACAAAAATGTTAAGCATATGATTTCTAAAGTTTCTACCGCACTTGGCGACGCAGGAATCAATATCTCTGACATGACAAATAAGAGCCGTGGCGATTATGCATATTCACTTTTAGATTTGGATACATCTGTAACAGCAGAAGTGGCTGAGAAGCTTGCTGCTTTTGACGGCGTATTGAAGGTAAGAGTGATCAAATAATGATTTAACATTTGTATCTGTGGGAAAGCTTTTCAGGCGGTTTTGCAGATGCTGAAAAAACGATAAGATGATGCTGCTGCAGATGGCTGGCGGGACAGCTTGAAATTGTATTCAAGTCTGCATGATTCCAGTGTCTGCAGCAGTTTTTTTGAAGTAGAGAAAGGAGCAGCCAGATGGCGATCATAAAACCATTTGCAGGTATTCGTCCCTGCCGGGAAAAGGCAAGCAGGATTGCGGCATTGCCTTATGATGTCTACAACAGGGAAGAAGCAAAAGAGGAAGTATTAAAAGAGCCGGAATCATTTTTGAAAATCGACCGGGCGGAAACGCAATTTGATGATTCTGTGGATACTTACGCACCGCAGGTATACCAGAAGGCTCATGATACATTGTGGGAAATGGTAGAGAAAGGCGATTTTATCCGGGACGCTAAGCCATGCTACTATATTTATGAGCTTACCATGGACGGAAGAACACAGACAGGTATTACGGCCTGCGCTTCTATCGATGACTACCAGAACGGTATTATTAAAAAGCATGAGAATACCAGAGAAGAGAAAGAACAGGATCGTATCCGCCATGTAGATACCTGCAATGCCCAGACAGGCCCCATCTTTTTGGCTTACCGTGCCAATGAAGCGATCAATGGCGTTGTGGCAAATGTGAAAAAAGGGAATCCGGTCTACAGTTTTGTTGCGGCCGATGGGATCGGTCATCAGGTGTGGATCATAGATGAGGAAAAGGATATCCGGACAATACAGGATGCCTTTGCCTCTATACATGAAATCTATATTGCTGACGGTCATCACAGAGCTGCCTCTGCTGTAAAAGTAGGATTTAAGAGACGGGAGGAACATCCTGACTATGATGGAACGGAAGAGTTCAATTTCTTTTTGTCCGTTTTGTTCCCGGATGAGGAGCTGATGATTCTTGACTATAACCGTGTAGTAAAGGATTTGAATGGTATGACCAGCGGTCAGTTTCTGGAAAAAATGAAGGAAATATTTGAAGTGACGGCGGTGGATGAGAGTAAGCGCAAGCCGGAGGAAGCAGGTACTTTTTCTATGTATCTGGATGGACAGTGGTATCTGTGCAGGATACCCAAGGAGAAGATTCCGGCTGATCCGGTAAAAAGTCTGGATGTATCTTTACTGCAGGATCTGCTTTTGACGCCGGTGCTTGGTATCGGCGATCCGAAGACAGACCCGAGGATAGATTTTGTGGGAGGTATTCGCGGTCTTTCAGAACTGGAGAGAAGATGTACGGTGGATTCCAAGGTGGCATTTGCCATGTATCCCACATCTATAGCTCAGCTTTTTGATGTGGCAGATGCAGGTCTTTTAATGCCTCCGAAATCTACCTGGTTTGAGCCGAAGCTTCGCAGCGGATTATTTATCCATGAAATATAAGGTGTTGAAAATCATAAGTTTTTTGAAACTTGATGTCATCGAACATTGAATGGGAAGTGAGGAATTGCATGTTTTTATTATCATCCGATCTGGCAGAGACGGTAGCGGAAACTGTCTCAGAAAATGTTGATTTTATGAGCCTAGCGGCATTGAAGGATTATCTGACAGGACATATGCCTACTGTGGTAGATTTTCTGGTAAAATTGATCATAGCCATTATTGTCCTGCTGGTAGGCATGCGCGTTATTAAATTTGTGCGTAAGATGGTCAGAAAGACATTGGCAAAGACCTCTCTGGATGAGGGCTTAAAACAGTTTCTGGATCATCTTTTAAATGTGGCTCTCTACTTTATACTGATCATGCTGGTCCTTGGAAAATTCGGCATTACGGCAAGCTCCGTCATCGCTATCATTGGATCCGTAGGATTATCTGTGGGTCTGGCTTTGCAGGGAACACTGTCAAATTTTGCAGGCGGGGTGCTGATCCTTTTCCTGAAACCATTTAAAGTAGGAGATTATATTCACGAAGATACCAATGGCAATGAAGGAATTGTTTCGGAGATACAATTATTTTATACAAAATTGGTTACAATTGATAATAAGACGATTGTATTGCCGAACGGTGCATTGTCTAACTGCAGCCTGATCAATTTTAATCAGCAGGATAAGCGGATGATCGATCTCACTGTGGGAATATCTTATCAGTCTGATTTAAAGAAGGCGAAGGATGTGATCGCAGAGGTTGTGATGTCGGACCCGGCGCGTCTGAAGGATGAGGATACAAATGTGTTTGTATCGGAACTTGCCGATTCCGCCGTTGTCATTGGAATTCGGGTATGGGTAAAGACAGAAGATTTCTGGCCGGCAAAATGGCGGATGACAGAGAATATCAAGTATGCATTGGATGAAAATCATATCGAAATCCCGTTCCCGCAGATGGATGTGACGATACGAGAGCAGAAATAGTCTCCTGATTCCCTGAAATACGCAGTTTTACGACAAATTATTCCTCTAATAAGCGCAAATATGGACTTTCTATTGTTGACAAAAATGTGTTCATGTGGTAGAGTTGAATTGTGAAACATGCACAAAATTGTGCAACTTTTTAGAAGGTATTAGGAGGAAGTTTTTATGCAGCAGGGAACTGTAAAATGGTTTAATGCAAAAAAAGGATTTGGATTTATTTCAGATGCAGAGGGAAATGATGTATTTGTACATTTTTCTGCATTGAATATGGAAGGATTCAAAGAATTAAAAGACGGTGAGGCTGTTGAGTTCGAAGTGATCGAAGGACCAAAAGGACCACAGGCAGCTAACGTTACACGTCTGGGATAGTTCTTTAACAATATATTGGCGTAAGCCAGGAGATTGTTCATAAATTTTTGCAAAAACAGCAGTCAGGAGTTATTCTTTCGGGGGTAACTCCTGATTTGTGGTAATGAGAAAAACGCTCTTCATGACAACTGGTTTGTCTGCAAAGCGTGTATCTGCTATTTGCCGTATAGGATGACAGAGTGAAAGGAGGTCGCACAAGTGACATTAGAAGGATTAAAAAATTATGAGATTCTCAAAGATAAAAATATCGATGATTTAAATTCCAGAGGGGTTCTGCTAAGACATAAAAAAAGCGGAGCCCGTATCAGTCTGGTATTAAATGATGATGAAAATAAAGTGTTTTATATCGGGTTTCGCACGCCGCCTGTCAACAGTACGGGACTGACTCATATTTTAGAGCATTCCGTACTTTGCGGAAGTAAGGAATTTCCGGTCAAGGACCCCTTTATTGAACTGGTCAAGGGTTCTCTGAATACTTTTTTAAATGCTATGACTTATCCGGATAAAACGGTTTATCCTGTCGCAAGCTGCAATGACAAGGATTTTCAAAATCTGATGCATGTATATTTAGATGCAGTATTTCATCCGAATATTTATCAGTGTAAAGAGATTTTCTGTCAGGAAGGCTGGCATTATGAATTGGAAGACAGAGAGGATGAACTGACTATTAACGGCGTGGTATATAATGAGATGAAAGGAGCTTTTTCTTCAGCAGATGATGTGTTGGAGAGAGAAATCTTAAATTCTCTGTATCCGGATACCGCCTACCGATATGAGTCCGGCGGAGATCCTCAATATATTCCGGATTTAAGCTATGAAGAATTTTTGGAGTTTCACAGCAAGTATTATCATCCTTCCAACTCTTATATTTATCTTTACGGAGATGTGGATGCGGTGGAAAAGCTGCAATGGTTGGATGAACATTATCTGAGCCAGTATGATACGGATGATTTCGATACCCATATCATAGAGCAGGAGCCTTTTGAAGCACCGGTACAGATCAATAAAAAGTATTCCATTACCAGTACCGAAAGCGAGGAAGGAAAGACGTATCTCTCCTGTAACTGGTCCATCGGAACATCTCTTGACAGGGAGAAATATCTTGCTTTTGAAGTGCTTGATTATGCGCTGCTGAATTCACAGGGAGCGCCGGTTAAGCAGGCGCTGCTGGATGCGGGCATCGGCAAGGATATTCAGGGCGGATATGATAACGGCGTATATCAGCCTGTGTTTTCTGTGATTGCCAAAAATGCGGACAGTAAGGATCAGGAGAGATTTCTTTCTATCATTCGTGATACGCTGAAGGATCAGGTAGATCATGGTATTAATCAGGAGGCATTGCTTGCGTCTATCAATAATTCCGAGTTTAAATATCGTGAATCTGATTACGGCAGTTATCCGAAGGGACTGATCCTAGGCTTACAGGCTTTGGACAGTTGGCTTTATGATGATATGGAACCGTTTATGCATCTGGAACTTTTAGATACTTACAAATATTTGAGAGAGCAGATCGGCACCGGATATTATGAAGAGCTGGTTCAGAAATACTTGCTGGATAATACTCACATTTCGATTGTGACCATGGAGCCGGAACGGGGATTAAATGCTAAAAATGATAAGCTGCTGGCTGAAAAACTCCAGCAGTATAAAGAGACATTGAGTGATGAAGAGCTGGAAGAACTGATTCGGTTTACGAAACATTTGGAGGAATATCAGGAGGAGCCGAATACCCAGGAAGAGCTGGCGTCGATCCCGATGCTTTCCAGAGATGATATGGACAGAGAGACCGAAGGCTTTAAAAATGAGCTGTTGAATGCGGATGGAATACCGGTGCTTTGGCATGACATTTATACCAATGGCATCATATACTTGGATCTGATGTTTGATGCAAAGCATATTCCGGAGGAATTGGTACCGTATCTGGGAGTGCTGAAGCTTTTGATCGGATATATGGATACGGACAAATACAGTTACACAGCTCTTGCAAATGAGACAAATCTGCACACTGGCGGCATTCATAACAGTGTCACAGTTTTTGCGGATGCGAAGGATACCTATAAATATCAGGTAAAATTTGAGACACGCATCAGCGTACTGGCAGAGAAACTGGATCAGGCTATGGAGATTACGGAAAGCATGCTGCTTCATACGAGCTTTGCGGATGATAAGCGTCTCTATGAACTGCTGGCGCAGATGAAATCGTCATTGCAGGCAGATTTAAGCGGGAACGGACATCTGGTATCTGCCACCAGAGCATTGGGCTATTATCTGCCTCGATCCAGATATTCTGATATGACGACAGGTATTGATTTCTATCGTCTGGTGGATTCGCTGGAATCCGACTTTGAAAACCGGAAAGAGGATTTGAAAAACAAACTGGTACAGCTTACGCATATGCTCTTTCGGGAAGAAAAACTGCTGGTCAAT
Organism: uncultured Eubacterium sp.; assembly: GCA_964564095.1. Taxonomy (GTDB): domain Bacteria; phylum Bacillota; class Clostridia; order Lachnospirales; family Lachnospiraceae; genus Brotonthovivens. The sequence goes on along the minus strand of CAZLZX010000083.1, from coordinate 4,383 downwards.
GTAACCTGTGAAAGGGAAGGCTGCGATGCTGTAATGGAAAAAGCAAAAGCATTAAAGCCGAAGCTGTTTACAGATGCTATTGAGGATGTTCCTCATGTGATCTCCTGCATCAGCCAGAATGAAGGATTTATGGATGCTTCTCAGGTACAGTATGTATCGCAGGTCGGAAATTATATGGATCAGGGTTATGAATATACGGGAGCTTTTCGTGTACTGAGAACCATCTTGAGCTTTGATTACCTGTGGCTGAATGTCAGGGTAAAAGGCGGCGCTTATGGTACGTCAGGCGCATTTACCAGAACCGGGGATGCCTATTTTGCTTCCTACCGTGACCCGAACCTGAAAGAGACGCTGGATGTATATGAAAAGATGGTGGATTATCTGGAACACTTTGACGCCAGTGAAAGAGATATGACGAAATATGTGATCGGAACCATCAGCAGTATGGATACGCCTCTTTATCCAAAGGCAAAGGGCAGAAAGAGCCTGATGGCATATCTGGCAGGACTTACCGAAGAAATGGTAAAAAAAGAGCGGGACGAGGTCATTGATGTTTCCGTAGAGGATGTGCGCGCTCTTGCCGGTCCGGTAAAAGCAGCATTGGATCAGCATTTTATCTGCGTCATAGGTAATGAAGACAAAATAAAAGAAAATCAGGAATTGTTTGATATAACGGCACAGATGTTTTAATAAAGGATATACTATGAGAAAAGATTTTAAATCAGGATTTGTAACCCTGATCGGACGTCCAAATGTAGGAAAATCTACATTGATGAATCATATGATCGGGCAGAAGATCGCCATTACTTCCAATAAACCTCAGACTACCAGAAACCGGATTCAAACTGTGTATACGGATATGGAGCGGGGACAGATCATATTTGTGGATACGCCGGGGATTCATAAGGCGAAAAATAAGCTGGGCGAATATATGGTCAATGTAGCTGAGAATACGTTAAAGGATGTGGATGTGATTCTCTGGCTGGTGGAGCCCACCACATTTATCGGTGCGGGAGAGCGCCATATTGCAGAGCAGTTAAAGAAGGTTACAATACCGGTTATTTTGATCATCAATAAGATCGATACGGTAAAACGAGAAGAAATATTGGAATTTATCGACACTTACAGGAAAATCTATGATTTTGCAGAGATCATTCCGGCATCGGCATTACACGGAGATAATCAGGATGTAGTGATCGATATGATTTATAAATATCTTCCTTACGGACCGATGTTTTATGATGAGGATACCGTTACAGATCAGCCGGAACGTCAGATTGTGGCAGAGCTGATCCGCGAAAAGGCGCTCCATGCCCTGGATGAGGAGATCCCTCATGGAATCGCAGTGTCCATAGAGCGTATGAAGCAGCGTAAGGGCCAGAAGATCATAGATATTGAGGCTACGATCGTATGCGAGCGTGATTCGCACAAGGGGATTATCATCGGCAAGAAGGGCGCTATGCTCAAAAAGATTGGCAGCAACGCCAGATTTGAAATTGAAAAAATGCTGGAACAGAAGGTAAATCTCCAGCTTTGGGTCAAGGTAAAGAAGGACTGGCGTGACAGCGATATCCTCATGAAAAACTTTGGATATAAAAAAGAAGATATATAATGTTCCGGAAGCCTGAGAAGACTGTGAAACAGTAGAAGGAATTGTGATCGATCTGTTTCCAGTTTTTATCTGGTATAGTAAATGCGCATTCGGAAATCCTAATCCTGAGATGGAAAGCAGATTTTTCATTGGCAGGAATGAAACAGGGGGATGAACGAATGATGGACAGAGACTGGATGAGATTTGAGCAGAGCGGGAGAGTCGCAGATTATCTGGAATATTGCAAACAAAGCGGCGATCATTTCAAATGGTGTCACGAGGATGCCTGTGACAGGGAGGAAAGCACAGATGGCACAGAGCTGCACGGTTACCGGCATGGTGCTTACTTCCATGCCGACAGGGGAATATGACAGGCGGATTACGATCCTCACAAAAGAACGTGGAAAGATCACAGCTTTTGTGAGGGGAGCCAGACGTCCGAAAAGTACGATGGTGGCGGCGACGAAACCATTTTGCTTCGGCGAATTTGAAGCATACGAAGGAAGAAGCGCCTACACAGTAGTGCGGGCATCCATCAGTAATTATTTTCAGGAAATCAGTACAGATCTGGAGAAAACCGGATATGGCTGCTATTTCCTGGAACTGGCGGATTACTTTTCCATGGAAAATGCAGATTGTAAAAATCAGTTAAAGCTGTTGTACCAAACGCTGCGGGCATTAAATGTAAAGTCTCTTGATCCACGATTGGTACGCTGCATTTATGAGTTGAAAACGCTGGTATTTTATGGATCTTATCCAAACTTTTTTTCCTGCATGGAGTGTGGAAAAAAGGAGAATTTAAACCGTTTTGTAAAAACGGCAAGGGGAACGATCTGTGGAGATTGTCTGCCTTCTGTTTCCGGTATACGCCTGGATGCGGCATCCTTGTATGCACTTCAATACATAGTGGCATCGCCGGTGGAAAAATTGTATACATTTACAGTCAAGGAACATGTGCTGCATATTTTGGAACAGATTGTTAGGGATGCGATGGGGATGTGTACGGACAGAGAGTTTAAATCTTTGCAGTTTCTGGATGGAATCTCCTTTTAGCCTTGCATTCAAATTTGAGAAATAGTATAATAGGCGTGTTTATTTATTAGTATCAGTATATAAAAGCTGTTGTTTGCATGTTGTGAATACAGTGGTAAATTTTGCTGGAGGAGTTTATGAAAAAACCAGTTATCGTGGCTCTGGCCTGTGTGCTTGGAGTCGAAATTTTAGCAGGCTGTGGAGCCACAAAAGCGGAGACAAATACGCTTGTCCTGCAAAAAGGCGGGAAGCTCACAGAAATGATTGCAGAAGATTTTTCAAAGGATTACTATGATGAGGAAGAATTGAAATCTTTTATGGATGAAGCCGTGGATTCCTATGTGGCCGATCACGAAAAGGGTTCTGTGAAAATGTCCGGTTACAAGGTAGAAGAAGGAAAAGCATATCTGACGTTAAAATATGCAGATGCGGAAAGCTATGCAGATTTTAAAGGAGTGGATCTGTTTTGCGGAACTGTAGTTCAGGCTCAGACAGAAGGATATAAATTTGATACTTCCTTTGTTTCCGTGGAAGAAGGAGAAGTGAAAAATACTGCAGATGCGAAAGAAGTGCTTTCGGCTGACAAAAGCCAGGTATTGATCCTGCATGAAAATATTACGGTACAGGTGCCGGGAACGATTCAGTATGTTTCCGCCGAGGGCACTGAAGTGACAGCAAAAGATACCGTAAAGATATCCAATGAAGAGGAACCGGATTTGGCCCCAGTGGTCTATATTATATATAATTAGTGTACAGGTTGGCGGTCAAATGTTTGGAACCAACAGGACGGAGATTTGGCGAACCGTATATGAAATGGGAGGAAAAGCAAATGGAAAAATCAATGGAGAAAATTGTAGCTCTGGCAAAATCCAGAGGATTTGTTTATCCAGGCTCCGAGATTTACGGTGGTCTGGCAAATACATGGGATTATGGAAATCTCGGTGTTGAGCTGAAAAATAATGTGAAAAAAGCGTGGTGGCAGAAGTTTATTCAGGAGAGTCCTTACAACGTAGGTGTGGACTGTGCGATCCTGATGAACCCGCAGACATGGGTGGCATCCGGTCATCTGGGCGGCTTCTCTGATCCGCTGATGGACTGTAAAGAATGTCATGAGCGTTTCCGCGCAGACAAGATCATTGAAGATTTTGCAGATGAGAACAATATTACACTGAATGGTTCTGTGGACGGATGGTCCCAGGAGCAGATGAAGTCATTTATTGAAGACAATCATGTTCCGTGTCCCACCTGCGGTAAACATAACTTTACGGACATTCGTCAGTTTAATCTGATGTTCAAAACATTCCAGGGTGTTACTGAGGATGCTAAAAATACAGTATATCTTCGTCCTGAAACAGCACAGGGTATTTTCGTCAACTTCAAGAATGTACAGCGTACTTCCAGAAAGAAAATTCCATTTGGTATCGGACAGATCGGTAAATCCTTCCGTAACGAGATCACACCGGGCAACTTTACATTCCGTACCAGAGAGTTTGAGCAGATGGAGCTGGAGTTCTTCTGTGAGCCGGATACAGATCTGGAATGGTTTGCATACTGGAAAGAGTTCTGCATCAACTGGCTGAAATCCCTGGGCATGAAGGAAGAAGAGATGCGTGTCCGTGATCATGAGAAGGAGGAGCTTTCTTTCTACAGTAAAGCAACCAGCGATATCGAGTTCTTATTCCCGTTTGGATGGGGCGAGCTGTGGGGTATTGCAGACAGAACTGACTATGATCTGACACAGCATCAGAACACATCAGGGG
>CAZLZX010000082.1:9743-11065 GCA_964564095.1 uncultured Eubacterium sp. | reverse complement strand
ATGTGCAAGCATCTTAGGGCTTGTCAAATCGCTGATCGCAACGATCTCATAACCTTCTGCGCCGAACATCTGTCTGAATGCGAGACGACCGATACGGCCAAATCCATTAATTGCTACTTTTACTGCCATTTTTCATTCCTCCTAGAATATTAAATGTTTTTTATTTTGCCGAATTTCTTCGGTATTTTTTCTACTGGATATTTCATCCATCTATTATCTATTTTAACGAATTTGCGGTATAAATTCAATAGTTATTATTCTTATGTTCAAACTTTGTTATTTTTTTCACTAGCTTTCTGCATTTCCCGCTTATTTTCAATCATATTTGACAACTTACCAATCTATCACTTACATCTATCACTTACATCTTTTTGACAAATCAACTAATATCGATTATTATATTATGTGAATTTTTTACAAAATATTTTTTGACTTTGTTAAAAAAATCACTTTCTTTCAGAACTTTTTTACGAAACAAGGAGATGCTATTATGATATGGGATACACATATGCATACCAATTTTTCAGGAGACAGCGATGCAAGACCACGGGACATGATCGAAAGGGCTGTTTCCCTGAAGCTTCCGGGAATCTGTATTACAGACCATTTGGATTATGATTACCCGGATGACCCGGATTTATTCCTGATTGACCTGCCTGATTACGAAAAAAAAATCAAACAGCTTCAGGAGCAATATGCGGACAGGATCACGGTTCTTTTTGGCATCGAGCTTGGACTGCAGCCCCATTTGTCCGAAAAATTGCAGGCTGCTGCTGCTTCCCATCCATTCGATTATATTATCGGTTCCTCCCATGTGGTTCATGGAATCGATCCCTATTATCCGGCTTATTATGAAGGACGTACAGAGACTGCTGCCTACCGGGAATATTTTGAATCTATCCTTGAAAACCTGCATGCCTTTGACAACTTCGATTCTTATGGACATATCGACTACGTGGTTCGCTATGGTCCGAATAAAAACGCCGATTACAGCTATGAAAAATATGCTGATGTGATAGATGAGATATTACTGACGCTGATCCGCATGGAGAAGGCTTTGGAAGTGAATACCGCAGGCTTTAAATACGGGCTTGGACACCCAAACCCTGCGGAAGACATTATCAAACGTTATCATGAACTGGGAGGCAGACTGATCACAGTCGGCGCTGACGGACACAGACCGGAACATATTGCCTATGATTTTGAAAAAATACCGGCATTGCTGAAAAGCTGCGGTTTTGATGCTTATACGATATACCGAAAACGGAAGCCGGAGTTTATAAAGCTGTAAACGCTCTGCCATTGACATAAAGGGTATACCC
>CAZLZX010000082.1:0-9643 GCA_964564095.1 uncultured Eubacterium sp. | reverse complement strand
GGTATACCCAATGAACCTGTTGTTTTTCATTGGGTATACTTAACGTCTGTCAATCCCCCTTTAAATAGAACAGTGCTTTTTTCAAAGCATCTACCGTCCTATCCATCTCTTCTTTTGTATTTTCTTCTCCCAAGGTCAGCCGCACTGCCCCATATGCCTCTTCATCGGTCCTTCCGATGGCTTTCAGCACATGGGACGGCTTACTGCTTCCGGTTGAACATGCTGATGCTGATGAAACACAGATTCCATCCATATCAAGTATGGCAGCTACCGCTGCGCCGTCGATTCCCGGCAGCGAAATATTCAGATTGCCCGGAAGACGGCGGGATACGTGACCATTTATTTTCACATTGGGCATCTCTTTTATGATTCTCTGCGCCAGATAGTCCCGGAGCCTGCTGATTTTTTGCATACTCCATTCCAGATTTTTGCAGGAAATCCGTGCGGCTTCCCCCAGGCCAACGATACCCGGTACGTTTTCAGTTCCGGCGCGAAGCCCCTTCTCCTGACCTCCTCCAGTGATCAACGGAACAAATTTTTCAGGATTTTTCACATACAAAAATCCTGTTCCTTTCGGTCCGTTAAATTTATGCCCGCTGGCTGTCAGAAAATCGATGTGCTGATATAGGGGATAGATCGGTACATGCCCGTAAGCCTGTACGGCATCCGTGTGAAAAAGGATTCCTCTGGCGGAGGCAAACTGTCCGATTTCCCGAATAGGTTCTATCGTTCCGATTTCGTTATTTGCATACATCACAGAGATCAGCACAGTATTTTTTCTGACAGATTTTTTCAGCTGCTGCAAATCAACGATTCCCTGACTGTTGACATCTAAATAGGTAACGGAAACGCCCTGCTTTTCCAAATCCTCACAGGTCCGCAATATTGCCGGATGCTCGATTTTGCTGGTAATCATATGACACCCCTCCGGCATATTTCTTCCCATATTTTTTCCGTCCGTAATATCTGCATATGCTGCCGCAGTTTTTCTAAGCGCCCAGTTATTGCTCTCAGTACCTCCTGAAGTAAAATAAATATTTTCCGGTTTGACCCGCAGGGTGCCGGCAATTTTTTCCCTGGAGGCCTCCATAGCCTCCTTACTGTCCTCTCCAAGCTCATATCCCGAAGAAGCATTTCCGTAGTATCGCCTGTAAAACGGAAGCATCGCCTCCACCGCTTCCGGAAACGGCCTCGTGGTTGCCGCGTGGTCTAAATATATCATCCCATCCATACGCTTCCCTTCTGACTGTTCTTATTTTTCAGATTTACCATATAATAATAAAAAACGGAGAATTCCTTTTGAAAAATCATACGTTAAACAAAGGGTCAAAAGAGCCTTCCGGCTTTCTCTCTTTTACGAAACAGCATAAAAGCAGCCTGGTTACCGGAACACTGCTTTTAACTTTTACAGGAATGATCAGCCGTTTTATTGGTTTCTTTTATAAAATATTCCTGTCACGTACAATTGGTGCAGAAGCGCTGGGAATTTATCAGCTCATTTTTCCTGTTTTTGCCTTCTGTCTATCCGTTGCCTGTGGCGGTATCCAGACTGCGATTTCCCGCTATGCGGCCTCCTGCCAGAAACAGCGGGATGCACGGATCTATCTGTGGCTCGGCATGACGCTTTCCCTACTCTTATCCTTTGCCTGTGCATTTTTTATTTACCGTAATGCCGGATTCTTAAGTATCCATCTGTTGGGCGAACCCCGCTGTGAAAAGCTGCTGTGCATTATGGCCCTGGCAATTCCTTTTGCCTGCATCCATTCCTGCATCAACGGATATTATTATGGCATCAAAAAAGCCGGGATACCTTCCGCATCTCAGCTCATAGAACAGGTCATTCGCGTTATGGGCGTGTATGTCATATGCATGATCCTGACAGCGGAGGGGCAGGAGCTGACGGCAACTACCGCGGTGTGGGGCATTTTTATCGGGGAATTTGCGGCAACGCTATTCTCACTGACCGCACTCAGCTTTCAAAAAAGCCTGCGTCCGGGCAAAAGAATGGTCTCTGCCCGGGGAAAGAAAGGATTCTCATCTGTCAGAAAACGCTCTATACAGCTTCGACAGGCATTCCGCAACCTGTGCACCATGGCATTCCCACTGACAGTAAACAGAATATCCTTAAGTCTTGCACAAAGTCTGGAAAATATTCTGATTCCTGCCAGCCTGCGTCAGTTTGGCTACTCCGTTTATGATTCTCTGAGTATTTACGGTATTCTGACAGGTATGGTATTTTCCACCATTATGTTTCCCGCGGTCATAAGCAACTCCCTGTCCGTTATGCTGCTTCCGGAAATCTCCCATGCCCAGGCCCGGCATCAGGAAATGCAGATACGGCGGCTCATAAAAAAAACCGTAGAAACATCACTGATTCTCGGTTTTTTATGTACGTTATTATTTTTGCTGGGCGGTTCCTTCATCGGAATCTATCTGTTTCATAATCATCTGGCGGGAATTTACATACGAACCCTGTCCTGGATCTGCCCCTTTTTATTTCTGGGAAGCACACTGTGCAGTATTCTCCATGGACTGGGAAAACCCAAGACCGTATTGCTCCTCAATGTCATCGGAAGCTCCATCCGTGTGCTTTTCATCATACTTGCGATTCCTCAGATGGGTATCCGCGGGTATTTGTGGGGAATGCTGGTAAGCCAGATATTTACCTCTGTTTCCGCCTATCTGATATTGCGGAAACACTGTTTTCGTTAAAGGTATCTGAAAAAACGATCCGGATACCGCAAACACAGTATCCGGATCACTTTACAATACGAGTTTAAAGACAGCCGTATGTGAATACGTCAACGGCTCATTGTGGACAAAGAATACGATCCCTTCCGCAGGCGATGTGATCTCCTCCAGCACTTCGCCTTCGTAGGGGTCCAACACTCTGGCAAGAACCTGCCCCTTTTGTACTTCCTGGAAAATATCTACCTCACATTCAAAAATACCGGAAGCCTTCGTTCTTACAGAAACCATATCCACATCCTCCACCACTTCCGAAATATATCCGGCATGGGCCTTATGCTCAATGATTCCCTGTCTGTCCAAAAAGTTCAGGATGCCCCGCACCGCCTGTCTGGCACTGTCCTCGTCTATCGTAGTTGTACTTGTCGTATAAATACTGAAAGCCTTGGACTCCCATATCTGCCAGTTATAATTCAGGGTTGTCGTATCATAAGGACGCACTTTCCTTTTTACCACATATGGAAATCCAAACTGCTTCGCCAGCTTCACATCCTCCATTCCCGTTTTCATGACCCTGACATGAGGAATAAAGTTTCCCGGCATATAAAAGCTGGTAAACTGTATTCCAAAAGCATACTCCTTTATCACTTCAAAGACGCCGCCGGCGATACGCTGTGTCGTTTCGCCCAGATCGTATCCCGGAAACATACGGTTAATATCCGTATTATCCGTAGGCCAGAATCGCTTTTGAATATTCATGGAATAAGGATTTACAGATGGGATTACCAGAATCTCATTTCCATCCTTAATACGCCCTTCCCGCTCTAATTCTTTCAGTCGTTTTACGATCTGCGAACAGGTGTATATCTGCTGTATCTCATTTCCCCGGCTGCTGCCCACGATACATGCAGATTTCTTTCCTTCTCCGAACCGATATCCGGTTACCCGAAAATTGTCCCGATAGAGAGACTTTATTTCGTAAACAGTTTCTTTTTTCATTTCTATGTACTGTATGTCCTTTCTGAAGATTCCTGTCACTGCGCCAGGATCCGTGCCAGCAGAGATCCTTCGTCCACCACCGGATACTCCCGGATCGTAAATAAAAGTCCATCCGCCGGAGCCAGAACCCGATCCAGCTCTTCTCCGGTCAGAGGATTGATAATGCTGCCTACCGGATCGCCTTCCTTTAAGATGGTTCCATGCCTGGCATCCTGTACAAAAATGCCGGATACGGAGGCATTCAGAAAATGTACCTTTCCATCCTCAGATACTACCGGCTCCCTCGGCGTCTCTGCCGGGCCGCTCCAGATGCCCATATCCTTCATCAGACAGAAAATCCCTTCTGTCAACTGATCACAATATTCTTTCGTAATACGCATTCCCACGCCCATCTCCACCACAATGGTAGGTACTCCGGCGGAGTTCATTGTGTGGGCAAGGGTGGATTCCAGCACCGTACTTGCTCCATGAACCCAGATAAAATCAAGATTCAGCTTTCTCGCCATAGGGACCAGCTTTTCACTGGTATTGACATTGATCCGAGCCTGGGGCATCTCCGTCAGAAAAATATTGCTGGCATGAATGTCCACACATACATCGGACCCCTTCAGGCTGTCCACAATTTCTGATGCGATATATTCCGTCATTGCACCGTCCTGACTGCCGGGGAATAAACGGTTCATGTCCAGATCAAATGCCGGAATTCCCCTTGTAATAGAATCGATACCAAGAGGATTCATCGCCGGATACACATCCACGATTCCGGTCAGACACTCTTTCTTCTCCCGTATTCTTTTAAGCACCTGATAACAAACATACTGTCCTTCCAGCTCATCGCCATGTACGCCTGTCACGATACTGATACGCTTTCCCTTATTTTCCTGTCCGTCTTCCGGTTCCATCCGCATCTTTTTTATTTTTAAGACTTCATCTACGGGCAAACCCACAAACGCTACAGTCTCTATCATAACTCTTAATCATTCCTTTCTTCCTCCACACAGGCATATACCGTCTGATTCTGCATCCCGCCTCCTGTCAATACGCCGCGGTTCATCAGACAATCCTTTGCATCTCTGCCAAAGGAAATATACAGATAGGTATCATCCACCCGCTTTCCATTCGTAGGGTCAAAACCGTACCACATGCCATTCACAGCCACTTCCACCCAGGCATGGCTGGCTCCTTCCCCTGTCATCAGCCCTACCACATACCGGCACGGAACATGATGTATCCGAAGCAAAGACAGCATAATGTGAGCATAATCCTGACATACACCGGCGCCGAGAGCTGCCGCCTCCTCCGCTGTGGTATCAATGCTTGTTGCCCCGGGCGTATATTTCATATTTTGATACAAATACTCTGTATAATAGTCCGCCAGCGCAAGAATATCTATCTGTGCATCCTCCTTCACAACAGAAAGCAATGCCTCCTGCATGGTATATTGCTGCGCATGTTCTAATGTTTCATGCATTTCTTTCCGAAGAGCCTTCAATTTTTCTCCCGGTTTTGTCATCACTGACTGATAACGATACATTGCCAGTGTCTGAGGCTTGATCAGGTGCCCTTCCAGCATGCCGCATTTTGCTTTTCCGGCAAGCTTTACCTGAAATGCCCGATGCGGGCGCTCTATCAATCCATAGATCAGCCGGTTCCCAAAAGCATCTACGGAATAAGAATGGGACGCTACAGGTAAAATCTCTAATCTGCAGTCCACTAATTCCTGCATCTCATCAGAAACAGGAAGACATTTTACTGAAAACCGATGATTCGCAGCCGTCTGACTGAATGTCAGTTCCATCCTGTAATTAAAACGTAATATCTTCAACCTTCTACACCTCTAAAATAGATTCCACCGTTCTGGTAACTGTATGATAATCTATTTCCGGTGCGTGAATCAAGACATCCAGCTTATTTAAAACTGCCGGATTATATTTCATGCCGCTTTTACCGATTCTCGGAATCAGGCGATGCAGCTCACGAAGCAGCTCCTTTCTTTCCATTCTAAGCCTTGAATACAAATCGATCCTCTCCACCCGCTTCCCGGTTTTTATGATATTTCTTACCTGCTCGCTGTCGATGCTGTCGTCTGCAATTCCCCAAAAAGCAAGAATGTTGTCCATGACACTCATCATCTCTATCATTGGGGCCGCACTGAGCTTTGCCTTCTGCATAGAATAAAGCGCCAACTGAATATAGGAAAGCGTCTCACTTCCAATTTCTTCCCGAAGAATAATGGCATTATCATAAGCACGCGTCAGATTGCTGATGATAGAATTAGGATCCTCCGGATCAAAGGGATATCTCGCCCTGAAAACATCACTGTTCTCATAAATATTTGGTATTTCCAGACTTTCGCAGAACTTCTGATAATCCTCAAGATTCTGATCGATCATCTGGTCATAGCTTTTGCAGTATAACCGGATCGTCGTGTACACCCTTTCCGAATATCTGCCAAGCCAGTATAATGCATCCATATGTTCTATTGTGATAACACCCATGTGTCTTTAAATCCTCCTCCCTGTGATGAATTTACGATAAAGGAATCCGCATTTCTGGAAAAACGTGTCAGTCCGCTCTTCCAAACCAGCGTCTCGTCCGCAGATAACACGAAAGCCCGCAGATCAGCTTTACGGGGAACGATCTCAGTCCCGTCCATAATGTCAATATCAAGAAAATCTATGACTTCCTGTGCAATAAATCTTCTTGGTTCCTTTTTCAAAAGAGCAATAAAATCCTCTTTCTGCTGTCTGGTCATCTTGTTTCCAAACTGCACGCCATATCCGCCGGCCTCAGCTACATCCTTCCACACCAGATCATCAAAATGCTCCAGCGTATATTTCATATCTTCTTCATAAAACGGCAAATACGTAGGCGCATTGTGCAGAATCGGCTCCTCATTCAAATAATATTTAATCATCTTCGGAACAAAATAATAAATTCCCTTGTCATCCGCCACGCCATTTCCAGGAGCATTGATGATAGCTACATTTCCCTTGCGAAATACATCATACAAATGGGGGACGCCGATCACTGATTCCGGCAAAAATGTCATCGGATCCAGATATTCGTCCGAAATTCTCCGGTAAAGCGCCCCTACCCGCTCCCTGCTTCCATCATGGTTAATATAATAAAGTCTGTCATTTTCCACTACCAGCCCGCTGCCAATAACCAGCTTGGCTCCGGTCTGTTCTGCCAGATAGGAATGCTCAAAATATGCCGCATTGTAACGTCCGGGAGTAAGAATAACATTCAAGCCTCCGGTATTGACATAATCCATGGTACGCCGAAGCATCTGTGCATAATTTCTGTTGTCTTCAATATGTATATTCTGAAATGTCTTCGGACTGCTGCGCCTGCAAAGTCCTCTGGCGATCATCGGATAAGACGCTCCGGAGGGAACCCGAAGATTGTCCTCCAAAATATACCATTCCTTATCCTTTCCCTGCACCAGATCAATTCCGGAAATGTGAGAATAAATTCCCCTGACAGGCATAACACCCTCACATTCTGCCAGATAACCGCTGGACATAAAGATAAAGTCCTCCGGTATTACCCCATCCTTCACGATCTTTTTGTCACTGTATACATCCCGCAGGAAACAGTTCAGGGCATCCACCCGTTGTTTCAATCCTTTTTCCAGATAGTCAAACTCTTTCTTTTCAATGATGCGGGGTATCGCATCAAAAGGAAAAAGCTGTTCTTTAAACACATTATTTTTATAGATGCCAAACTTCACGCCATAGCGCGCTAACAGCTTATTGACCGTATCCGTGTTTTCAAACAAATCCATATCCATCATCATTTTCGTCATCCCCTTTCCTGTAAAAAAGGACAATAAGGTATCTCTATCGAACCTCATTGCCCTTTGAAGGAACTGAAAAAGGCGCTCTGCATAAAGCAGAACGCCCTCGTTCCAAGTCATATGATAATTATAACGCATGTGGAATTTTTGTCAATCCCGGAACTTTATCTTTTCAACTTCTGACAACTGCATTTATTACAGAACCGCCTGAACGCTTCTCGGTCTGTAGCCCTTTTCTTCCAGCGCTGCGATAATCTGCTTCTTATGCTCCGTACCAAACGCCTCCATTGTAATACGCAGCTCCACAGCCGCATTTCGATTGGTACTTACAAACTGATTGTGTTCCAGTTTGATAACGTTGCCCTGCACATCTGCGATCGTAGCTGCCACTCTGCTGAGTTCGCCCGGTTTATCCGGAAGCAATACTGATACGGTAAAGATACGGTCTCTCATGATCAGACCCTTCTGCACCACAGATGACATGGTAATGACATCCATATTTCCGCCGCTTAAGATGGAAACTACTTTCTTATCCTTCACATTCAGGTGTTTTAAAGCTGCTACTGTCAAAAGACCGGAGTTTTCCACTACCATCTTATGATTTTCCACCATATCCAGGAATGCTACGATCAGCTCGTCGTCCTCCACGGTAATGATATCATCCAGATTTTCTCTGATATACGGAAAAATATTATTACCCGGAGTTTTTACGGCAGTGCCATCTGCAATCGTATTGACCTGAGGCAGAGTAACCACCTGTCCCTCTCTAAAAGATTCCTGCATACAGTTTGCACCTGCCGGCTCCACACCGATGACTTTGATCTTCGGATTCAACAGTTTGGTCAATGTAGATACACCGGTGGCAAGTCCTCCGCCGCCGATAGGCGCCAGAATATAATCTACCAGAGGAAGCTCCTTAAAAATCTCCATGGCAATCGTTCCCTGTCCGGTAGCTACAGCTAAATCATCAAAGGGATGAATAAAGGTATAGCCATGCTCCTTGGCAAGCTCATAAGCCTTGGCACAGGCCTCATCATAGACATCTCCATATAAAACCACATTGGCTCCATAACCCTTTGTGCGATTGACCTTGATCAAAGGAGTCGTCGTAGGCATTACGATCGTCGCCTTCACTCCAAAACGCTTCGCTGCATAAGCCACGCCCTGCGCATGGTTTCCGGCTGAAGCCGTAATGAGACCCTTCTTTCGTTCCTCCTCTGACAATGTACTGATTTTATAATAAGCTCCGCGAACCTTGTATGCCCCTGTAAACTGCATGTTTTCAGGTTTTAAGTACACACGGTTGCCAGTCTGCTCACTTAAATTTTCACTGTAAACCAGCTTTGTTTCCTGCGTTACTTTTTTGACCACTTCACTGGCCTGCTCAAAGGCCTCAAGCGTCAGCATTTCCATTCCAATCAACTCCTTATTCTATTACCTTTGCACATCAAACAGCGCATCCACAAACTGATCCGCATCAAATTTCTCCAGATCATCGATCGTCTCGCCTACACCGATATATTTTACCGGAATGCCAAGCTCTGAATGGATCGCCACTGCGATACCGCCTTTGGCAGTTCCATCCATTTTAGTCAAAACGATACCTGTGATCTCCGCCACCTCGCTAAACTGCTTTGCCTGCGCCAAAGCATTCTGTCCGGTGGTTCCGTCAAGCACTACCAGCGTCTCACGAAAAGCATCCGGATATTCCTTCTCCAGGATCCGGTTGATCTTTTTCAACTCTTCCATCAGATTCTTTTTATTGTGAAGACGTCCCGCAGTATCACAGAGAAGCACATCTGCTTTTCTGGCTTTTGCCGCCTGTACCGCATCAAAAACAACTGCTGCCGGATCTGCGCCATCCTGACCGCTGACAATATCCACACCGGCACGGTGCGCCCACTCGATCAGCTGCTCTCCGGCTGCCGCACGGAAAGTATCGGCTGCTGCCATAATGACCTTTTTGCCCTGACTTTTCAGCTTTCCTGACAGTTTTCCGACAGTTGTAGTCTTACCCACACCGTTGACACCTATAATCAGTACCACAGATTTCTCTTCCTCGAACCGGTAAGCAGTCTCTCCCACATCCATCTGCTCTTTTATGCTGGAAATCAGAAGATCCCTGCAATCAGCCGGGTCCTTGATATGATTTTC
>CAZLZX010000081.1:0-11142 GCA_964564095.1 uncultured Eubacterium sp. | reverse complement strand
GAACCGGCTGCTCCATTCCTTTGGCAAAATGCCGTCCCTCATAAAATTCGTTATAGCTTGGGATATGTGTCTTTGGTACAAGCCCCAGAACCCGGCCGTCCGACACTGCCGCAGCCACATTGTAAAGCTTGCCGTTATGTTCCAGGGGCAGCCCCACAAATACCAGATATCCCTTTCTCTCAGTATGAGCAGCGATCTTTAGCAGCCCTCCCTTTGCCTGAGCCAGCAAAAGCTCCTGCAAAAACAAGTCTCCGCAAGTATATCCGGTAATGCAAAGCTCTGGAAATACAATGACTCTCGCTCCCTCTTTTTCCGCTTCATCTATCATCTCACAGATCAGATCGCTGTTATATTTCGGGTCAGCTACCTTTACCTTCGGTGTCATTGCTGCAACCTTTACAAATCCATGTCTCATCCTTTTACAATCTCCTTTAACTCATCAATATCAAATACATAATCCGTATTACAAAAATCACATTTTACGGTAATCGGCTCGCCGTCTGCAATCATTTCTTTCAAATCTTTTTTCCCTACGCTGATCACAGCTTTTTTTACCCGCTCCTTGGAACAGTTACAGTAAAACGCAGCAGGCATCTTATCTGTGATCTCCACGCCCATATCTCCCAGTATTTTTTCCAGCAATGCTTCCGGCGTACAGCCTTTATCCAAAAGCTCTGTCACAGAAGTAACCTCAGCAAGCTTTGCCTCCAGCTTACTGATAATTTCCTCACTTGTAAAAGGCATAAGCTGAATGATAAATCCGCCTGCCTGCTTCACACTGCCGTCTTTGTCTACCAGCACGCCAAGTCCTACTGCGGACGGGACCTGCTCGGAAGTGGCAAAATAATAGGTAAGATCTTCTGCGATCTCACTGGTCTGCAATGCGATCTGTCCCACATATGGCTCCTTTAAGCCCATGTCCTTGATCACATTCATGATGCCCACGCCCACAGTGCCTGCCACATCCAGCTTTCCCTTTGCATTTGCAGGAAGATGTACATCAGACACGACAGGATATCCTTTTACATGTCCCAAAGAATCTGCCGTTACCGTCATCCCCCGCATAGGTCCGCCGGATTTGACCTGAATCGTCAGCAGATCATTATCGCCCTTCATCATAGCACCCATCATGACAGCTCCGGACATCAGCCTGCCAAGAGCTGCGGTTACTACCGGGCTTGTATTATGATGCTTACGCCCTTCCTCCACCAGATTTTTAGAGGTAATGGCAAAAGCACGAATGGAATTGTCCGCAGCCGTAGCCCTTACGATATAGTCGCTATATTCCTTTTCTGCATCGCATATCTGGCTTTTATTTCCTGCATCACATATCTGACTTTTATTTTCCGTATCACATATCTGGCTTTTATTTCCTGCATCATATATCTGACTTTTATTTTCCGTATCGCATATTTGACTTTTATTTTCTGTATCACACATCTTATTTTACCAACTTTCCGATTTATTACTCATATCTGTCAGTTTGTCCGCATTTTCGCATACAAATATAGATAAACCTGCTTTTCCGTCCAGCTATCTACTTTCCATGTTCCCGAACAACAAAATATACTCTGCCGCAGTCTGGCTTCGGCGCTTCCTTCGTGTCCTCGCCATATACGGCGATCAGCTCCATACCCGACTCCGCAAGCAAATTTTTTATCGTCCCGATTTCATATGCCCTCTGATAATGAAGCTCCTGATACTTACGATACAAGCCCTCTTTTTCCTCTACAAAAAGCGTCAGATCATATTCATTGATCATAGACTCTTCATCAAAATAATTGTCCCAGATAAAGCTTGCTTCCTCTCTGTTTTCACAGATTGTCTGTGTGCCAAGCTCTTCCACATATTTATACACTGTGTTCATGTCAAAGATAAAGATACCGCCGGGGTCCAGATAGTTATTTACCAGCCGAAAAACAGTCAAAAGTTCCTCTTCCTCCAGAATATAATTCATGCTGTCGCAAACACTGACTACAGCCCGCACCGTACCGTATAGCTCAAATTCCCGCATATCCTGCAGCAAATACAAAATACCATCCGCATCCTGCTGTCCGGCGATACCAAGCATCTCCTCAGACATGTCAACACCGATCATATCATAGCCCTGCTGCTTCAGCAGCCGCGTCATTTTTCCTGTGCCGCAGCCCAGCTCCAGCACCAGGCCCTCTGTGATACCCTGCTCTTTTAAAATCCCGCAGAGATATTCACACCATGCTTCATAAGGAACATTGTCCATAAAGCAGTCATATACCTCCGCAAAACCGCTGTAAGCTTCCATGTCAACCTCTCACTTACCTTTACAATATTGCTGCCCGCCATGGCCGGCAAAGCGCTTTCTATTTTAATATCACTTTCCAAGCCCAGCGAAGAAATCTTTGATTGCCTGGATCAGTCTTGCAAAAAATCCCTGAGCTTTGGATGCCAGCTCATCCGTATCAATGTCAAATCCCATGGAGGAAAGCTTGTCATAGATCGCCTGAGCCTGATTTTTCAGACTGTCCACATCCAGATCCAGTTTGCTGATCTTTGCCAGCAAATCCTTTAACTGCTGTATCTCCTCATCTGTCAGTGAGATATTGAATTTTTCCTGAGCATCATCTATGACTCCCTCAAGCTCCTCATCAGTGAGATCCTGATCCACAACCTTCTCTTTCAGATAAGCGATCATACCTTCGATCTCCTCGTCGCCGCCGCTGTTGTCTTTGATCTCTCCGGTAATAACCATCTCATTTAAAGCCGCATCAATATTTTCTTCGTCAATATCCTCTCCTGTCATAACGGAATACGCTTCAATGACGCCGATCAAGGCTGCCGTTCCTGATATTTCAAAGGGAGCCGCCACAATAGCTTCCGCATCCTCGATCCCTGCCGTTACCATGGCATTTTCATACATACCTGTCGTGCAGTAATTGATATTTTTGGTCGTAACATTTACTCCGCTGCCTTTCTTTCCCTGAATGACCACAACGGAAGACAATGATTTTGTTCCTATCTTATCCGAAGAAATGTAGGAGTCCAGATACTCATGCTCCTGATCATTGGTAATATACACCACATCATATTCATCCAGCTTATCGCCGTCCACGCCCAGCAGATCCAGCACAGTTGCCTGCTGTTCTGCTGTCAGGTTACTTCCCAGAGCCAGATATGGTTTGTCCTTATCTGTGACAACTACCTCATCCTCTGTGATACTGCCCTGCACATCCTGCGCTTCATCAGCAAACGCAGTCATTCCGACACTCAATGCCATCGCTGCTGCCAGCACACCGCATAACCCTTTTTTCCAAATTCCTTTCATACCGTTTCCTCCTTTCAAAGCCAGACAATTTCCGCAAGCACATTATTTTTACATTTCCTTTTCACTTATTGCTTGCACAGCGCCGATTTTCACATCCCCGCATTAGCAAAATCCGGTAATACGGAGCTGCAGGCTTTCCATTCCCTGATAACTGTTAATTTCCGGATAATATGTAAAATGCATCTTTACCTCCGGCACACATCCGCCATCCATAATCTGTTCTGCTATTACATTACCATATTTTTCTGCTATCGATAACTGCAAATTCATCGGATTTCCAAAATATACCGCATCTATTGCTGTTTCGTGTTCACTTTTCAATCGCAGGCGCACTACATTCCGCTCCTTGCCCAAAATCCGTACAGAACAGATCGCCAGATTCCGGTCTGCAAATACAGGCTTTTCATTGCTTTTTCCAAAAGGCTCTAAAAGCTCCATCTGCCGAACCAACTCTTTTGTAATATAGTCCACCGGCATAGGTACATCGATCACGATCTTCGGCGTCAGCTCTTCCCATGTCACAGTTGTGCCTGCATTCAATCGTTTCCGAAGCTCCGGAATCAGCTTCTCCTCCAGGGAAAAACCTGCTGCCATAGGATGACCGCCAAATTTTATAAAGAGATCACTGCATTTAGATAATTCCTCAAACATGGAATAACACTCCACAGAACGACCTGAACCTTTGGCGCTTTGCTCCCCCCGGGTAATCACAAATGCGGGACGGTTAAACTGCTCTCTGACCCTGCCTGCCACGATCCCCGCCAGACTTTCATGGCATTCCGGCAAAAAGATAACCAACACCTTGTCCTCTTCCATGCCTTCCCTTTCAATAACCTCCAATGCATCCGCCAATGCCAGCGCTGTCATATCCTTTCGCTCTTCATTTAGCGAGGTCAGCTCCGCCGCCAATGCTCCCGCTTCGATCACATTTTCACACAATAAAAGCTTCAATGCCCGCTTCGCGGTATCCAGACGGCCGCTGGCATTCAGACAGGGACCTATCTTAAAACCGATATGATAAGCCTTCAAGGTTCCCGGTGTCAGTTCATTTTGCAGGATCAATGCTTTCATACCCAGATTTTCTGTCCGATTCAACATGGACAGCCCGGTCTTTACTAATATCCGGTTTTCATCCTGCAGGTCCATCACATCGCCAACCGTAGCAAATCCTGCATTTTCTATAAAAACATCAGCCTCCTTTATCGGAACTCCCATCCGTTCATAAAGTACCTGTACGAACTTAAATGCCACCGCCGCACCGCAAAGTCCCGAAAAAGGATACGCACAATCCTTCTGCTTCGGATTGATGACCGCATCCGCCTCCACGGGAACCGCCGGTATGTCATGATGATCCGTTACTATGACGGTCATTCCCATTTCCCTTGCCTGACGAACCGGCTCCGCAGCCGCAATGCCATTATCGCAGGTCAGTATCGTATCAATGCCTGCTTCTTTCGCCTGAGAAATCAGATTTTCATTGATTCCATAGCCGTCTTTCATACGGTCGGGTATCACAGTATCCACCAAAGCCCCGCATCGGGTCAGCGCTTTCAGCAAAATGTATGTTGCCTGCACACCATCTATATCATAATCTCCAATAATTCTGATTTTCTTATGATTTTCTATTTTTTCTTTTATTATTTTCGCTGCACGGTCCGCATCCTTCAAAAGATGAGGATCATAAAGACTATCTATTCCGCCGTAAAGGTACATTTCTATCTGCTCTGGTTCTGTCAGATCTCTGTTCCTGATAATCCTTGCAATAACCGGATCTATCTGAAATCTTTTCCCAATAGCTTTAAAGTCTGCCCTTTTTCCGGCAACAACCCATTTTTCTTTTCTTAATCGCACTTCACTTTCCACAACACCAATCTTCTTTCATTATACTGCGCTTCCCGCAGCACTAATCTTCTTTCATCGTCCTGTGCTTCCCACAGCACTAATTTTCTTTCATCGTACTCTACTTCTCACGGGATTAATCTTCTTTCTTTAATCGTACTTCACTTTCCACAGGATCAATCTTCTTTCTTTAATCGTACTTCACTTCCCACAGGATCAACCCCTGTGCCGGCATCATCATGCCCGCACGGTTTCTCTGCCCGGATTCCAGAATATCTTTTATATCCTCTGCTGCCCGTTCTCCTGTTCCCACTTCTACCAAAGTACCCGTCACGATCCGAACCATATTTTGCAAAAATCCATTGCCCCGGTAGCGGATGCGTACCTCTGCCCCGATCCGGGTTATCTCTATCTCATAAATTGTCCGAACCGTAGACTTTTTCATCCTTGCATTTCCACAAAAGGCAGCAAAGTCATGGGTTCCCATCAAATATTCCGCCCCACGGCGCATCTGCTGCAAATCAAGTTCTCTGGTTATCGGACTTATATATTTTCTATCAAATATATTGGGAATATCACTGTTCCAGATGCGATAAATATATGTCTTTTCAGTAGCGTTCAGCCGGCTGTGAAACCGATCCGAGGCCTCTTTGATCTCCAGAACCGCAATATCTTCCGGCAGATACTCATTTATGATCTTTAAAAGTTGCTTGGGATTCCCTTCAAAAATATCCGTCTCCGCTTCATGGAGCCTGAAATTCGCTACTTGTCCCCGGGCATGTACCCCCGCATCTGTCCTTCCAGAACCATCAATCTCAATATTTCTCCCAAACTGTCTGGCCAAAATCGATTCTATTTTTCCCTGAATCGTCTGATCCGTATTTTTTTGCCTCTGCCATCCCCGATATCGGGTGCCATCGTATTGTATCCTTATCCTGTAATTGATCATCTGTCCCATTCCATATCAGTCATCCGGTTACCAGTAAAACAGCTATCTTTAACATATTACCAGACTATAAGAAGAGCTGCATTTTACTTATCATTTATATTACAACCAAACTCATTTCTCTCATCGTTTATATTACAACCAAACTCATTTCTCTCATCATTTATATTACAACCAAACCATTTCTCTCATCATTTATATTATAACAAGACTTATTTCTCTTATCATTTATATTATAAAAAAACGGGGGAAAATTCTACATATCATACACAATGAAACATCATTCTTTCATTCGTATGCATTTTCCCCCGTCATTTTTCTACAGTGAGTCTTCCTTTTATTGTTCCAGGAAAACGCTGCACTGTACAACTCACGTCACAAACTATTCTGCTGTACTGTCCTCATCCGTCTGTGTATCATCAGCCGTATCTTCATCCGGCATATCTACATAAGAAACCTCTGCATACTCAGCAGCTTCTTCCAATGCAACATAATACTCTGCATAATTTAAGATCAGATAATCTTTTCCACCACACTCTTCTATAAACTGGTCTGAAGTCATACTATACTGCGTTGCAAAATAAGATACAAAGGAATTAAATTCATCAGACGCTACTTCTACCTTTAATTCATCAACCAGCGCTTCCAGCACAAGTTCTTCCCGAAGACTCGTTGTCAGATCTTCTTCCAGCCCTTTTTTATATTCATCAAGAGACTGTCCATAATAATTTTCAATATAATCTTCTAATTCCATGCTGTACTGCTCACAGCTTTTCTGCAAAGAATCCATTGTCTGCTGGATGCGCTCATCCAACAATCCATCCGGAAGTGTAACCTCCGATTCCTCCACCAGCTTTTCAAGATATGCCTTCTGAACCTGCACATCGTGCTGATTTTCCAGACTGTTATTCATCTGTTCATTAAATGCAGCTACTGTGGTAATACCGTATCCGGTTCCAAATCCCTGTGCAATATAATCGTCCGTAATATCTTCATAGGTCATTTCTGTTGGATGTGATACGCTGTTAATCGTCACTTCAAATGTAACTGCTTTACCGGAAAAATCCGTATTATTTTCATATGGATCCGGGAATGTAAGATCCAAAGTAACATTCTCTCCCGCTTTATGTCCTACAAGACCGGACTCAAATCCGTCAATGAAAGAGCCGGAGCCCAAGATCAGATCTGCGCCTTCGGCGCTTCCTCCGTCAAATTCTTCGCCATCCATCGTACCTACATAATCAATATTTACTTTGTCTGCGTCCTGCGCCGCCTCTTCCGTCTCTACATAATAAGGCACCTGGGAGATAATCTCATTTGCCGCTTTTGCCAGATTTTCATCGGTTACCTCATAGGACTTATCAACTTCAACACTGATCTTTTTATATTTGCCAAGCTTCACATAATCCTTCACATCATAATCAGTGCTTTCCAGCATTTCCTTTGCTGTATACGTTTCAGGCTCCTGCGCTTCAGATGACACGCTGGACCCTGTCTCAGCTTCTTTGTCTCCGCAGCCGCCAAGCATCACAGATGCCGCCATAGCTGCAGCCAACAAAATCACTAATTTTTTCTTCATTGTTGTTTCCTTTCTACTACACAATTTTTCCTCTCTGCTTTTTTGTCATTACCATGTACACTTAACCCTCTATTCTGAATATAATCGGCAGAAAAGGTATGTGTCAGATATTATCAAATTTCAAAAACCACACTTTTATAAGATAACACAATTTTGTACAAAAAGGAAGAGTGTATCCGTTGCTTATAGAAAAAAACTGATAACCTGGCAGCTTTTAATTTTACATATTATGAGGTAGAACACTATGGAAACAAAACAAATATTGAATTTCTATCCTTCGTTTGCATCACTTTTTCAACTTGAGATTATATGCGCATTGAATTTTAATCTCCCTTTCCGATCATTTTATTTATTTTGTTGATTTTGATTCGGATTGAAATATAGATGCTAAACCAAATCGCTACAAATCCAACTGCGAATATTACAGTAAAAACCCATATTTTATTCAGCGGAATCCAACCATTAAGCAAATAAAATCCTAAATAATCGATATACAAAACAGCAGCCTGAAGCAGCCCGGCAAATGCTTTTGGTAAATTCTCGATCTGGTATACAATAGATACGCCTGCGGCAATAAATGCCAGAATCGTTGTCGAAATAATTCCAAGAGCTACCTCATTGACTGCTAAATCGGTAACCGCACCCGCTCTTTTAAGACACATCCACACAATAGCTGAAATCACAGGTCCGGCCCAAGCAAACATCATTCCTCTCAAGCAAAAATCCTTTATAAGCTTCTTCATAATCCATACCTCCTTTTAAGTTCCGCAAAACATCTTCTGGAAATATAATCTGTGTACCCGTTCTTAAAGACAACATCCACTGCTCCAGATAACTGTACCTTAAATTTTGAAATGCTCTTCCAATTAGCTATCGCTGACTTATTGATTCTTTCAAAGTCCGCAGGCAGAACATTCTCCAGCTCGTAAAGTCTCTTTTTAATAAGATATCTCTTACCGGCTATATAGCTGGCGTATGTCTTATCTGATTCCACATAGAAGCATTCCACCTGACTTATATCGAGCATCATTATTTCGTCTTCATCATAGCCCGGTATCTTATCTGTAATATTTTCCTGCAACACAAGTTTCTCTATCTCATCGATAAGAGGCGTTCGCTTATGCACAGTTGCGTTTACTTCTTCTTCGCAATTCATATCAATTTGCAGCTTGAAAATCATTTCATATCACCTCCGACGTCTACATTATACACAAACAACAATGTCCCGTCTTAAATTTTCGGTATTCGGTTATATTTCGTCGGTAAACGGTAGGTGGGTACTATACCCGAAACCGGTGCCCAGAGCAGCAACAAAATTTTCAAATTATCTAATAGTTTTATACATGAGGGACTCAGCACCAGAAGTAAGGTCTCCAAGGTGACATTATCACAAGTTAATAACACAAAAAGGAAGAGTGTATTGATTTTTAAGATAAACAATGTTACAATTATTCGGATATTGAAAACAAATAAGGGAGGTATTTCATTGAATAAATCGATTATCGCATTGATTATTACATGTGCTGTTGTAGTCGTTGTACTGCTCGTTTTCTACTTCCTGGGGAAAAAACAGCAGAAAAAGCGTGAAGAACAGCAGGAAACCATAGAGAGCATGAAACAGAGTATTTCCATGCTGGTTATTGACAAAAAGAAACTCCGCATCAAAGATTCCGGTCTTCCGCAGCAGGTCATTGACCAGACGCCGAAATATCTGCGCCGCTCCAAAGTACCTGTCGTAAAAGCCAAAGTCGGACCAAAGATCATGCTTTTCATCGCAGAGCAGGAAATATTTGACGAGATTCCTTTAAAGAAAGAGATCAAAGCTACTATCAGCGGTCTTTACATCACAGATATCAGAGGTATCCGCGGACCGATCGAAAAGCCGGTTAAGAAAAAAGGTTTTCTGGCAAAGCTTATGGGAGAAAGATAATATTATTTTATCAGACAATAGATTTTGCATTGACAGACGGATCTTTTGTCATAAAGAAGGACATGCATGTCAGCTGTTTTACCAGCTCGCACGCATGTCCTTCTTAATTTATAAGGTATGATTATAAAATCACTGATATTCATAATGCATCCTCAAAAACTACCTTTCAGCAGATGACAGGCTGAAATTTCCTGCCCCCTTTGACGTCACATTGATCTGTATCTGACAATCCGCCAACGGCTCATAATTGACATCCAATACATAATTCACACTGACATCAATCGAATCCTCTGTCTGTTTAAAATCAATTTGATTGGCATTGATTCCAAGCATCAGATTCCCGAAAGGCGTCTCATAACAAGTCATGTTTTTCTTATTTTTTTCAAACACCATGTGTACATTTGAAATACCCTTTTTGGTAATATCCAGACAATTATCCTGTATCTTTATCCTGTTTTTCGTCACACCCTCAAAGCCTTCCATTACCTCGTCATACAAAATATAGTGCTTTCCATTCCGGCAATAATATTCGCCGGGTGTGATCAGTTCGATGGGATGAGCCTGATCCTGATCATCTATAAACTGAAGGCCGCTGATGGATACCAGTACGTCTTTTGTCATCTTTCATACTCCTCAATATGTATCACTTTAATACTCTTCAATATGTATCAGTTGTGTCGTATCAATCCCATAAGGTAAAATAGAATTTGCAAATTTGCGAAACTTCTCCGCCGCATCACTGACATAGAACTGATGCACCGGTCCCTCCGGAATACAATTTCCATCATTTAAAATATGATTTTTTTCAAGCAGTTTTTTTAACTCCAATGCCGTCTCATAAGCCGGATTTACCAACGTTACCGCATCTCCCATGATCTGGCGGATCGTAGAACGAAGCAACGGATAGTGCGTACATCCCATAATCAGCGTATCGATACCGGATTCCTTGAGGGGTTCCAGATAACGGTTCGCCACCTCTACGGTTACCGGATCTTTCATCCATCCCTCCTCTACCAAGGGAACAAACAGGGGACATGGTTTTCCAAGCACCTGTGCATGGGGACAATGAGACTGGATTACTTTTGTATATAACTGGCTGGCAATGGTACTCTCCGTTGCAATCACGCCGATCTTACCGTTTCTGGTCGCTTCCGCCGCTACCCTCGCCCCCGGCTTCAGCACACCGATGATAGGAAGGTCAAGCTCCGGACGTATTTCCTCAAGGGCAAGGGCGCTGGCCGTATTACATGCCACCACCAGCGCTTTTACACCCTTTGTCTTTAAAAATCTGATAATCTGTCTGGAAAAGCGGATAATGGTTTCCTGCGATTTGCTGCCATAAGGCACTCTGGCAGTATCCCCAAAATATACAATTCTCTCATTTGGAAGCTGACGCATGATCTCCCGTGCAACGGTAAGACCTCCTACACCGGAGTCAAATACACCAATCGGCGCATAGGACAAATCTATTGTCTCATTACAATTTGATTCCAACATTTTACTTTTCCTTTCCGATCATTTTTATTTTCAAAATTAACCTTTCGCAC
>CAZLZX010000080.1:0-11253 GCA_964564095.1 uncultured Eubacterium sp. | reverse complement strand
TTTCCCTTCTAATAGTAACATTTATTCCACATTTTTCAAGTTTATTTTGAAAATCCCGGACTGCTTTTGCGTCTGGCTGACTATAATCTCTCTCCTTAATGGGGTTTACCGGGATCAGATTAATATGACAGTTCAATCCGCGAACCAGAGAAGCCAGCTCTCTGGCATCCTGT
The DNA here is from genome assembly GCA_964564095.1 of uncultured Eubacterium sp. Lineage (GTDB taxonomy): Bacteria > Bacillota > Clostridia > Lachnospirales > Lachnospiraceae > Brotonthovivens. The sequence continues at coordinate 11,080 of CAZLZX010000080.1, read as the reverse complement.
CCGGAATCATTGACCCCTGCCACCAGACTGTATTCAAAAGTGATCCTTCTTCCGGTCTGTTCAAAATAATACCGGCATGCCTCTATGACTTCTGGTAAATGATATGCTTTCGCCACGGGCATCAGCTTCTCCCGCTTTTCCTGCGTAGGAGCATGCAGGGACAATGCCAATGTGATCTGAAGCTTTTCCTCCGCCAGCCGGCGCATCTGCGGCACCAGTCCGCAGGTGGAAATCGTAAGATTTCTCTGACTGATATGTAATCCATCTTCGCTGTTAAGCATCGTGATAAACTTCAGCAGATTATCATAATTGTCCAGGGGTTCTCCGGTTCCCATAACCACCACATTGGAAATACGCTCTCCAATGTCCTGCCCGATCCGGTAAATCTGCTCCAGCATTTCAGCCGGTGTCAGACTGCGCACCAGCCCATCCAGTGTGGAGGCGCAAAACCGACATCCCATACGACATCCTGCCTGAGAGGAAATACAGACGGAATTTCCATGTTTATAGCGCATCAGCACACTTTCTACCATATTACCGTCCGGAAGCTCAAACAAATACTTTTTTGTACCATCCTGTCCGGAAGTCTGCACCGTTACCGGCTTCAGCGCTGTTAACGTACAAGTATCCTTCAATGTCTCCCGAAGCTTCTCCGATATATTGGTCATCTCATCAAAGGATGACACCTGTTTTTCATGCAGCCACTGATAAATCTGCTTCGCCCGAAACGGCTTCTCCCCCAGATCTGCCATAAAGCCCTTCAGCTCCCTTTGTGTCAGCGACTTAATATCCCTTTTGTTCATTCTCCCCGTTTTCCTTTAATAAATTTAGCAATGAAAAAACCATCCGTCTGATGCACCCCCGGATACATCTGCTCCATGGACTCCAGACGAAATTCCGGAAATTCCTCCGTAAACCAATTGGCATTCTCTTCATTTTCTTTCCTGCTGACGGTGCATGTGCTGTAAAGTAATGTTCCCCCTGGTTTTACATATTTCTGCACAACCCCTAAGATTTCTCTCTGCAATGCCGAAAGCTCCCCTATCGTCTCCTGATTCATACGATACCGGATATCCGGCTTTCTGCCTATGACGCCCAGTCCGGAGCAGGGCAGATCCGCAATAAGAATGTCCGCTTTTTCCACAGAAACAGCGTCCAATACGGTGGCGTCCTGCTGCACAGCCCGCATATTTGTCAGACGGCACCGCTCGATATTTTCCTCGATCAGATCCACCTTATATTCCGTCAGATCTCTGGCCTCCACCATACCGGTACCCTGCAGTTTTTCTGCCAAATGAACGCTCTTGCCGCCAGGCGCTGCACAGACATCAATAATATAGGCTCCCGGCCGTACCTCAGCCCTTTCCGCCACATACATGGATGCCGTGTCCTGTACATAAAACAGTCCCTGTTCAAAGGATTCCAATTCATCCAGAGCATCGTAACCTGACAGGAAAAACGCATAGGGAAGAGCCGGATTTTGTTCCACGGTCACGCCCTCTTGCTCAAGCTTCTCTTTCAGCTCCTCCGGTGTCGTCAACTGCTGATTTGTCCGGACAGACATAACAGACGGCGCCAGAAATGCCTCACACATCTGCTTCGTTTTTTCATAGCCATACGTTTCCGTCCACATCTCCACAATCCAGAGCGGCATGGAGTACGTCACGGACAAATGCATCTGCGGCTCCTTCCTTTCATCCGGCAGAGCTATCTGATCCAGATTCCGGCTGACAGTTCTCATCACGCCGTTGACAAACCCTTTCAGTCCGCTAAACCCCTTTCGCACAGCAAGCTTGACCGCTTCATTGCAGGCCGCACTTGCCGGAACCGAATCCATATATTTCAACTGATAGACGCCCATCCGCAAAATGTTCCGAATAGCCGGTTTCATTTTATTTACCTTTGTCTTTGAAAACTGATTGATAATATAGTCAAGCTCTATCATCCGTTCCAACGTACCCTCGCTGACCCTGGAGATAAACGCCCGTTCCTGTTTCGGCAGATACCGGTATTTATCCAGCACATTCCGAAGGGCAATATGACTGTACGTTTTGCCTCCGGTCACTTCCATTAAAATGCCAAGTATCAGCTCTCTTGTATTGACAGAATCACTCATCCCGTCTTCCTCCATATAGTATCAGCAGACGCAGCAGCTGCAAAATACCGGATGCCGCACTTGCCACGTAAGTCATTGCCGCCGCCCGTAATACCTTGCCGGTCATAGGCAGCTCCTGACTTCCAAGAATCCCTGTTTTTTCCAGAATCCTCATTGCCCGTCTGGACGCATTAAACTCTACGGGTAGTGTAATGATCTGAAACAGCACTGCAAAGGAGAAAAACAAAATCCCTGTTAAAATAAATACTCTTCCATTTAAAAACAGACCAATAACGATCAACGGCCATGCCATCGTAGAGCCAAAGTTTGCCACCGGCACAAAAGCTCCCCGAAGACGCAGCGGCGCATAATTCTTTTGATGCTGGATCGCATGTCCGCACTCATGAGCCGCTACACCGATCGCTGCTACAGACGTGGAATGATACACGCTGTCAGAAAGTCTCAGAACTTTCGATCTCGGATCATAATGATCTGTCAGATTCCCGGAAACATGCTGTATCTGTACATCCCGTATCCCTGCGTCTGCCAAAATCCTGCCGGCAGCATCTGCTCCTGTCATTCCCGACATACTACGCACAGAAGAAAATCTGTTATAGGTTGACTTCACTCTGGCTGACGCCATAAGGCAGATAATGACTCCGATGATAACAAGCAAATAGGTCCACGCATATGTCATTCCATATCCATACCCAAAACCGTATCCATAATATGGCATATTCTCACATTCCTTCCTGTTTCAATATGGTTCCTGTCTCTACGGCATAACCTCTTAAAAATGCATCCGTCAGCATCCGCTTCTTACCTTCCAACTGCACTTCCTGCAAAAGAAGCTGTCCGCTGCCGGTCTGCACGCGGATATCCTTTCCGCTGACCGCAGTAACCGTGCCCGGCTTCTCTTCGGTATCCTCCGGTACTACCCGGGCGCTCCATATCTTTAATGTTTTCCCATTCAGCTTAGTATATGCACTGGGCCATGGATTTAAACCGCGGACCAGACACTCGATCTGCGCGGCTGTTTTTGTCCAGTCAATATTTCCAAACTGTTTTTTGATCATCTTCGTAAGCGTTGCCGCTTCATGATCCTGAGGTGTGTAGACCGCACTGCCGTCAGCTATCGCCGCAACCGTTTTTACACAAAGCTTTGCGCCTTCCACACTCAATTTATCAAAAAGACTTCCTCCTGTCTCATTTTCATCCAGAAGGACCTCTGCCTTCATAATCATATCTCCGGTGTCCAGTCCCTCGTCCATTCTCATCGTCGTCACACCGGTAACCTTCTCTCCGTTTATTACTGCCCACTGAATCGGCGCTGCTCCCCGGTATTTCGGCAATAAAGACGCATGTACATTGACACAGCCATATTCAGGCATCGTCAGAATTTCCTTTGGTAAAATTTGTCCAAAGGCAGCTACAATGATAATATCTGCATGATAGCTTCTTAAATACTCCACGCATTCCGGTTCGCGAATCCGGCCCGGCTGAAACACCTCGATGCCATGCTCCAGCGCAGCCTCCTTGACCGGAGGAAACTGCATTGCCTTGCCTCTGCCCTTCGGTTTATCCGGCTGCGTTACCGCCAGAACCACATCATGTCCTGCTTCGATCAGCGCTTCAAAGGTTCCCACCGCAAAATCCGGCGTTCCCATAAAAATAATTCTCATACGATCATCCCGTTCCTTTCTGCCATATATGTCAACTGCTTCCTCCGCCACAGAGTGTTGCGCCATACCTGTCATAAACATCTCACATCTGACTATTCTTCTGCTTCCTCCCCGTCATCTTCCTCTTCCGGTTCCGCATAGTTTACATCATGGATTTCTCCTTCTACTTTTTCCACATACATGTGTCCGTCCAAATGATCCGTCTCATGACAGATCGCGCGAGCCAGCAGCTCTTCCCCTTCAATCTCATACAGCTCCATATCCTCGCCATAGAACCGTGCCTTCACATAGTTCGGTCTTGTAACCACACCGCTTTTTCCAGGAAAACTTAAGCAGCCTTCCTCTCCGGTCTGGGAACCTGACGTTTCCACAATTTCAGGATTTATCATAACGATCGGACCTTCTCCTATATCGATGACTACGATTCTTCGCAGTACGCCAACCTGCGGCGCTGCCAGACCTACGCCATTTGCCTCATACATTGTCTCCAGCATATCGGAAATCAGCTCTTTGATCCGAGGTGTAACTTCCTTTACCGGTCTGCATACCTTTTTTAAAACATCATCTCCTAAAATACGAATCTCTCTCAACGCCATCGTTTCATTCCTCCCAAATATCTCTCAAATCTTTCTCAAATTTATATTATCTTTTATCTCAAATTTTATTTCATTTTTATACAAATCTCATATCAGCGCCTTACAATGATCACGTTTTTTTAAAATCCGCCCATGGGATTAAAGTCAAACTGCACGGTTCCTTTTAAATAACGCTGCTCACTCTGAAGCTCCTTCTCCAGCAGATCTTTGATCTTTATCAACAGAGAATAGTCTGCACATTTTAAATAAATAACTTTTTTATAAATATCATTTATTTTAGCGATCCCTGCATCTGCCGGACCGATCATCTGAAGCCGTCTCCTCTGACCACATGCGTGCTCCCTCCCCGGCTTTACCGGATACGGTTCTTTCATATTTTGCCCTGTAACATCGGTTTCATCAAAATCATGTTTCTGATAAGAAAGGACTTCTTCATGCATCCGGTCTGCGATCCACTGTGCATCCTCATAAACAGGAGCCGCAATATGTACTACCAGCATATTCCACACCGGTGGATACCGCAGAAGCTTCCGAAAGGATATCTCCTGTTCAAAAAAAGCCTGATAATCCTGTTCCTTTGCGGTCCGGATGCTGTAGTGCTCCGGCTGATACGTCTGAATGACCACTTCCCCCGGGTATTTTCCCCGGCCCGCTCTGCCTGCTGCCTGCGTCAATAACTGAAATGTCCGCTCCGCAGCACGATAATCCGGCACATGCAGCGACAGATCCGCTGCCAATACTCCTACCAACGTTACATATGGGAAATCATGACCCTTTACGATCATCTGTGTCCCCACCAATATATCAGCCTCCCGGTTGGCAAAGGCCGACAATATTTTTTCATAACTGTCCTTCTGCCTCGTTGTATCAAAATCCATTCGCAGCACCCTCGCCTGAGGAAACTGCTCCTTCAAATAACTTTCTATCTTCTGTGTTCCGGCTTTAAATGTTCCTATCATCTTGGAACCGCACTTTGGACATGCTTTTACGGCCGGCTCTTCATAGCCACAATAATGACAGACCATCCGTTGGTTCTTATGAAGACTCAACGACACATCACAGTGAGGGCATTTGATCACATGCCCACAGGAACGGCAGGAAACAAACCCCGCCACTCCGCGCCGGTTAATAAACAGCATGATTTGTTCTTTTTTTTCCAGGCGGTCTTCCATCAGCCGACGCAATCTGTCGCTTAACACAGACCTGTTTCCAAGTCTTAATTCTTCCCTGAGATCCTCCACATACACCTTCGGCATCGGACGATGTTCAATTCTCTCTTTCATTTCATACAGATGAAACTCGCCCTGCTTTGCCCTTTGGTAGCTTTCTACCGATGGAGTCGCTGACCCAAGCACCACACATCCGCCGCACTGAGATGCCCTGAAGATGGCTGTCTCTCTTGCATGGTAACGGGGCACTGTTTCGCTCTTATAAGAAGCCTCATGTTCTTCATCAATAATAATATAACCAATATTGGAAAACGGTGTAAACAACGCTGATCTGGGACCTATGATCACATCCAGCTCGCCCTTCCCGGCCCGTTCATATTGATCATACCGTTCTCCGGCAGACATTCTGGAATTCAGAATCGAAACCCGTTCTCCAAAACGATTGTAAAATCGCATTACCGTCTGAAACGTCAGAGCGATCTCCGGTATTAATACGATAGACTGCTTCCCCTGTTCGATTGCGGAGGCGATCAATTCCAGATAGACTTCCGTCTTTCCGCTGCCTGTCACACCGTGAAGCAAACAAGGGCGATGATCCCCTACCTTTTGCTTCGCTATGATGTCATTTACGATACTTTTTTGAAATTCATTTAAGGGGTAACTCTTGCCATTTTTCTTCAGACTTTTCAACGGATTCCGATAGCTTCGGAACCGAATGACCTTCAGGATGCCCTTCTCTTCCATGGCGCGAATGACTGCAGCCGTCACATTGAGCTTGCCCGTCACTGTCTCATAAGGAATCCGACCGTTACGAATCAATTCCTGCAGCAGTCTGGCTCTTGCCGTATGGTGCTTTCTCTCCAGTTCATTCAATATATCGCCGGCCTCCTCCAGTGATACGGCAAGCTCCAGAACACGTCGTTCCTTCTCATTTTCCTTTCGTTTTACCGGAAGCACGGTCTTAAGCGCCTGATTCATCGTCCCGCCATAATTCGTACGGATCCAGGAGGCAAGCGCCAGCATCTGATTCGGCGCTGTAATGCTCTCCGGAATCAATCTGACAATTTCCTTTAATTTCGCAGGATCAAATGCTGCCTGATCTGTCAGTTCCAGCACATATCCGGTAGTCAGCCTGTTTCCCCTGCCAAAGGGAATCTCCACCTGCATTCCCGGCTTAATGTCCTGCCGCATTTCAAGCGGTACGCTGTACTGAAAGGTACGATCCAGTTTTTCCAATGATATGTCAATAATGATATTTGCATAACAATTCATCCGACGATCGCACCTGCCTTTCACTCATAGTATCATAATACTTCCTTTAAAGCGCACTACTCCAATTTAATGCTCTTCGATAGTTTATCAGCTTTATATCACTTTGTCAAAACGGGCAAAAAAATAGAAACGGCATGCCGCATTACACAACAAACCGTTTCCGAAAAAGATTGGCAAGCCTAGAATAACATATATTTGCCATTTTATTAATTTTAAAAAACTCTCTAGTAATCTCAAACAGGAATAAGTCTGATATACCAAATATAAAATATCCATCCATTGAATATGTTACTCACACATATCGATATCTCGTTTGATCAATGCGATGGTGCTCTCTATAGGATAACCAAATAAAAGCCCTACGACAGCAAACTTCTCATCTCCCGTACAGAAATGAATCTCAATATCACATGCCTCTTCATTTCCAAACCAGGAAAGCTCCTGTCCGAAATAATATTTCATTTTTTCTTCATCCAGCTCAATACCACATTGACGATATACTTCCATAATCCGATTCAGATCAAAATAATCTGCCAATGTTCCTTTTTTGCTCACAAAAAGCATATACTGGTATTCTTTCGTGTGATACGGAAAGCAATAATAATCCTGACTTAATTCTGCCACCATCTGCATATAATCAGATGCCGTATTCGGATATACGGTAGCTGCCACTTTCTTACCGTTCTGTACCGCACTGTTCATATAATCAACTACTGGAATGGGGCCATAATTATTACTGCAGCAAATCAAATTATACCAGGAAAGGTATGGGCTTGTGTACTGTTCCGCACATACCGGATAAAAAAATCGTTTGCATGTGATCATTGGATTGTCGCCAAACTGATAACACAGGGAGACAGTGACTTTTTCATCCTGCTCCTCCCGGTACAGATAAAAGGTTACAATTTCTCCAAGATCATATTCCTGCGAAAATATAAGCTGCTTTTCATCTAACATTATAAATTGTACCTGCCTGTTACAAGTTTATTAATATAATATTGTTTCAAGTATTGCATATGCTCCTTAATAGCCGCAACGCATCGATCAAGATCACGTTCCAGAATAGCATCGTAAATATTCTGATGCTGTGCAGTGGTCTTTTCGCCATGCTCCGGATCATGGAAAGATGTAATATCAAACCTGCGCTTTTGATTCACAAGGAGATCAAATATCATATCCAGACGTTTATTGGAAACATGATGAATAATAAACTCATGAAACTTCACATCCCAATCCATACGTTTGATGAGATCTTCCTCATTCATCGCTCTCTTTGTCTGTTCCACGATCTGACCCAGCGTTGCATCTGCAATCATATCATAATTTTTCAGCGAAACCTGAATCGCATATACCTGAAGCACTTCCAACAAATCATATACTTCCAGAATATCCTCCAGAGTATAGATCGGTACAATAATTCCTTTCCCGGGTTCATCTGTCAGCAAACCCTCCTTTGCCAACTGACGCAACGCATACCGGACAGGCGAACGGCTCACATTATATGCTTCCGACAGCTTTCTTTCCACAAGAACTGTTCCAGGTGCAAATTCATTATTCAGGATGGACTCTTTGATCTGACTGTAAACCATCATCTCCTTCGTTGTCATTCCTGAATTGACATATTCCGATTTTTCCAGTTTCATAATTTGTTTTTGCCTCCATTCTTACAGCAGATATGCTTCCAACTGACATCCTTTTTCCAGCTTTCCACTTCCTGCCGGAACCACTGCAAATACCTCTGCGTCTTTCATAGCACTTACCATGCCATTTCCCTGTTTCTCGTTCAGGGCCAATACCGCCATACCTTCATCCAAGCAAAGCTTCCCCTTTAATATTCTGGTGTTCGGACTCTTTTTGGGATAATCGTTGCCCAATGTTACCTTGATCTTATCAGGTAAATAATGTTCCCTGCCAGCCAGCCAGCGAATCACAGGCAAAGCTACCAGATGAAACGTCGTCATAGCCGCCGACGGATTACCAGATAGGCCGAATATCGGCACATCATTCAACATACCGATACAGCAGGCAGACCCCGGTTTCATTCTGATCTTGTTTACCAGAATCTTCGCTCCCGCCTGCTTCATTGCCGATTCTGTATAGTCATAAGTACCTACTGAAACGCCTCCTGTCATAATGATCGCATCATATACACAGGATGCATCCAGCAGCATTCTGGATATTTCAGCTTCGTCATCATTTGCTTTGCCCAAATAAATAGAAGAAATATGTTCTCTCTTTAAAGTGGTAGAGATCAAATAACGATTCGTATTATATATCTTACCGGGAGAAAGCTCATCCCCCGGATTCAATAATTCATTTCCCTGGGAGATAATGCCGATCAATGGTTCTTTATATACTTCCACTTTCGTAATCCCCTGAGAGGCCAAAGATCCATGCACCGCAGCCTCTATTAAAGTACCCCCAGAAGCTACAATATCGCCTTTTGCAATATCCTCTCCCGCTTTAATGATATTTTCCTGATCTCTGTATTCCCGAAACAGAGTCACGACTCCGTCTTTCAATTCTGTCTCTTCATATTTTGAAACAGCCGTTGCACCAGAAGGTATAGGCGCACCCGTCAAAATTTTTACAGCATTCCGATTTTTTAGTGTTTTAGAAGAATACGATCCTGCCGCAATTTCCGTCACAACATTTAACCTTATGGGATTATCGCGACTGACTCCTCTGGTATCCTCTGCTACAAAAGCATAACCATCTAACGGCGATTTGTCAAATAAAGGCACATTATATTGAGCAAATACATCATTCGCCAAAACTCTGCCAGCGGCTTTTTCGATAGGCACCTCTTCTGTACCCAGCACAGAACAACATTCTAATACTTTCTCTCTGGCCGTTTGAAAATCATACGTTAATTCTTTCATAACATCCTCTTATTTATTGATATTTGCCAGCATACGACCTACATCATACGCATGTTGTTTCAACTTCATGTTATTTTCTGCTGTTTCCGGATTATTACCATTTACACATATGATACGATCCTCATCCACAAATCCAAAGCTTGGAAACGCAGTTGCTGCCAGAAAGTCAAAATAAGTATCATACATATGTGGATCATCCAGTTCCTGCGTATAGACAGTCACAATTTTTTTCTGACCAAAACGTGGCTGTGCATTTTCTCCCATTAACGGGAATAAACGATCATATAAATTTTTGGTCATGCCATTAATCTGCATAAAATATACAGGGGAACCAACAACAATCGCATCCGCTGTCTTTAACTCCTCAATCGCTTTTGTCAGCTCATCTTTTATCATGCAGTCCCCTTCGTTAATGCGACAACCAAAGCATCCCTGACAGGCAGACATTTTCATTTTAAATAAGGTATAAGAACTAACTTGCGCATTGTGTTCCTTCGCACCGCGCTCAATCATCTGTAAAATTGTGGCTGTATTTCCATCTTTCCTTGGACTTCCGTTAAAAATTACAATTTTGCTCATGCTTCTTCTCCTTACGTTTTCTTATCATGTTTTCCTGTACCGCCATAACCAACAGTACGGAACATTTTCAAAGGCTCTCACAAGATGTTTTCATCCCGGCCGCTTTACCTGTCGCCCGCATCAACAGGATCTCCATAGCTGCACCTGCACTGACCGAAGTCCTGAATCAGACGTCAGATGTACAGTGTAACTATAGTAATTGTGCCCATGCCTGTGACAGCATGGGCACATAGCTTAACTATATTTTTTTAAAATTCAATAAAGTCAAGGTTCAGAGATTTGCCTGCAATTTCAACATCAATATCTTTGGTGTTGCCAGCTGCTTCGATTGTAATTACATATTTACCATCATCTAAGCCGTCAAATTTGAAATCGCCAAAGAAGTTTGTTTTCTGAATTTCAACAATTTCTCCGTCTTTCTTAATTGTAGCTGTAGCGTTCTCATAGCAATCGCCATCAACAAGTACGCCTGCTGCTACGAAGTTCTTTGTAAATCTATGAAGGTTTTTGTAGAATACGTGTGGCTCTGTACCAAGCTCTGGTCTGTAAACTTCAAGTCCTTCAGTTTTGATCATAACTTCCATTTCTTCCGGCTCAAGGTTGAAAGCTTTCAGAGCTTTTGTTGGGCAGGAATGAGCACATCTTGGGATTCCTGGGATCCAATCCGGATCATCGAGAAGGTGTGCACACATTGTACATTTCTGCGGTACATCAGCCTCTTCATTGTAGTAAATTGCTCCGTATGGGCAAGAATCTACTAAAGCTTTGTTTCCTTTTGCTTTCTCCATATCGATCATTACGATAC
>CAZLZX010000079.1:0-11429 GCA_964564095.1 uncultured Eubacterium sp. | reverse complement strand
AAATAACTTCAAGTATGTATTTTCTTAACGACAACATCCTGGAAATTTCTTTGGTAATATCGCAATACCATATACTCTTTTGGACATTTGAAAAATCTCTATCTGTCAACTCTTTGCAGGAATGGCAGACTTCCTGTCCTTTGCATATGATAAATCAAATTTCTTTTTGTCGGGAGCTTATATGAAATATTCACACTACGATTATGCGGTACTTGGCGGCGATATGCGTCAGGTATATCTGGTCGAAGAGCTTGCGCATCATGCAAACCGTGTTTTATACTATGCACTTTGCGGGATACCCGATGAACGTCACTGTTCTGCTGAATTTGTTACCGCAGCTTCTTCGATCGAAGAAATGTGCAATTCCGCTCCTTGTATCATATGTCCAATTCCTTTTTGCGGAACTAAAAATAGATTGAATCAATCTGCTTTTGAGGAGGATCTGCCTGCTGAACGGATCTTAGCAGAGCTTCAGGAGGGACAGTCCTTTGTTGCGGGATGTGTTCCGGAAAACTTTAAGGAACAAGCTGAACGCAAGGGAGTACGTGTCTTTGACTTAATGAAAGATGAGTCGCTTCCGTTTTTTAACAGCATTGCTACGGCAGAAGGAGCCGTCTGTGAGGCTATCAGGCGAAGTCCTGTTATCTTCATCACAGCTCTTGTGCAGTGTTAGGATTTGGAAAATGCGGTTCTATGATCACACAATATCTGAAAGGGATGTTTTGTGAGGTATATGTGGTTACTGATCCGGAAGACGAACGTGCGAAGGCAGCTCTTATTGCTGATCAGATCGGCACAATAAAGGAATTTGAATCATGTGTCGGAAATTTTGATTTTATTTTTAATACGATTCCGGCACCTGTTGTGACAGCCAGGCTTCTTTCACGAATGAAAAGTACCGTTACGATCATTGACATTGCATCGGCTCCTGGCGGAGTAGATTATATTGCAGCCAGGAAGCTGGGAGTAAATGCCGCACTATGTTTGGGATTACCAGGTAAATACGCTCCCTCTTCATCGGCAAAGGCTGTAAAAGAAACGATTGAAAGAATTTTAAAGGAGTAATATTTATGTCTATAAAAGGAAAAAATATCGGCGTAGCCTTTACGGGCTCGTTTTGCACATATGAAAAGGTGTTTAAAGAACTGAAGAAGCTGACTGACGAAGGAGCCATTGTGCAGACGATTTTTTCAGATGCCGCTCAGACCATTGACAGTCGTTTCGGAAAAGCGGAAGACTTTGTCAGAAAAGCCGAGGAAATTACAGGTATCAAACCGATGATGAGTATCTCTGAAGCGGAGCCTATCGGTCCGAAAAGCCTGTTGGATATACTTGTACTTTTCCCATGTACAGGAAACACGATTGCAAAACTGGCAAACGGTATCACTGACACGCCGGTACTGATGGCTGCGAAGGCACATCTTCGCAATAATAAGCCATTGCTTATATCCGTATCTACCAATGATGCCCTGGGTATGAATATGAAAAATATCGGATTGCTTCTGAATGCGAAAAATATTTATTTTATTCCATTCGGACAGGATAATCCTGAAAAGAAACCGAATTCTATGATCGCTCATACGGAGCTTTTGATTCCTTCTCTGGAAGCGGCTCTGAATGGCAAACAATATCAGCCAGTCATATACTGATTTACTTTCAGAGCCTGTACAGAATTTTACTTTCAGGTCTGGTACATGCGTAATTAAGCCAGTTGATTTTTGAACGCTGTACCAGTCAGCCGGGGCGGCAAATGATTGACCTTTCATAGGCTGACCCCGGCATATGAAGTATAACAGCAAATTTTTTTTGTTCATTAATATAACAACTTATCTATGAAAAGGAGCATTGAATATGTGTGGAATTGCCGGTTTTTTCAACCCAAATGCAGACTATACGATAAACCGTCCGAAGTGGCAGCTTATTCTGGAAGATATGAATCGCAGACAAAAACGAAGAGGCCCGGATGATGAGGGAACATACTTAACGCCGCTTTGCGGTCTTGCTCATGTGCGGCTTACGATCATTGATCTTGTTACCGGACAGCAGCCTATGACAAGAAAAGAGGCAGGCCGGGAATGCACGATCGTTTACAATGGCGAGATTTATAATATGAGAGAGCTTAAAGATGAACTGCTTAAAGAAGGCGCTGACTTTTGCACTACAAGTGATACGGAAGTCATTTTGACCGGTTATATGCTTCATGGAAAAGATTATGTCAAAAAACTGAATGGTATTTTTGCGTTTGCAATCTATGACTCCCGCTCCCGGGAGATCTGCTTGTTCCGGGATCGTCTCGGCGTTAAACCATTATTTTATACTGTAAAGAATCATACTCTTGTCTTTTCATCGGAGCTTAAGGCCCTGTTCTCCTATCCGGGAATAGAACCTATACTGGATCATGACGGTCTCTGCGAGATCTTTGCCTTAGGTCCGGCAAAGTCTTACGGAAAAGGCGTCTTTAAGGATGTTCTTGAGGTGCTTCCCGGACATTGCCTGACTTACAGTCAATCCTCCTGTACCTTAAAGGCTTACTGGAAGTTAGAAAGCCGTCCCCATGAAGATTCTATGGAAACGACTATTGAAAAGACCTCATGGCTTTTAGAAGATGCCGTGAAGAAACAGATGCTTTCAGATATCCCTATCAGCACCTTTTTGTCCGGTGGCGTGGACAGCAGTCTTGTTACCGCGATCTGTGCAAAGGAATTGAAAAAACAGGGAAAGGTTTTAAATACATTTTCCTTTGACTTTAAGGATAACAACAAATATTTTAAATCCAATGCCTTTCAGCCCAGTCAGGACCGCCCCTTTGTGGAACAGATGGCTGCTTTTGCCGGAACAGATCATCATTTTCTGGAATGCACCAATCAGGATCAGCTTGACTGCCTGTATAAAGCGGTGGATGCCAGAGATTTGCCATGTATGGCGGACGTGGAATCCTCCATGCTCTATTTCTGCTCACAGGTAACGGATTACAACAAAGTAACGTTAACCGGGGAATGTGCGGATGAAATTTTTGGTGGATATCCATGGTTTCACAGTGAAAAGGCTTTTAAAACCGATGCTTTTCCATGGTCTATGAGTATGGAACCCCGACAGGCACTTTTATCGGATACGCTGATTTCCGATCTGCACATGGAAGAATATGCCCATGCAGCTTATGAGAAAACGATCGCTGAGACTCCTCTTCTGGCGGAGGATACGCCGGAGGAAAAACGGCGGCGGGAAATTGCATATTTGAATCTGCGCTGGTTCATGGTTACCCTGTTAGACCGTATGGACCGCACCAGTATGTATAATGGTCTGGAAGCCAGAGTTCCCCTTGCGGATCATCGCATTGTGGAATATGTATTTAATGTGCCATGGCATATGAAATGCCCGGAAGGGATCGTGAAAGGACTTCTCCGCCATGCAGGAGAAGGAATGCTGCCAAAAGACGTTCTCTGGAGAAGGAAAAGCCCCTATCCAAAAACGTATGATCCCCATTATGAGAAAATGCTTGGGGATCGTCTGAAGGAAGTGCTTGCGGAGCCAAATGCTCCGGTCCGCACGCTATTGGACAGAAAAAAAGTCCATGCATTTTTAAACAGCCCCTCCGATTATGGGAAACCGTGGTATGGGCAGCTTATGGCGGGTCCTCAGATGCTGGCCTTTATGCTGCAGGTAAACTATTGGCTGGAAACTTATCAAATTCAAATCAAACTATAAGGCTTAAGCTTTTAAAAGAGAAAACGGAATCCGCTGTTTCATTTTTCAGACGGATTCCGTTATTTTCTGCCGTACGGTCAGGGCTGACGCTGCATAGAAAGATCACTCAAACTCTATGAACACATCTCCTGTATCGACTGCTATCGTGATCGTGTTTCTGGAAGCATTGTTTTTGTGCAGCAGTTTTTGGAAAGTATAGGAATTATCCTCATCATTCAAATACAAATTTCCCATATTGGATGAAAGGCTGTAATTATAGTCTCCGATATCGCCATCCAGATTTACGGAAACATAACCTGTACCGACAGACAGATCCAGATTTCCTCCCGCAGTACCTGAAATATCAATATCTCCGCTTACCGTGCTGGCATATAAATTTCCGTATACGTCATCGGAATAACAAATGTTCCCGGAATTACTGGTTAATGTCACTGTTCCGCTGCAGGAGGTTTCTTCCACATCAATGGTTCCCACCGTGGTAGACAGATCCATATTCCCGTTTACTGTCGCAGACAGATCAATGCTTCCCTTGTTGGCTTGTACAGTTAAATTTTGCTGCACATCTCCAAAAAAATTGATGTCGCCTGCGTTATTGACCAGCGATACGCTTCCCCCGCATATTATATCTTCCGCATCAATCGCACCGACAGATGTGGAAAGAAAAGCATTCGAGGAAACACGGATATTTCCATAAAAATCAATATCCCCTGTATTCAGATCAACGGAAGTGTTTCCAATTTCCAGCTTTCCCGTTACATCCAGATCCCCATTCTGATTTTCAACAAATACCCTGTCCAGATTCAGTTTTTCCGGGACATAAATGTAAATTGTATAATTTTCAATCATATTTTGTGGAGGTTCTTCCGTTTCTTCAATATAAAGTACGTTCTGTTCCACGGACAGCTTCACGTCCGGAACATTTTCCCCGATGCTTTTTTCCACAAGGATTTCGTTATCCGGAAATTTTTTTCTTCCTTCACTGGAGGAAATGATTTCTATATTTCCGTATTCCATATGAAACTGGATTTCACTGATATTCTTTTCCGAACCAAGCGTTTCAACGGATACTTCACTTCTTTGATTTGACAAAATTTTCCCATTGGAACATCCTGTAAGAATGCACGCTGCAACGGCGAGACCAACGGAAAGCACTGTGATGGAATGTCCTTTCCTGTTTCTTTTCATTGTCTTCCTCCCTGATCTATCTGCTTTTGATACTGTTATCCTATCAAACCAAGATTAAGATACAGTTAAGAAAACGGTTAAGAAACGCTCAAGATCTGTTTTTTAATTTAGGAAAATTCTTCGTTTCATAGACTTTAAGTTCCTATTTATTCCGAAAAGTGAACATTCCGCTTAAATCCGATATAAGTCGCCCCAAAGTAAATCAGATACACGCCGATAAATATGATCAGTGCGATGCCGAAATAATACAGTCCATTACCCTTCGCCCCGGTATAGCGTACAAACTGATTTCCGGCAAAGATCGCAGTAACCGCACTGAGCATGACGGCTACCAGTATCGGAACCAGATAGAAGGAAAATAATTGCTTAAAAATGATTCTGTCAATTTCCCGTTTGTTAAGCCCTAATTTTGACAGCACATCGTACCGAAAACGGTATTTGCTGGAATCGCTTAACTGCTGTACTGCCATGATGGTCAATGCAACGCAAAGGAATACAAGCCCTATATATACCAGAGGAAATGTTAAGGACGTTATTGCCAGCTTTAACTGAGTGCCGAGCTCATTTCTCACGATCACGTCATAACCCGAGGCGGATATGATCTGATCTGTGCCGGCTCCGTCCATCGCAGAACTCTCCCACTCCTCGTCTTCCGGAATTTCTCCCGCTTCCTGAAGCTGTTCAAATTCAGCTTCCGGTATCTTTCCATTTTTACTTAAACGGATATTTTCCAGTGTTTCCTGCAGCTCTCCGGGAACCTCTCCATTTGCCATGACCGCCAGATCGGAAAAATAAGGCGTCATCTCCTGGCATACCGCATCCGGAACGATCAGCAGATAATCCGCGCCGTTATTTCCGCTTTGGGAAAAGCCGATCGTACAAATCTCTGCGAGAGACAGCTCCCCTTGCTGTGTCTGAATGTTTCTCTGGCGTATCTCTTCATTCAGATCCTTCTCCATTCTAGATTTGATCTGGATGGCGTATTCATCTTCCGCTAAAGATATCGCATCATATCCCAGCATTTCCCGCAGCTTGTTGTAATCACTCAGACGCATATATGTGTCATAGTCATAATATTCGTATCCATCCTGCTCCACGGCAGTTTCATTTAAACTGCCGTCTGCATTTCGGTATTTTTTGTTAATGGTATCCCCATGGGTATAAAGATAATCATTCATCTCATGGGTGCCGTCCTGATAGACCTGATAAATAAGCAGTTCTTTCACATCACAGCTATTTTGGATCGCAGCCTGCTCTTCTGCAAAATCATCTGAAGTATCTGCGCTGTAGACAAGGATATCAAAGGGCATTATATTATTGACAGCCTGCCCCTGAAACTTTGCAAACATCAAAGCGACTGAACAGCCCAGCAGAGCGCAGGTAAATAAAACAGTTAAGGTTCCCATGGTAAAACGCATGGTTTTTAATTTAGTAATATACTGCCGAAACAAAAACAGCCGTCCCTTTTTGTAAATTCCGTTCGGTTTCTTTTTTACATAGCGGATCAGAAAGGCTGACAATCCGTAGTACAGCGCATAGATTGCGATCACAAATCCGATTGAAACAAGAATGACTCCGAGAATCGTGTAGTTGCCGCGCAGCAGCATAATGTCAAAGAAAATAAAATATGCCACTGCCAGAAAAAACCATATCTGCCGAATACCGCTCTTTCCTTCCTTTATCTGTTCGTTTTCCTTCTCCATTCTCATAAGATCCGCAATCGTCATTTTTTTAAACAGACGTTTGTTCTTCCTAAGAGCAAAGAAGTAACATAAAAAATAGATGCCGGCAGTTAAAAGCAAACACCATCCCCCAATCCGGATATGAAGCTGGTAATCTTTGTTAAAGATCTGATAAAATACCGTCATCAGGATCTGGTGCAGAAAAATACCTGCGATGATGCCAAGAACAAAGGCCATGGCGCCCATAAGAATATTTTCCCGCATGTAAACCTTCGAGACCTGCTTTTTATTCATGCCCAACAATAGATATGTGCCGAATTCCCGGCTTCGCTTTTCCAGCATAAACCGCATCATATAGCGGATCAGCCAGGCAATGATCCCCACAATGAATGCACTGGCCATGCCCAGCATTCCGGCAAGAACCCCGGATTCCTGACACATGGACAGAATGTCTTTCGACAGCATCATGGAGTCAAAGGCGAACATCATTGCCGCCATTATAGTCATTGTAATAAGATAAACAAGATAGTCCTTTGCGGAACGTCTGGCATTTCTAAGACTCAGTTTATTCAGCATAACGGCTGTTACCTCCCGTCAGTGCCAATACGTCCAGAATCTCATTTAAAAATTCTCTTCTGTTTTTTTCTCCTTTATACAGTTCATGAAAGATCTGTCCATCCTTTAAAAATAAGATCCGATGACAATAGCTGGCTGAAAATGCATCATGAGTTACCATCAGGATCGTGGCTCCCATCCTGTCATTCATTGCATCAAAAGTATCCATCAGCATTTGGGCGGATTTGGAATCTAAGGCCCCTGTTGGTTCGTCAGCTAAAATAAGCTGCGGTTCGTTTATAATTGCTCTGGCACAGGCGCATCGCTGCTTCTGTCCGCCGGATACCTGACTGGGAAATTTGTTCCGAATGCTGTCAATGCCCAGTGTC
This sequence comes from uncultured Eubacterium sp., assembly GCA_964564095.1. GTDB lineage: Bacteria > Bacillota > Clostridia > Lachnospirales > Lachnospiraceae > Brotonthovivens. The sequence continues at coordinate 3,913 of CAZLZX010000079.1, read as the reverse complement.
TTCATGATTTGTCCTGACTTTTTTTGAATCTCTCTTTTCTTTTTATCATGCAGAGTCATGACAAGCTCGATATTTTCCTGGATCGTCAGCGTGTCCAGCAGATTAAAATCCTGAAAGACAAATCCCAGATTGTTTTTCCGAAACTCGGCAAGTTCATTTTCCTTTAGCTCCGTAATATCTGTCGTTCCGTAAAAAATGTGTCCGGCGGTTACCGTGTCGATGGTGGACAGCATGTTTAACAATGTTGTCTTACCGGAGCCGGAGGCTCCCATGATTCCGGTAAATTCGCCTTTCTGCACAGTAAAGCTGACACGGTTTACTGCCTTGGTTATGTTATTTCCTGTGCCGTAGTATTTCTCTACATCACAGACGCGAATGAATTGTTCCATTTTACTCGTCCTTTCTTCATAGCCATCCTTTATTAGCCATTGGGATGCCGGTTCATAAATCGATGAAACATCTGTTTTTGGCTGGCTGTTATTTTTCTTTACAAAACGAGTATAAGGGTTTTTCTATTCCCTTGGTATGAGTCTTCCTTTCGGAAATCTTTCATTTTTGAAAGATTCGTGATCCTGCTCAAGCTTTTGAAACGTACTGTCCGGAAAGGTCAGAATGATCCGGGTATATTGCTGATATTCTGATTCTGCGCGGATGCCGATGTCCAGCTTATCACAGAGGCGCTGGCACAGATAAAGACCGATTCCCGTGGAATGCTGATTTTGCCTGCCGTTGGTGCCGCTGAATCCTTTTTGAAAAATTCTGCCGATCTCCTCCGGTTTCATGCCGCAGCCATTATCCTCCACAATGAGAGAAAGGCTGTGTTCCTGCCGTTTGGTATAAATGGAAATCTTCGCCCCGCTTTTTCTGCGGTATTTGATGCAGTTGGAAAAAATCTGGTTCAATAAAAAAAGTACCCATTTTTCATCCGTAGATACGGATACCTCATCCATTTGAAGATCAATCTGCATCTGATTTTCCATAAAATAAATCCGGTTTTTTCGTATGGAGTCCAGTACGACACGGCGCAATGATGTTTTTACGATGAGATAATCCTGATAGGCGTGCTCCATCCGGGCATAATAAAGTACCATCTCTACCAGATTTTCCATCTTGCCAAGTTCCATCTTAAGTCGGTGGATATACGATTTTTGTATGACACTTTTGTCTGTATATGCGGGATGTTCACAAGCGTCTGGATTGAAATCCTGCTGCTGATCATCCGTATCCTTTCCCATATTTTCACAGATCAGATGCATTGCTGTGATAGGAGTCTTTGCCTCATGAATCCAGCTTTCAATATATTCTTTATATTCCTTTTGCTCTTCTTCCAACTGATGGATTGTTTCTATTACCGACTTATTCGATCTGCGGAGGATCTCACGATAGATCTGATCCTCCAGACGCCAGGATGGTTTCATGACTTCTGCAAGCAAATACCGGGCATCCAGCTCATCCAAAAGCTGCTGTAATTCGTTAAAATAGCGTCTGCGGCTGAGATAATGGACGCAAACATATACGAACAGTATGAGCAGCCATGCAATTATAATCAGCATTATGGCAGATGCAGGATTTCCCAAAGAAAACAGGAATGCTGCCAAAAGCAGCATCCCTGCGCCGTTTAAAAGTAAGATTCCTGTTTTGTCTTTTATATAGTCTCCAAATCTCATATACGATCACTCTTTTTATCTGGTTATAATTCTTCAACTTTACATAAATGTTTTTTGGTGTCTCTAAAATAACTGATGCCAACCGCCAGAATCTTGCCTGTATAGGGGGTATTTTCTCCTAATTTTCCCCGGAATCGCAGATCATATTTTCTTTCTCTTATCTGCCGGATGGCCTCTTCCGGTGTATGATCGACTTTCAATTCAAGTATGATACAGGTATCTGCTCTCTTGTTTGGATAAAAAATAAAATCAACGTATCCAACTCCGGATTTATCCTCCCGCTCTATATGATACCAGTCCCTTGCAGCAAGATAAACCAGATTTACAATGGCTGCAAGCTCCGTTTCGTTGTTATAAGAAAGAATCGGCGTTTCCGTATTATGCGCATACTCTAAAATGTTGACCATCGTTTCGGTATCTCCGGCAATGGTGGATGCCAGCATACGTTCCGATTCTTTGGCCAGACGATTTATATATCCCAATGAGGTTTCTTTCCGAAGCATAGTATCAAATTTGTCCATAAGTTCCTTATCGGGGATGCTTACTTTTCCATCCTCATAGCTTAAAAATCCGTAAACGACCATTGCTGAGAAAATTTCCTCCCGGGTCGACAAATTCATGGAAGTTGCCGCATATTCCTGAATTTTAGCCGGAACAGCTTCGCCCGTGATCATCAGAGCCAGATCTTTGCACACGTCATCGATATTATGTTCAATATAATAAAAGATTTCATCGTATGGTCCGGAACTGGTCCAATAACTGGCAAGGTTGTTAAAGGTCAATGCAAATACCACGGAGCGGGGATTATACACCTGTTTGCCGGAAGCTGTATGATATCCGTTCTACCAGATGTGAAGACCATCTCTTGACACTCTTCTGTCAGTATTGACGCATTCATACCGTTCAAATAATTCATCCACTTCCGTATCTGTAAAGCCGAAATATTCACTGAACATCGGGGAATTCGCCATAGTAAATTCTGCAAACATATTTAATTCCGAACCGCTGGAATACTTGGCAATCGGCAGGATTCCCGTCATATAGGTAAGTGATACGTACGGCTTTCCCTTTAATAGATTGCTCAAAAAATCAAGAAAAGCGGCTTTGTCTTCGTCATTCACAAATTTTTTATGGAAAATACAATCCCATTCATCAAATATAAAAACAAATTTATCCCCCGTTTTTTCAAAAATAGTAGTTAGGATATCCCATACTGCATCGCCGATATCCAAGTTGAAATCCGGGTATTTTTCTAACAAATCTGCTTTTAAGTAATTTTTAATGCGGCGTATATATTGCAGATAGCTATTGCATTCTTCGGGCATTTGGCTAAAATCAATATAAATTATATCATGCTGATTTAGATTTTTATCATATTCCTCATGACGGGAAATTTTCAGGGAATCAAATAATTGTTTACTGCTGCATCCCTTACCCAAAAATGCACCTATCATATTTGCCATGACCGTTTTTCCAAATCTGCGGGGTCTTGTAATACAAATATGCTTGTTGCCTTGCTGCAGCCATGGAAACAATTCTTTTAACAGCATCGTTTTATCTATAAAATATGGACTTTTTACTTCGCTTTTGTATAAAGAAAATGCGGTTGTACTATTTAAAAACGTTCCCATCTAATATACCTCTTTCCAAATATAGATATAAATTACAGTGCTGCATTTATATTCATCATATCAGAAAAACAACATGCAGGCAATGGCTGAAACTATATACGGTATCCCATCCCCCGTCTTGTCTCAATGTAGTCCGAAACTCCGATCCGTTCCAACTTTCCCCGAATCCGTGTAATATGTACGCTCAGCGTATTATCATCAATAAAGACTTCATTTTCCCATAGATAATCTAACAAATCCGTCCGGGATACGATCTCTCCCTGATGTTCAAACAGAAAATGCAGGATCTTCAATTCATTTTTCGTCAGCATCTGCCGCTCCTCTCCGTGGGAAATGCTGCCGGCGCCAATATCAAATTTCACGCCCTTATAATCATACTCTGTAATTTTTTGCGTTTTTTCTCCCATTGTCCGCCGCAGAACTGCTGCGATATGCGCCATCAGTACCGGCATCTGGTAAGGCTTCGCAATATAATCATCCCCGCCCCGCATCATGCAGTTGAGCTCATCCATGGATGTATTATTGCTGGTCACGAAAATGATCGGCACCTCTGAACGGGAGCGCAGTTCATCACAGATCAACAGGCCATTTGTTCCCGGAAGCTTCATGTCCAGC
>CAZLZX010000078.1:0-11740 GCA_964564095.1 uncultured Eubacterium sp. | reverse complement strand
CCTCAACTGTCTGTGTACCGGAATTATCCTCTGACGTCTGCTCTTTTTGTGATGCAGAAAGTGCGTCATTTGAACTGGGATTTCCACATCCCGCAAACATAGTTAAAGCCAATGCAGCGCTCGCTGCAAGCGCTGTTACTTTTTTTGTGTTTTTCACTAAATTTGATCTCATAAAAAATCCTCCTCGTTTTTTTACTAAACATTATCTCTGCTTTTATGAGATAAAATGCTTATTATTTGTATTTCATCACAGACCCTCTACTATCCGTGAAAATACATCAAGTCTATAACGTTCAATGTATCTGTCTGATAAAACAGCTACATCGTAGCTGGCAGAACCAGTGCAATTTGCGGGAATACACTCAAAATTGCCAGTCCAATCAGCAAAATTACTACATACGGAATAGCTCCCCTAATAATTTCTCCCATTGATACCTCTGTACTGGATTTCAGTACAAACAGATTCAAACCAACAGGTGGTGTAATCATTCCGATTTCTACACATAGTGTGGATACAATACCTATCCACAATGGATCAAATCCCAAAGAAACTAATGTTTGAAATACAAAAGGAATCGTCAGTACGATCATCGCATTCGTATCCATGAGACATCCTAATACCAGCCACACCGCATAGATAACTATCATAATTATCCAACGATTTAATCCGCAATTTGCTACTGCAACGGATATCTGCGTTGCAATTCCCAGATAACTGATTACATAGGTCAGACAAAAACCGGAAATCATCATAAAAATGATCATTACACCCACTCGGGAGGTTCCAAGACACGCCTCTTTGAACCCTTTCCAGTTTATTCTCTTCTTAAATAGCAGGATCAGAAATGCGCCAACTACACCAACGCCAGCAGACTCTGTCGGCGTTGCGATTCCAGTATACATAGTGCCGAAAATCAAGACAATCAGCACTGCGACAGGAATAATCTTCCCAAGATCCTGTTTTACTGTCGTCTGCTCCTCCGACTCTGAGATTTCCTGAAAACGCTCCATTTTCTGCTCCAGCCTGCATTTCCCTGTTACTTTTTTCTTCTCGCCCACAAGCCCCGGATTAACATGCGCCCGAATTATGATAGATACGCAAAGGAGCGCAGCCAGCATAATACCAGGTAACAGACCCGCAACCAAGAGCTTTGCGATAGAGGTTTCTGTCAAAATACCAAACCCAACCAATACAACACTTGGCGGAATCATTACCCCGAGAGTTCCGCCGGCCGCTACAGTTGCTGCAGAAAAACCTTTCTGATAACCTCTTTTGCTCATTTCTTGTACAGAAATTTTACCAATGGAAGCTGCCGTAGCCGGTGATGAACCACACATTGCAGCGAAAATTGTACATGCAAGCGTTGTACTGACAGCCAATCCGCCTTTTAATTTTTTCAAATATTTGTTTAATACGTAATAAATATCTTCAGCCAGTCCGCCTTTTGACAGCAGCTCTGCCATCAGAATAAACATGGGCGCAACCAACTGGTTCGCACTTACGGCCTGATTAAACGCAATCGTTCCAAATTGCCCAACAAAATTTGTTCCCAGACATATCATTAAAAACAGAGATGCGGTAAATCCGATACCTGTAAATACCGGGCTTCCCAAAACCAAGGTCGCCAGCAGAATAATGATGATAGGGATAATAATTAATGAAGTCATATCCTCGCTCTCCTATAAATAATCGGTGCCCTTTCCTAAAAGATCCAATATTATGCAAACCAATGTCAGAAGCATCAACAAACAGCCTGCAACCATCGCACTAGTAAGTATTACCATCGGAATTGGTGTAACCGTTGCCGTCATCTGATGCAGCGACACAGCCTTCCTGCAAAGCTGGAATCCGCCATGAAGAAGCACTCCTATAAACACGATGGATACACCATAACCAGCTACAGACATCACTCTTCTTGGCAATTGAGTTTTGGTATGCTTACCTAAAAATTCTTTAAACATGTCAACGCCTACATGACCGTGCTCCTGAAAAGAGTATGCACTTCCCAGAAAAGCGAACCAGATCAGCAGCCAGGTACAGACATTCAGGGACCAGGATGTCGGACTGTTAAATATTGCTCTTGCAACAGCCTCAAAAACGGTTAAAATTGATATGATCACAACCATACATCCACAAATAATTGCAATTACATGATTCAATTTCTTTACAAACGCCGGAAATTTCAATGTGTTACCTCCCTTCTCAAACTCCCATTGGATAAAAAAATTATATATTATTGCAAATTTATTGTAAATTTAATGATGTTTATCTTACAATAAATGAAATTTATAACATATAACATTTTTTGACATTGCTTCTGTTTTCCATCTATGATAAAATTTTTTCATAAGGAGTATTTTTATGGAATTTTATCAGCTTGAATATTTCAGAAAGCTCTGCGAATTTGAAAAGTTTTCCAAGACGGCAGAGTATTTCCATGTAACCCAGCCCACCATTTCTATCGCGATTAAGAAACTGGAAGAAGAATTCTGCGGAGAATTGATCAGACATAACAACCGCAATTTTTCAATCACTCCCATGGGCTGCGAACTTTTAAAATATGCCAATCGCATACATGACGTAATAGAGTGCATGCACGAGGATCTTCTTCAATACAGTGACTGCGTTCACAAAGTTATCCGTATAGGAATGCCATTATCATTGTATGGAACTATTGTCTCATCTATCGCCACAGATTTTATTTCCAGTCATCCGGAGATTCCGCTGCATATATCTCAGACCTCGCCGGACTATATGGAAGAAGCATTATGCTCCGGACACCTGGATATGTCCATTAGTTTTAACGTATTCTCTGACAGTATACACAAAGAAATATTAGGGCAGCGGGAATTTCTTGCCTATGTCGGACCAGAACACCCTTTATACGGAGTATCTGAAATTACGCCTGAAATGCTGAACGGAGAGTCTCTCCTTGTCTCAAAGGAACCTATCGGTATTGGGAAATGCCTGCATAACTATTTTAACGAGCATGATATAGCCGGAAATTATTTTGGTCTTGGTAATCTTCTTCCGGAAGATGCATACAGCAGGGCAATGAAACTGGAAGGTATTGCATTTTTAGACAGTACTTTTTCTAATGATAACGGCATCCCCCTCGATCCTCCGCTCTTTCTGGATACCGTGCTCGCCTGGAAAAAAGATAAAAAATTAACCAAAGATCAAAAAATTCTTTCAAAATTTATTCTATCGCTTTAATAAAATAAGCTTTCTGTCTCAAATACGGACAGAAAGCTTATTTTTTATAAAAAGAAAATTCTTACACCGAAGACGTGCACTTTAAAGCGAACTTACTATTTCATTAATCAAACATTTTTTTGCGATAGTATAATTAAATACTGGCCCATCAAGGCACACATACTTCTCATTTATTTTACAATGTCCGCATCTTCCTACCGCACAAGACATTTTTCTTTCAAAAGACATCCAGATTCTTTCATCACAAACTCCAGACGTCTTACATTTCTCTGCAACTGCTCTCATTATAGGCGGTGATCCTACTACGATCACGTTGCAATCCTGAAGCTTTGCAAATGGGATCTGATCCAAATATTCTGTCACAAAGCCTTTCCGAAATCCGGGAGCATCCATTTTATCCAAAGTGTAGATCGTATGGAAGCTTTTCTGAAACTGCTCCCGTTCCTCTTTGAATAATGCCCCCTTTATATCTTTAAAACCAGCAATAAAGTACACCTCCCCCGCTTCATCAGAATGCTGTGCAAAATAATGAAGCAAAGTTTTAACGGGAGCCATTCCTGTTCCTCCGGTAATCACAACGAGATCCCTGCCCTTTCCGCTGGCAGATATTGGCGCCTCGCCAAATTTAGGAATTGACAACTGGAAAAACCGGTCATGCGCAACTTGCCCCTCATAACCTATACGAAATGTATATTCAGCCGACGTCTCTTTCGTAACCTTCAAAATCCGGCGGGAAAACGGCAGCATATTATTACTATATTTACTTATATTCATATACTTCTTATTGAAACTAAGATCCAAATCACGAAAGCAATTCAAATTCTGCAAATATTTCTTCTTATCATATACCATTTTCGCTCTCCGGTATTCCAGTGTGTATACCAAGTTTCTCTAAAGAAATAATAGCATCCTGCAAAATTCCTTGTAAAATCAAAGATTTTTATCCGAAAATAATTATTATTTATATAAAAAAGATCCTGTTGTTTGCGTATAAACATCAACCAACAGGATCTCTTTTTCATTTACATTCTTTAAAAACCCGCAGAATTACTGAATATATCTATATCATTTTTTAACGTCATTCCCCGATCTTCATTTTTGTCCGCCTTTTCCAGTGGTATATCGCCCAAATTAACGGAGGTGTCCGTACGAATTCCAAATTTATGGTATTCTTTATAACCATCTGCAAATATCGTGATATCATAACTTCCAATTACCAGATCCTTGAACCAGAAATCGCCAAAATCATCCGTATATGTTTCTATGATCTTTCCGCCGGTTACCGCAATACATCTTGCGCCAATGAGAACTTCCTCTTCTTCCGGATCATAAACCAGACCCGCAATAAACTTTCCCGGAATATTTCGATAATAAACCCTTGGTCTGCAGCCTGTCTCCGGATCTAACACGACAGCCCCTGTAATAAGCTCCTGTAATTCCTCCTCTTCGCCAAATGTAATCGCATCTGTCGGACAGTTTTCCACACATCTGGGCATTTTATATCCATTATCAAGAAGATGGGCACAGCCTGTACATTTCTGACAGATGCCAATTTTTTCATTCTTATATATCGCACCATATGGGCAGGCATTTTGACAGGCGCCGCAGCCATTACATTTTTCCGGATTGATAATGATAAACCCGTCTTCTCTTCTGTAGATTGCATCGTTAGTACAGGCAGGCATACATTTGGGATTTCTGCAATGATTGCACATTTGAACAGTATAACTGACCTTTACCTTGGGTATTGTTCCCTGAACGTCCTCCTTCAGCTTTGTCCAAAACTGTCCTGTATCAGGCTGCGGTTTGGAATATGGCGACCAATCATTATCTGCAAATTCATCCTTACATGCCATCTGGCAGCTATAACAACCGCTGCATTTTGCTACATCTATTACAAAAACCTTACTCAACGTTATCGCCTCCATCCTTTCCTGATATCATCCAGCCATCAAGACAAACTCCACAATCCGGATCTACTTTTCTTTCAAAAGCATGAGGATACTTTTCTCTCCACTCCTGCATCTCCCTGTCTGTAACCTTCTGGACATCAACCAGGAATCCGCTGACAACCATTCCCGTTACAGTCTTAGATGTGATCGCATGGGGAGTGATCAAATTAATGGCGCCTCCCCGGTCAAGAGTCTCTGCCTCGATGGGATCAAAACGGGAACCATGATCAACAGATACGACTCCCGGAATCAGACGCTCTGACAACAGCGCACCAAACAAAACGGTTCCACGCTCATTGAAAACTTTTACAATATCACCATTTTCTATTCCACGTTCCGCAGCCGTAATCGGATGAATCCAGACCGGCTCATACTGATAGCCGTCTCTGGCACGCACTTTCATTGTGCCCACCTCACGGTGCCAGGTAATATCATCCAGATTTGCATGAAATCTCCATCTGCCATGATTAGACATACACAGAAGCGGATACTTTTCTGCTCGCTTTGAGGTTAAGCGTTCCTGATGTAGAGGACTCTCTTCAATCCATTTCGGATATGGGGGACGTTCTTCATCATCCGGAAAGTGCCCTTTGATCGCAGTAGATGTAAATTCAAGCTTTCCTGTCGGGGTCTTCAACGGATATTTCTCCGGATCAATGACAAACGGTCTGATACCCGGAAGAAAGTCTTTATATTTTTGATCAATAGGCATAACAAAAATATCCTTTTTATGATACTCATCATCTGTATCCAGATGTGCCACACCACTTCCCTGCCAGAAAAGCTCTATGATCTTTTCAATAGAAGTAATATTACCTGTGTATGCTTTATATACATCATCACTGATTTTTTTGGCAACCTCGGCAACACAGTCAAAATCACTCAGGGATTCTCCTACCGGCGGGCAGGCTGTATACTCCCTGAAAACGCTGGTAATAATACCACTATTGGCATCATCACTGATTTCATCCATCTCAAAACGCGTAGCTACAGGCAATATAATGTCTGCCATATAACAGTCATTTTCCAGCCATGGATGCTGGGCTACAATAAACTCAATCTCTTCAGAACGCATTGCTTTTACATAATTGAATCCATCATTCCAGCATGTGGTCATGCATGGACTGTCTGTCCAAACAGCATGTATCCTCGAACAGCCCTTCTTCGGAAATTCATGCTTGATCCACTGTGTCTTTGCAGGCGAACAGAACCAGTCCAGACCATACCACTCTATATGATCCTTAAGAATAGCATCGTGGATCATACATTTCGGGATAAACTGTTGAGGCGGAATTTCAGTCGTCCTGCAAAGATCCATGATCTCTGGTATTGACTTGGCTACAGGATTTAATTTGAACATGCCGCGTTCAATATTTTCATCATCAACCATTCCCTCTGCCGGTCTTACCATTTCACATCTGTGAGGAATATTGATGATCTCTTCTCCCTGAAATGGTAAGGTGTACGCTGGCGTATGAATATTCCATTCTGTCCATTTTACCTGAAATCTTCCCGGTTTACCCAGTCCCTGCATGCTAAGACATATAGACTGCAATCTTGCCGGCTCTGTTGAAAACGGTCCGCGGATACCCGGTCCTCCGTTACCAATCGTGATAGTAACATTCTTTTTAGCCCAATACCGCGCCAGTGCTTTTATAGTCCACACACTGACTCCGCATTTTTCGGATGCCCACTTTGGATCCTTCTTAATACCGTCTTCTTTTCCCAGAACATAATCAAAAAAAGGTTCACAACCTACGGCATGCGTTTCCAGATACTCCTTATCGTAAGTACCTTCTATAAGCCATGTATAGATAATTCCAAGATACAATGCCGCATCTGTATTCGGTTTTACCGGAATCCATTTATCAGCCTGGCAGCATCCGCAGTAATTTAAAAACGGATCGATAAAAATGAATTTGATTCCCAGGCTATGAAGCCAATAACTCATTCTACTGGCAAGATAACCGTCAAAGCCCACTGCAGTCGTTTCCGGATCAGCAGACCAGAAAAACAGTGCATCCGCATATTTTGCCACATCCGGCCATACATTTCCGGATGGTTGCAGCTGTCCTACAGGCTCGGATCCCCATACATTTTTTGATCCCCACGCAAAGCCTTCCCAGCTGTCCAGGTTTCTCATCTGTACGGTATATCCTCCCAACAGCGAGAGAAGACGGTTGGGACATCCATGCGCCGGTGCAACATGTTTTCCTTCCCCATGCAGATCCGTCTCAGAAAGAACTGCACTCATGCCATACTTTTCCCGTATCCTGAGCAATTCCTTTGCTATGATTTCAGCAGCTTCATCCCAGGAAATGCGTTCATAACGGCTCTTTCCGCGATTTTGCGTATTTCGCTCACCATCCGGGACCCAGTCAACCCGTTTTAAAGGATACCGAACCCTGTTATTTGAATAGACCCGCTTTTTATAGCTCATATAATAATCAGCAGTGACAGATCTTGTGGGCGGGGAAAAAACCTTTCCATGCGCTTCCATACTCCATGGATTTTTACTGTCCCAGTCACAATACTCCGTGTAATCCAACGGACGGATTCGTGTAAGCTTTCCATCCTGATCCGTCTCAACCACTGTGGGATTTCCACTTCTGGGTCCCATAAGGCTTCCGGCCTTAAATACCTTTCTCTGAGCTTTTACATCAAATTGTTGTTTAACCACATGCACCCCTCATTTCCTATAATAAACTATATTTTATTTCCATATAAATACAGGATGATATAGACTTACCTACATCATCCTGTGCCAATCTTTATATCAAAGAATTACGTACTGTTTATTCCTTTATATCTTCTTCATAATACTTCTTTTCAATCGGAATACGCTCTTTTTCAGGATGAATGATCTGTTCGTCAGGAATAAATGGATACCATTCTTCTTTCCAGTTCTCTCCAAAAATATCCGGTCTTGCTTCGGCAAACATACGTGAATATGGAACCGGAAGCTTATACAAACGAGCTGCAGTACCGCCCATGATCAAATCAATCTCATCCTGCGTAAGCCAGTCTCCTACCCTGTCAATCGTCCGCATTCCCCATGCATAAAAATTCGGCTGATATGTCGGAATCGTAGGAACCCCTTTAAACTGTGACCCCATCAGAGAATCGGTCTTTCTATATTTCCAAATGCGTTCATCTGTCATCAGACCTAATTTTCCATCATAACGTCTATCCGTAATATTTTCACGGAATATATACTGTGGAACATTTCCGTAATCATGTCCCCACATCAGATTACATGCACGGACACCATTATCAAACGCAATTTCAAAATTCTTTTCGCACCATCCGCCGGTTTCCATATAAATATTATGATGGGAAGAAACCATCTGATAAACATCGGCCATTTTTGCAAGCAGATCTTCACAATTTAAATCAGGATCTTTATATCCATGATTAAAAACAATCTTTGTTTTAGGGTGCCTTGATGCAACTGCATCAAGCATTTCTATGTGATCCCACAAGGTTTTAGGTAATCGGTAAAACATGATATATTCGTGAAAATGAATCGGAACATCATATTTTTCCGCCAATTCACACATAGCATCCCATTCCTCTAAACGCTGATCCCAATCCGCACATGGCACATATCCATATCGGTAAATATTCAATCCCGGAACAAACTCGCCAATACCGACAAAGTTACCTGTTTTTAAGGCATCCTCAATTTCCTTCAAAGACATTTCAAGATTCCAGTCTGTGATCTCTCCCCGCATTACTTTTGTCATTGTCATCTGATCTGAACAACATGCGCGAAAACGATCCGGATACTTATTCATCAGTTTAACCTGTGTCTCGTTATAAGTTCCCGCCATACTGGGTAGTAAGATTGCCATGTCCACTCCGAAACGATCCATGTCATAAATGGCAAGATCCGTGTTATCAAATGCCTCCACTTCGCCAATCATTCCGTTCCACTTCCCTTCGTCTCTCATTCTGTGACTAAATTTACCCTTAGGTTGATACAGTGTTGAAATGTGAGAATGAGTATCTACAACAAATCTGGCAATATTTCTCATGATTACTTCCTCCTAAAATATCATAACAATAATGGGAAACTTTATGTTTAAAGCTGCTCTGCTTCCTTCTTATTACTAAAATGATATCATTCTGAAAGTAACATTGTAAAATCAATAATATTTATTCCCGAATAATTATTATTTATAATTCCCATACGATAAAGAATGGCTGGCCTGCGGGCCAGCCATTCTTTAACTCACATTCCATGCGAAATTTGCACTTCGTAAGCCTTTCATGATTCTTTTAACCTGATTATCAGCGTTTTCAGCTGTTTCTATATTTCTTGTTTTTACCAAACCCGGTCTTAAATGTATACCACAACGCACCTGTAATGCATACGGAAGAATAAGCGCCGCATACGATACCCACGATCAAAGGAAGCGCAAACTCTCGAATGGAGGATACTCCCAGCAGGAATAACACAAATACCATGATAAATGTGGTAATACTCGTATTGATGCTTCGCGATAATGTCTGTGTAATACTCTTGTTTGCAATCGCTTTCAGATCGCTCTTTTCCCGTCCGGTTGCATTATTCAGGTTCTCGCGGATACGGTCAAATATGACAATCGTCGCATTGATGGAGTAACCTACCAGCGTCAGCATACAAGCAATGAATGTGGTGCCCACAGAAGTCTGTGACAGCGCATAGAACGCCAATACCACCAGCACGTCATGAACCAGTGCAATAACCGCGCTTCCCGCAAACTGAAGCTGTTTAAACCGGAACCAGATGTAGATCAGCATACAGATCGTAGCTATGATTACCGCCTTGATAGCATCATTTCTCATCTCTCCGCTGATCGTGGAACTGATATTGGTAGACGTGATATCTTCTTCATTTACCTGGAAATTGTCTGCCATTGCCTGGTTAAACGCATCGCGCTCTTCCAGAGACAGATCGCGGGTCTTGATAACCACCGCATTACTGTCCTGTACTTTCTGTGTCTGAATATTAGCATCCCCGGTAATCTCTTCTACTACAGGAACGATCTTTTCATCGATCTCTTCAATCGTATAATCTTCATTGAATGTAACTGTTGTGGAAGTGCCGCCTACAAACTCCAGGCTGTAATTCAGCGGATGCCCGATCTTCTGATTGTTTATTCCCAGACCGGCAAGTCCCACTACAATAATTACAACAGAGATCACGAAGAAGATCGCGCGTTTGCCAAGGAAATTGATTGGTTTTCTCTCTTTTTTCTCGCCAAAGAATTTTTTGTCCTTGAATCCGATCGCATACAGCGCCTTTAAGATCCATCTTGTAATGAACAGCGCAGTAAACATGGATATAATAATACCGATCGCCAATGTGCTGGCAAATCCTTTTACCGTACCGGAACCGCAGATTCCAAGTACTGCTGCTGCGATCAAAGTGGTAATATTACCGTCCAAAATCGCAGATCTTGCTTTCTTAAATCCAATGTTCAAGGCCTGCTCCACTGTTCTGCCAATCGCAATTTCCTCCCTGATACGCGCAAAAATGATGACATTGGCATCTACCGCCATACCAATAGATAAGATAATGCCGGCAATGCCGGGCAGCGTCAACGTAATATCGTACAAATGCAGGATCGCCAGAATAATACCGGAATAGATCAGCAATGCAATGGATGCTGCCAGACCCGGAATCAAATAAATGATAATCATGAATATCATAATAATGATAACACCGATAATCGCGGCTTTAATACTGGTGTCGATCGCTTCCTGTCCCAGCTTGGCGCCAACGACCTCTGACTGGAGCTCCTCCAGTTCCAGAGAAAGGGAACCGATACGGATCGTAGAAGCCAGATTTTCCGCTTCCTCATAATCTTCCATACCAGAAATTACCGCGCTGCCGTCTGTAATAGCTGTCTGCACGGTAGGATAACTGATAATCTCATCATCAAATACAATAGGAAGTACATTTCCCACATTTTCACTCGTTATTTCGCCGAAAATCTCTGCGCCTTCATCGGTCAGCGAAAGAGTTACCACATATTCATTGGCGCCGGTTGTGGAGTCTTGCTGTGTCGCTGCCTGCGCATCCGCAACCATATCGCCCGTCATAAAAGTCTCTCCATCTGCAGTCTGGAATTCCAATGAACCCGGTTTTCCAAGTTCTTCCAGAATCTCGTTGGCGTCAGATACACCCGGAATCTCAACCGTGATCCGGTTGTCTCCCACTTTGTATACTTCTGCCTCAGTGCTGTAGCCCTCTACGCGCTTCTGCAGCTTGTACACCGTATCATCCATGTCTTCAACAGACGGTGTTTCATCGCCTGCTACCTGATATGTGATGCTGACGCCGCCGGACAAGTCCAGACCAAGCTTTACGCCAGCCTCACGGTCTTTTGCAATTGTTCCGCCCAGGATCCCGTATGAATAATAGGCCAGAGCCGCTACAATTGCCAGGAATACAATAAAAACTATCATCCCTTTTTTCTTCTTCATTTTTTTAGTTCCTTTCCTGATACAGAGTTCCCGACGGTGCCCCTACACCCATCCCTCTCTGCTGTCTTTTTATATCTAAAAGCCTGTTTACTCTGCC
>CAZLZX010000077.1:0-11784 GCA_964564095.1 uncultured Eubacterium sp. | reverse complement strand
AGATCTTCAAAGCCTCCACCAGCCGTTCATTCTCTTTCCTTGTGCGAACAGCGATTCTATAATACCCCTCACGAAGCCCCGGATAATTTCCGCAGTTTCGTATCAGGATCTTTCTGTCTAACATTTTATCATACAATCCTACCGGTCCTTCAAAAAAAATATAATTGGCAGCAGAATCATATACATTCATTCCTAGTTTACATAATTCATTTTTTAAATAGTCCCTTTCCTCTCGGACTATTTTTCTTGATAAGTTTACATAACTTATTTCTTTTAGCGCCGCCGCACCTGCAGCCTGCGCCGGAATTGAGACATTCCATGGCTGTACCATATGCTCCATGCAGTCCAACAGCTCTTCATCGGAACAAATACCATATCCCAAACGCAGTCCGGGCATAGCATACCGCTTTGTAAATGCTTTTAATAAAAACAAATGAGGATTCTCCTTCAACATATCCTTACAGGTCGCGCTTTGCGGTTCTTCTACAAAATCAACAAAACATTCATCCAGAACGACCCTGATCTGATATCGACGGCAGGTTTCAATAATTCTACGCAATAATACGGGTTCTATCAAAAGCCCTGTCGGATTATTAGGGTTACATAAAAATAAAATATCTATCTCTGGCGACAACGCCTTTAAAAAGTCTTTTGTTAACAAAAATCCGTTTTTCTCCTGCAAATAGCTGTAACAGATATCACAGTCACATGCCTTCAGCGCCTGCTCATATTCCGCAAAGGCAGGCACTGCCAGCAAAGCCTTTTTCGGCTTTACCGCCCAGCAAAAAGAAAAAATAAGTTCCGCTGCGCCATTTCCACATATGATCCATTCTTTTGAAAGCTGCTCATATTCTGCCAAAGCAGTAAGCAGCTCCTGCTTTCTCACATCAGGGTAATGACCTATATTATGTAAACTTTCCTCCGCCGCCTTTAATACACGCTCCGGCGGTCCTAAAGGATTGATATTTGCTGAAAAATCCAACACATCTTTATGTCGATAAACATCCCCGCCATGTATCTGCTCCATCATAAACGTTCCTCTGATCTCATAAAATATGCACTAACAACTCCGCAAACAGCCTGATTACACCAAATACAATCAGACTCGTAATCGCCGTTCCATACAAAATCCTGTGGGAACGTCTGATATCTTCCGGCTCAATCAGCCGGTTGTCATCTCCGATATGCGGCTTCTTGTGCAAAACTCCAAAATACCAGGCATCTCCCGCCAGTCTGACATTCAAAGCCCCTGCCATGACTGCCTCCGTGTGCGCTGAGTTGGGACTTGCATGGTTATTTTTATCTCTTTTATAAATATATTTTGCATTTTTCCCGTCATACTTTAGAATCCATGACGCAAAAATCATCATCCAAGCAGAAATTCTTGCAGGAATGAAGTTGACCGCATCATCCAGTTTTGCTGCAGCAGTACCGAAATATTGATATTTGTCATTTTTGTATCCGATCATGGAATCCATCGTATTGATCGCCTTATATGCAAATCCCCAGACAGCCCCGCCGATCATCATATAGAACAAAGGCGCCACCACGCCATCAGAAGCATTTTCTGCCACGGTTTCCACTGCTGCCTTTGTCACGCCAGTCTCATCCAGATTCTGCGTATCCCGTCCCACGATCATAGATACCGCCTTGCGGGAGGACTCTAATGTTCCGTTTTTTAACTCCAGATAAACCGCATCGCTTTCCGTCCGAAGAGATTTTACCGCCAACATCTGATAGCACCAAAATGTCTCAACAATAAATCCCAGGATCGGGACATAGCGATACAGCATCCATAACACAAGAAATGGAATGGCGATGGACACTGCAAGAACCAATATGACAAGGATTGTTCCTGCCGCCCGCTCTCCCGCCTTTGTTTTCGGAAACAGTTTCCGCAGACATTTCTCTCCCAGTGAAATACCATTTCCGATTATGCGCACCGGATGATACAGCCGTCTGGGATCTCCGATGATCAAATCTATGATAAACCCTGCAGCCACTGCTGCAACCGACCAAGTTATCATTTATGTCAACCTTTCTTTTTGCAAGCTTCCACAAATGCCTGCGCCACTTTTGGATTTCCACAAAAATATAAGTGCGGAAAACCCGCAAACAATGTATCCGTACTATGGATACATTTCCAGCTCCGGCTGCTCCCGGGCTTTCTTGCCACAAATGCCTCGCCGCAGCAGTCCGAATCAAAGTAGTGGAACTCATGGGAGGGAATTGCTCCGGCATCAACACCGAATACCCTGCCTTCCTCCAGCGTAATATACCCAAATCTTCCCAGGCGGTCTGTCCTTCGCACATATCCCGGAATAGTCCCCACCATAGGCCACGCTGTATGTTTCATGTCTTCCATCTGTTCATGAAGATACATAAAACCGCCGCATTCCGCCATGCAGGGCAGCCCATTCTCTAGTGCCTCTCGCACAGACCGCCGCATAGAGCTGTTTTCACTGAGCTCTTTCGCATAAAGCTCCGGATATCCCCCATGAAACATTACCCCTTGGAGATGATCGGGCAGTTTTTTATCATGTAAAGGCGAAAACCATATAATTTCGGCTCCCATTTGACGCAAAAGCTCAAAATTATCTTCATAAAAAAAGCAAAATGCCTCATCCTTTGCCACGCCGATCCTGACTGACGGCAGGTTCAGCATTTTCTCTGACTTATACCTGTCACATTCCTTCAAATCGTATGTTCTGTATTCCAATGAAGCATGTTTACTATATTCCGATAAATCATCCGGCACATTTGCTCCTTCAGCAATTTCCATCAATGCCTCCCAATCAATGGTTTCTTCCATCACGCCTGCCAGCCTGCCGATACGCTCCTTCAGATCCGCTATTTCTTCCGGCATTACCAGTCCAAGATGACGGCTTTCAAATACGCAGTCCTTCACATATGGTACATACCCTATTACCTTCACATTGAGCTGTGATTCTATCAGGGACTTCATTCGAGGATACAGCATCGGGGATATCTGATTTAAAATAACACCTCTGATATAATTTCCCGTTTCACGGTCTTTACTGCTCCTGTTTCCCTCAACATGGTCATTCGTATCCGCTGTTTTCCTATCATTTTCCCAGCCGATATTCCCTATCTTTCCGGCATCTTTCCATCCGGCATCTTCTTCATCTTTCCATCCGGCATCTTCTTCATCTTTCCATCCGGCATCTTTTTCATCTTTCCATCTGGCATCTTCTTCATCTTTACATCCGGTAAGCTTCGGATCATAATCTAAAAATCCTTTGATCGCCGGCACTAAAGATACGCTGGCGCCCTTACAGTTCACAATAAAAATGACCGGCGTATTGGTCACTCTCGCCACATCATAGGCGCTGGCCCTTACCGTAGTGCCGCCCACACCGTCATAATAACCCATAACACCCTCTAATACGGCAATGTCACAGTCCTTACTATTTTTATCCAGCAAATACCGCACTACATCATCGCCGGCAAAAAAAGTATCCAGATTCCGACTTTTCGTTCCTATAACACGACTGTGAAACATCGGGTCGATATAGTCTGGTCCGCACTTAAAAGATATTACTTTTTTTCCCTGGTTCAACAATGCCTGCAGAATTCCGCAGGTCAGCAAAGTCTTCCCGCTGCCGCTTGCCGCCGCTGATATCAAAAAACGTGCCGACATACCTGACTCCTTTCTTCATACTGCTGCAATTCGTCAAAATACAATCCCTTTTTCGGACTGCTGCAGTGCCTTTAAATGTTTTCAAAAATTACTTTTTATTTCCTGTTGCACTGATCACATAAACAGGATTCTGTCCCATCATTAAATGATAATTTCCTGCCTGTCTGGATTTCGCCACATTCACGGAAATGATTTCCGTATCTGTAAATGGCAGCTCCTTCAGACACTGTACTGTCTCGGATACTGTCTCAAGAGTAATCGCATTGACCACAACCCGAATCTGCGGATTTTTGGCAAGTAATAGCTCCAATATCTCTTTCAGATTTCCCGAAGAACCTCCGACAAATGCATATCCCGGCGCCTCCAACTCTTTCAATGCCTCTGGCGCCAGTCCCGATACTACCGTCAGATTATCTACCGCAAATCTTTGCTTATTCTTAATAATAAGCGCTGCAGCCTCTTCCTTTTTCTCTATGGCATACACACGCCCATCTACTGCCTGCTGTGCCAGTTCCACGGATACCGAACCGGTTCCCGCCCCTATGTCATAAACTACCGCATCTCTGGTAAGACGAAGCTTCGACAAAGAAATACTGCGGATCTCCTCTTTCGTCATCGGAACCTTATCCCTCAAAAAGAGAGTATCCGGTTTTCCATGTGTAACAATATTTTCTTTCAACCAAATACTATCGGCTGCCTCATTCTGTTCCAATCCATAGTTCGCCGATTCCTGTCGTTCCAGCAAAAGGACACACAGACCATCCGCTTCATATTCCGTCAAATCCTTTGCCTGTTTTACCGTGATTTTTTCATCCGGATAGGAAAGCCGCTCTCCCACGCTAACCTTCACAGCTTCCATCCCATAATATACCAGCTTTTTGCAAATTTCAGACACGCACTCCCTGCTGCCCGCCAATACAAACAATCTGTGGCGCTCTTTTAACAGCCCGATCAGATTCCGCTCTCTCCCATGAATACTGACGGGATAAATATCCTCCCATACAGTTTGAAGTCTGGAGCAGAAATAGATCATTGAAGAAATTCCACAGATAACCTTTGTATTTCCTGGTAATCTTTGGAGCAGCTTCGTGGCCCCACTGTAAAATCCCACATCTCCTGACAGCAGCACTACCGCTTTTTTGTCAGCGGACAGACTGCTGATATGCTTGCAGATTTCATCCGGTTTATAAGAGAGAAATACCTGCTGTCCGTCCCGAACAAAAGGCTCCACCATGCGCTTTGCACCGATCAGCACATCAGCCTGTGCGATCGCTTCGGCGCCCTCACAGGTCAAAGTCTCTTTTGTTCCCATACCAATGCCTACTAACGTAACCCCGGCGCCTTGTTTTTCTTCCGTTATGTCAACCTGACACTCTTTTCCCACATCATCCGGTACTGCACCCTGAGACGTTTCATTCTTATCAACCCATGCCGTATTCTGAAACTTCCTATCTAAAAGCTCTAACGTTTCAGTCAGACTCATACCTTCTTCCTGCACCGGCCGTCCGATTACGATCAATCCGCAGCCCGCCTCTCTTGCCGCCTGACATTTTTCCGGAAAACCGCCGCCTCTTCCCGACTCCTTCGTAACCATCCAGGAAGCATTGATCTGGCGTAGCATTGCAGCATTCAGTTCCTTGCTAAAGGGCCCCTGCATACAAATCAGGTGCTTTCCGGAAAATCCAAGCTCCGCGCACATTTCTACTACCTCCGGCAAAGACAGCACTCTTGCATACAACCGTTCTTTGTAATCAGGCACGCAGGTAAATGCAGATAATTCCTTACTTCCGGTGGTCAGCAATACATTTCCAGTAGTCTCCTTCAGCTTTTCTGCTGCCTCTTCCGTATTCCTCACAAATACAATATTAGGATTTATGTCAACCTTTTTCATGCTGCACTCCCGGATATTTTTACCATCCGTTGATTCCCTTACCGAATCACTTTCCAGCGCTTCTTCCAATGCAGATTCTCTCAGCACACGATAATACGCTCTTCCCGCTTCCTTTGCAGCAGAGGCTATATTTTTTGTGGCCAGATCTGCATAAGGATGAGTTGCATCCAGCACCAGACCTTCCGGCTCCACCCCTTCCATCTCAGCCTTCATCTCTTCTTTCGTCAAACGTTTTACAGACACACTGATCATCTTGCTTTGGGGCAAAAGTTCGCCGCCATAAGAAGATACGACGCACACTCTGCTTTTAATGTGCTGTTCTTCTAAATATTCTGCTATTTTTCTTCCCTCTGCCGTTCCGGCAAAAAGCAATACCTTATACATTCCATGCCCTCTAACTATCCAAAGCCTTTACACGTTCCGGTAACCTCTTGGGGTTACCATATGCCCGGCAATTTCCTTCGTCTGCTCATTTCCAACAAATACAGTAGTAAACATGTCCACAGACGTATCCTTCAGTTCTCCCAGTGTCATAACCCGATAAGCCTGTCCTTCACGCCCAATATTTGAAACGATCCCACATACCGTATCTTTTGATTTATAATTCAGCATCAGCTCACATGTCTTCTTCAAATAATCTGCCCGTTTTTTACTGGACGGATTGTAAAGTACGACGGAAAGATCTGCAGATGCCGCTGCCAGCAGTCTTGCCTCGATCTTTTCCCATGGAGTCAGCAGATCGCTGAGACTGATCACACAAAAGTCGTGCATCAATGGCGCCCCAAGTACCGCCGCACCGCCAGTGGCTGCCGTTACCCCCGGTATGATCTCAAGCTCTATGTCCGGATAAGATACGCCCATCTCATACATCAGACCCGCCATACCGTATACGCCGGCATCTCCGCTGCAGATCATCGATACTGTTTTTCCCTTTGCCGCTTCCGAAAAAGCCATCTGACACCGCTCTGTCTCTCTGGTCATGGGCGTAGTCAGAAATTCCTTCTCTCCAAAATGCGCTCTGACCAGATCCACATATACCGTATATCCAATGATCGTATCACTGGCCTTTAACGCATGGATGGCCTTTAATGTCATTTGCTCATATTCTCCCGGGCCAATGCCCACTACATAAATCTTATTCAAAACCTACACTCCAATCTTCCACCGCACAAGCTGCTGTCACGCCATTCTTTCCATGCTTCTCTATGATTAACCGCCCCATATCGCTGGCAAGTCTGGCGCTTCTTTCGCAGACATTATCCACACCGGTCACAGAGCTGACAAAGGCAGATGCACTATAGTCTCCCGGCGCCATGCGCAGCTCTTCCGCAGAATATGTCCGAAGCTCCCAGCCATATGCCTTTGCCATCCTAAGAAGCCCTTCTTCATGTGCTTTTATATCTATAGTAGCAGCTCTTTTTACTGCCTGTATCAATATGCCCTGCTCCGCCAACACAGAACAAACATGGTCCCGTATCGTTTCATATGATGTATTTTTTTTACATCCAATGCCAACAGTTACCGCTTTTGGCACCAAATATAACGTATTCTCAGGAAGCCACGGCTGCTTTTTCACACCAAGATGAATCCGCACATTCTCCGTCTGTACATCGTTCCCTCGGTCCAAACTTTTCCCCGCCTGTGCATCCAAGTTCTGTGCAAAACTCTTTCCCATCTGTACATCCGATCTCTGTTCCAAGCTTTTCCCCGCCTGTTTTCTGCTCTGAAATATCAGTCCCTTCGGCCACTGCAATGCTGCCAATTTACCTTCCTGCTCTTGATCGGCGGTCACATAGACCGCATTTCCATGCAGCAGACTGGCAGAAACCTCCTTTGCCAGCTTCATATCCGAAATCCAAAGATTATTTTTTTTCGCAAACACGTCCACCGCAAACAACCGGTTCACATCTGTAGCCGTTGTAAACACTGGTACAGCTCCCAGCTTTTCACTTACATATCCCGCCACTTCATTAGCGCCGCCAATATGTCCGGATAAAAGAGGGATTACAAAAGTTCCCTTCTCATCCATAACCAAAACTGCCGGATCGGTCCGTTTATCCCTCACATAGGGAGCAATCGCACGTACCGCAATGCCGGCTGCACCTATAAATACCAAAAGCTGACACACTGAAAAATGTTCTTTTGTCCACTGACTTAAGGATCCTGCATAGGATTCCGCATATTTACTTTTTATATAGGAAGAAACCTCCCATCCAAACTGCGAGAGAACATCCTCGGTCTGTTCCGCCAGCAGTCTGCCATTTTCCGTAAAACAAATGATCGCAGCTTTCATTCTCCGCTCCCTGCATATTAAAATTCAAAAAATAATTCTGATTACATACCCTTCGGGGCATCCCGCATACCGTATAATTATTTTATAGCTTCCCGAAACTCTGTTGTAAATCCCGGATCATACAATTTAGACCTCTGATAATTGCTGTGCTCTACCACATCTCCTATGATCATCAACGCAGTCTTCGTAATGCCATGTCTCTCTGCTGTCTCAGCCAGTGTTCCCACCGTACATACGAATTTCTTCTCATCCTCCCAGGTCGCTTTATACACAATAGCCGCCGGTGTATCTGCAGTGTATCCGCCGGCGATCAGACGCCGACTTAACTCAGGGAGCATCCCAGTACTTAAAAAGACTACCATGGTTGCCTGATGTGCCGCAAAGCTCTCAATACTCTCCTTCGCCGGCACCGGCGTCCTTCCGGCCATCCTTGTGATAATAACACTTTGGGATACCTCCGGCAGGGTATACTCAAGATTCAACGCAGATGCTGCCCCGCAAAAGGAGCTGACGCCAGGACAATAGTCATAGGAAATGCCCCACGCATCCAGCACGTCCATCTGCTCACGGATCGCACCGTACAGGCTGGGATCTCCTGTATGGAGCCGTACCGTCATCTGCCCTTTGTCTTCCGCATTTTTCATCACTTCCAGCGCTTCTTCCAACGTCATTTCAGCGCTATTATAAATCTTACAATCTTTTCTTGCCCATGCAAGAAGCTGAGGATTTACAAGCGATCCTGCATAAATGATAACATCCGCCTCTTCCAGATAATGTTTTCCCCTCACTGTGATCAAATCTACCGCACCGGAACCGGCGCCCACAAAATGAATCATCTTATTTCTCCCTTCTTCTGCTGTTTCAGCCTTTCCATCAGCATGGGCACCGTGGCGGTTTCCGCCAGAATCCCCTCCGCATTGGAAAAGATCACGGTTCCCGTCTGTATTCTTCCGCCTGTCCTGTGATCCAGATAAAATTGTATTTTATCTGCTGTGATACGCATCGTTTCCTCCAGATGTCCATCCTTTTTTAAGATCTGTATAGATTCCTCCGTTGTCCTTGATTCCAGGATCTGCGTGATAACATCCCCGGATACACCGGCGCGCATAGCCTGCGCCGCCATCAGCTCCGCGCGGCAATCTGCGCATTTAGAATGGGTATTCATGATACCCCCGGATACTTTAATAAACTTTCCGATATGTGAG
Organism: uncultured Eubacterium sp.; assembly: GCA_964564095.1. Classification (GTDB taxonomy): domain Bacteria; phylum Bacillota; class Clostridia; order Lachnospirales; family Lachnospiraceae; genus Brotonthovivens. The sequence goes on along the minus strand of CAZLZX010000077.1, from coordinate 2,734 downwards.
ATAAATAAGATGCCTTCTATCCCAAGCTCTGCTGCCATATCCAGTGTTTCCCCCAGATAATTGCTGCATTTCATGGAATAGGTCAGATCCACATCCATCTGCTCTCTGGAAAATATTTCTCCATAATTTCCCGGCGTAATGACCAAATACTTCGCTCCATTATTCGCATGCATTCTCATCTCCAAACGAATGCTGGAAATCAGCGCTTCCTCACTCATGGGAATCACTATACCGCTGGTGCCGAGAACCGAAATACCGCCTTCGATACCCAGTCTGGGATTAAACGTGCGCTTCGCCAGCTCCACCCCGGCAGGAATAGATATTTCTACAGACAGCATTCCTATATAACCTGCTTCCCGGCAGACAGCCTCCACCTCCGATAGGATCATCCGTCTCGGCACCGGATTGATGGCCGCCTCTCCGACCTGCTGATACAGCCCCGGCTTTGTTACCCTGCCTACGCCGATCCCGCCATCCAGCAAAATCTGACACTGCGGTTTCTGGGGATTACTCAAATCTGTCCCATTCTCATATTCCGTCGATCCCGACACAGCATACTTATCTTCATTTTTATTCCGGATCTTCTCTACCTTGGCATACACCAACGCTCCGGTAGTGACATCAGGATCATCCCCGCCGTCCTTTCGGATGGCGCATTGAACAAAGTCATCCGACCGGGTAACATCCTCCACCAGCAGATGAAGCAAAATACCCTTCGGCGTTTGCAGCGCCACCTCCTCCACTGTCTCTTTCGTCAACAGCATTTTTGCTGCAGCTTTTGCGGCAGCAGCCGCACAGGAGCCTGTCGTATATCCATATCTCATTTTTTTTCCATCTTTTAAAATATAGCTGTCCTCCAGCCCGGTCCGATGTTCCTGCATATCTGCCTCACACTCATAGTTCTTGACTTTCTCGTTCACATTTCCCGACTTTCTCGTTCACATTTCCCGAAAAAGCACTGCGCACTTCCGTAACCAACATGTCCGAAAGCACAGCTTTTTCTCCGCTATGCTACATTTTATCCTAATTGTGGAAATTTGTACACCGTAACGATGCAAAATGCCAAAAGCCTCTTTATTTTCCTGCCAAAAAAACATTTTCATAATAAAATTTCCCATTTGGGGAAACATAATGTCAAAAGAAGCTGCGATATCTTCACTTCCGCAGTAAAAATCTATGGAGGCCGATCATGAAAAACACTGATACGATTTATTTATTGAAAGAATGTGATGCAGGCACAAAAATGGCTGTATCATCTATCGACGAAGTATTAGAAAAGATTTCTGATTCTAATATGAAACAGCTTTTAACGGAAAGCAAAAAGCACCATGAAGAATTGGGAGACGAGCTTCACGCTCTGCTCATAAAATACGACAGCGAGGAAAAGGACCCTAATCCCATCGCAAAAGGAATGTCATGGATGAAAACTAATGTAAAAATCGGCATGGACAACAGTGATTCCTCCGTTGCAGATCTCATCACTGACGGATGTGACATGGGCATCAAAACACTTTACAAATATTTAAACAAATATCAGGATGCTAATGACAAATCCAAAGAAATCTGCAGACGACTGATTAACATTGAGGAAGAGCTGCGCAGGGATCTTCACTGCTATCTTTAATTTGTCCGCACCCCGACTCTACGCAGCCAACACACAGTGTCCGTTGATCATTAGAAAAGAAAGCTTTCCTTGTATAGAAAAGGTGCTGTCTTCTTTGCTACAAATATTGTTGCAAACTCGGTATCATATTGACTCAAAATCGCCAATCCTGCGTTTTTGATGTATCCTGCCATCTCATCCGGTGTGTCTGGATATATTTTTATCTTGCGTGTTCCAGTGTCGATAAACTCGTTCGGATTCTTGTCAATAGAGAGCACAAATCTGCCCGCGTCGTTCAAAAGTCCCGCTATCTTATTTACTGCTCTCTGTTTATCCTCAATATGCATGAATGTAAGCGAAGAATACACTACATCAAAGGAATGGTCGAATTCATAAGAAAGGAAGTCAGCACAAGTCAGTCTGACATTCTCAAATTCGGCAAGGTTCTCTTTAGCGCGTTCAATAGTCTTGGGCGAAATATCAATACCGTAAAACTTACCACACAAAGGCGCTACAAGCACTGAAAGACGTCCGGTACCTACACCGATTTCAAGAACAGATCTTTCATTACTAAGCTCCATACTGTCAATAAAGGCTTGTCCGTCCCATTTATCCATATAATCTCTTAACGGCTTCGGATCATGAACAGGATCGTTGTTTTCGTCGATCAGCAGATCATAGTGACAGATAATGGAGTCAGCCGTATCAGAGTGCCTTTTTTGTCTGAGTATATTTTTGTTACTTGTATCCATTCGATCGTCCCTTCACATACTTCTGAATCAAACTCTGCAATTCCCTTATTTTCCAATAGGGCAATGATGATATTTTACATGGGCCTTTAATGTAATCCCGCAAATCAATCTGAAACATTTTGTATCATTCGACCTTTCATTATGTCACTGCAATGCTGCATAGTTTACAAAGTATCTGCCTGTGAGTATTCCTTCGCGCGATCCGGTATGTACTTTGACAAACGCATAAAGAAAAATGTAAAGGAAGGCAGGAAGCAAAAGCTACCTGCCTTATGTCTTATTCCCCGTTATTAAAATTGGAATGGTCGAAGAAAGCAGTAAATCCGAACCCATCTCCAACGAGGAAAAAGTTCGGATTTCTACTGTATAATGCGGATAA
>CAZLZX010000076.1:10047-12047 GCA_964564095.1 uncultured Eubacterium sp. | reverse complement strand
GTTCGTAGCTGCCAGTATCAACAGTCCCTTCGAGCTGTCAAAACCATCCATCTCGGCAAGGAGCTGATTCAACGTCTGCTCGCGCTCATCATTTCCGCCGCCGTAATGGGAATCACGGCTTTTACCGATGGCATCGATCTCGTCAATAAATATGATACATGGCGCCTGTTTCTGTGCCTCTTTGAAAAGATCGCGCACCCTGGATGCTCCCAAACCAACAAACATTTCCACGAAATCAGAGCCTGCCAGCGAGAAAAACGGCACCTTTGCCTCTCCCGCCACTGCCTTTGCCAGCAAAGTCTTACCGGTTCCCGGAGGTCCTACCAGAAGAGCTCCTTTCGGCAGCTTCGCGCCGATCTCAGTATACTTTCTCGGATTGTGCAGAAAATCGACCACTTCCTGCAAAGATTCCTTCGCTTCATCCTGCCCGGCCACATCCTGGAACGTAACGCCGGTGGATTTTTCCACATATACTTTGGCAGTGTTCTTCGTCACGCCCATCATGCCGCCGGCCCCGCCGCCCATTTTCCTCATGACAAAGGAAAATACGATCCATATGAGCAGGATCGGGATCACGATGCTCAAAATACTGCTGAGAAATGCATACGTACTGTTCGGAATCTCTCCCGATACGTCTACATCATTTTCCTGCAGCACGGTCAGGAGATTCTCATCTGTCAGCTTGCCGGTATAATAAGTAACCTTGCTATAACCATATATGGAAAGAGACGTTTGATCTTCTTCCTCTTCTTTCGGCTCTATTTCTATCGTATTGGTGCCGATCGTGACTTTCTCAACCTTGCCGTCTTCCACCATCTGAAGAAACTCGGTATAACTGATCTCCTTATTTATCGACCTGTTGATCTTATTCGTCACAAAGCTTACTAACATCAGGAAAACTAATGTGATCAAAATAAAAACGAGCATAGACTGCGGATTTTTACCATTTTTTTTATTATTATCGCCATTGTTTGGCTGATTTCTGTTTGTGCCGTTATTTTCCATAAATATTCAGCGCCGGAGAAATCCCCGGGCATTCCTTTCTCTAATCTGCTGTAAAAGCCAGGTTCTCGTACCGCCTGTTTAGTTCCGGGCCTGCGGATACCAAATGCTATCATTCATTATATGTTTATTTAACTGATAAATCAATACAGTGACCGTGAACTTTTCTCGATTTTTCTAAAGTTTTTCTAAAAACCCCACAGATTTTTTTCAGAAAGCGGTGGATTATTTTCTACCGAGGTTGTATAATATATGAGTTATATTTCAAAATCAGAAACCAGAAAAGTTTACATACAAAGGCATGGTTTAATATGAGTGTAAAATATGTATTTGTAACAGGCGGTGTTGTATCCGGACTTGGAAAGGGAATTACTGCAGCATCTTTGGGGCGTCTTTTAAAAGCAAGAGGCTATAAAGTAACCATGCAGAAATTTGATCCTTATATTAATATCGATCCGGGAACTATGAACCCGATTCAGCATGGCGAAGTATTCGTTACGGATGACGGCGCAGAAACAGACCTTGACCTCGGTCATTATGAGCGTTTCATCGACGAAAGCTTAAGTAAAAACTCAAATGTTACAACCGGAAAAGTATATTGGTCCGTACTCCAGAAAGAACGCCGCGGCGATTACGGCGGCGGCACAGTTCAGGTAATACCACATATTACGAACGAAATCAAAAGCAGATTTTACCGTAATTTCACATCGGAAGATACACACATCGCAATCATTGAGGTAGGCGGAACGGTAGGCGATATCGAAAGCCAGCCATTCCTGGAGGCCATCCGTCAGTTCCAGCATGAAATCGGACATGAAAATGCAATTTTGATCCACGTAACTCTGATTCCTTACCTGTCCGCATCCGGCGAACTGAAAACCAAGCCGACGCAGGCAAGCGTAAAAGAACTCCAGGGTATGGGAATCCAGCCTGATATCATCGTATGCCGAAGCGAACACCCGTTAGATCAGGGACTGAAGGACAAGATCGCACTGTTC
>CAZLZX010000076.1:0-10037 GCA_964564095.1 uncultured Eubacterium sp. | reverse complement strand
CTGCAGAATCTGGATGTGGAATATCTCTACGAGGCTCCGCTGGCAATGGAAAGAGAACGTCTTGCCCACGTAGCCTGCGAATCTCTGAAACTGGATTGTCCGGAACCAGATCTGTCCGACTGGACGGATATGGTAGACGCCCTGCGTCATCCTGACAAAGAGGTAGAGATTGCACTGGTTGGTAAATATATCCAGCTCCATGATGCATATATATCCGTAGTGGAAGCTTTAAAACACGGCGGTATCGCAGCCCGTGCCACTGTTAATATCAAATGGGTGGATTCCGAGCAGTTAAACGCAGACAATGTAGAGGAAGTCCTTGGCGGTGTTCAGGGTATCCTTGTTCCGGGCGGCTTTGGCGACCGCGGAATCGACGGCAAGATCTGCGCTATTCAGTATGCCCGGGAAAACAACATCCCATTCCTTGGATTATGTCTCGGCATGCAGCTTTCCATCGTGGAATATGCTCGTCACTGCTGCGGCTTAAACGATGCTCACAGTATTGAGCTTGATCCAAGCACCACCCATCCGGTCATTGCATTGATGCCGGATCAGAACGGCGTGGAGGATATCGGCGGCACGCTTCGTCTCGGTTCCTATCCATGTATTTTGGATAAAAATTCCAAAGCATATGAGCTGTACGGTTCCGATGAGATTCACGAACGTCATCGCCATCGTTACGAAGTAAACAATGATTTCCGTTCCATCTTAACGGAAAACGGAATGATGCTCTCCGGTCTGTCTCCGGACGGAAGAATCGTAGAGATGATTGAGCTTCCGGATCATCCATGGTTTATGGCTACACAGGCGCATCCGGAGCTGAAATCCAGACCAAATCGCCCGCACCCGCTGTTTAAGGGATTTGTGGAGGCATCACTGAAAAATGTGAAATAAATTTTCACTAAATATCATATATTAAAAACAAAAAGACAGGGTAATGATATTTATTCTCATTGCTCTGTCTTATTTTATGCACTGATTTTCCTTAATACGTAGAAATATTATTTTTTATTCTTCTTTCAGATAACTATACTTTATCCGTATTTTTATATTTTCTGTATATCCCATCCAGCCACGCCAGATACTCACTTCTGACCTGTTCCGGGCTCTCGATCATGACAGCCGATCCAAATCCGGATATCCATCCGAAAAACTGGGGACTGACCGCCACCTCCGCCCGAAGCAAAAACTGATCCTTCTCCGACTCCCGCATCCACACATCACTGCCGAACCGGTCGATCATAACTCCCGCCAGATGCTTCTGACATCTCAGCATGACGATCTGCTCTGTTCCGGCAAACATGCCGAAGGTTTTTCTGGAATATCTGGCAAGATCAAATCCGTCAAAAGACTCCTTTCCCTCTCGTATCTCCTCTGTTAAAGATACATTCAGCATTTTATCGATACGATAATGTTTGATGATCCTGTCCCTGTCATCAAAGGCAATCAAATAATAATTTTCATCATCCCAGAGAAGCCGCCAGGGGCTGACCTGATAATATTCTCCCTCTCGTCTTAACTGCATCGCTTTGTCTGTGTTCCACTCAAAATACTGAAACCGGATCTTCACATTTCCCGCAATCGCAGTATGAATCTGGTCGATTCCATAATAGATCGTTTCATTCACAGCCTTATTTCGATTCGCCACATAGAGCTGACGATTTAGCTTGACCGCCTCAAATTTGCTGGTCAAAGCTTCCAGCTTTCTGATCAGCTCCTCAGACTTTTTACTTGTGATAAAGCGGGATGCCTGAACAGCATCCGCCAGCAATTTCAGCTCCGGAAGCTCAAACTGCCGGCTCGCCAGGAAATATCCTCCTTTTTTGCCCTTATGATATACAATGTCGTATCCAAAGGTTTTCAAAGTCTCGATATCATCATAAATACTCTTTCTCTCCGCCTGAACACCATTGGAAGACAGGTAATCAAGAATGTCCTCCATACTGACCCGATGATGCTCATCCGTGCGTGTTTCCAGCAAGTGAAGCAGATATAATATTTTTGCTTTCTGGTTTCTCGTCTTAGGCATTTTTATCTCCCTCATCCTGCTATAGTCCCACCGCCATCACAAGCGGTATCGTTACTACACTGAACAGGGTCGTCAGGAACACTGCCCGCCCTGCATCCTGCGTATTAGTTCCGTACTGTTCCGTCAACATGGTCTGTGCAGACGCCGACGGCAATGCCGACATCAGCAAGATGATAACATACAGCATCTCCGGCGCCTGTATCGGAAGAACCTTAAATACTGCAATAACCAGCAGCGGAATGATCAGCAATCGAAATACTGCCATCAGAAACATTTTTCTGTTCTGGAAAACCTCTTTCAGATTCATTCTGGAAAGGGACAGTCCTACCACGATCATGGAAAGTCCCGCCGTAATATTAGAAATATACTCCAGCAGATTCATGGCGCTGTCCGGTAAATGAATCTGTGTCAGATAAAATATAAATCCAACGACAACGGAAATATTGATATTATTAACCAGCATCTTTTTCAAACTGATCTTTTCCCTGACCGGATAATGCTTTGTAACCATCTTAAGTCCCACGGAAAAAATCAGCAGATTGGACACCACATTGGCGATTGCCATTAAAAAAAGTCCTGTATTTCCAAAAATAGACAACGCCAGAGGAAATCCCATAAACCCATTGTTGGAAAACATAAAGTTAAAGGTCCATATTCCCCTTTCCCTTTCCGGAATATGTAAAGCCTTTACAATAGCCAGTCCCAGCAGCCAGGTTGCAATATGAAAGATAAGCGCCATCAGCATGATCTGCCAGATCTGCCCCAGCAGATCCCTGCCATCCTGCTGCACCATAGAACAAAAGATCGTAACCGGCATCGTCACACTGACAACAAACCTGGAAAGATCCGGAATGCATTCCTTCCTGATAACCTGACGTTTCCCAATAAAAAAGCCAAGAAAAATCAATATAAATAAAATAACAACACTTGTAATGACAACATTCAACATAACCATTTCATCCCTTTATCCATCTTGACACTCCCCGCAGCCAAAGCAAGGGGGTTTTTCGCCACTCTCTGATAAGCAAGCTTAAAGCAGCCGGGCGCGCTCCGGGCGAAACCGGTGTTCACTCTCCACCTCATCCAAGCAAGAAAGCATTCGGGGAATATCCCGATTCAGATTTCCCTTCAATATAATATAATTGGAGGCATGATTGGAGCGGAATACCGTTCCTTCCGAATCCACATGTTTCAGAAACAGCCGCATCTCTTCCAACACATCTTCCGGCGTCAACAGCGTCAGCTCGCCGCTTCGTATCTGCTCCATGATTTTGGCTTCCTCGTCTAAAAGCAGTGTCAAAAATCCTACATACTCCGGCTTGATCCGGGAAATCAGATCCGCAGACTGCAGGGCATGCTCCCTCAGCCGTTCCTTTCCTCCGAGACCGGAAATCAATGTAATGGAATCCTTCAATCCGCATTCCTTCAGCTTCTGCCCCGCCGTTATGATCTCCTCTCTGGTCACGCCTTTACATACATTTTTAAGAACAGCCGCATCGCCGGACTCTGCGCCCATATAAACCAGATCCAACCCGGCTTCCCGAAGAGCAGTCAGATCTTCTTTACTCTTTCTGTTTATATCTGCCGGTGTTCCGTAAGCTGCGATTCTCTCAGCATGAGGAAAACACTTTTTCGCATACGTGATGATTTCCAGCAAATCTGACGTTTTCATCACAAGCGCATCGCCATCCGCCAGAAAGATCCGCTTTACCCAATTTCCGTACAGATCTCTGGCCTCTGCAAAATCCGCTTTGATATCCTCTAAAGGACGAACACAAAATTTTTTCGATTTATACATGGTACAAAATGTACAGCGATTATGAGCACAACCAATCGTCAACTGTACGATCAAGCTTCTCGCCTCACTGGGCGGACGATATATAACGCCTTCATATTCCATTCCAATTACCTCATCCTGCTATTTTCCATTTTTCTGTTTCATTTACCTGTTTTTCAACGCAGGTCAGCGCTTCACATTCCTGTTTACCTGTTCCATCATCATATCCAGTTTTTTACGCACATTCATAAACATAATAAATGTCACGACGACAGACACCGCTTCCGCAATTGGCACGGAAGTCCACACCAGATTCAATTTTCCGGTCAATGACATCACATAAGCTACCGGAAGCAAAACAACGAGCTGACGCGCCACAGAAATAATCAAACTGTAAATACTCTTTCCCAATGCCTGGAATACGGAAATCGTTACCACAGAATATCCAGCCACCAAAAATGCGAGACTGATCCAGCGAAGCGCCGGGATTCCGATATCCAGCATATTCTGGGATGCGCTGAATAAACCAAGTAATTTGCCCGGAATCAACTGGAAAACAGCAAATCCTCCCCACATAAAAATACAGCTATATGACAGCGCAGTCTTATGGGTTTTCAAAATACGCTCCTTCTTGCCAGCCCCGAAATTATATCCGATAATAGGAACCATACCATTATTCATACCAAACAGCGGCATAAATACAAAGCTCTGCAATTTAAAATATGCGCCGAACACAGCAGTAGCCGTAGAAGTAAACTGAATCAAAATCTTGTTCATGGCAAATGTCATAATAGAACTGATCGACACCATCAGAATAGATGGGATTCCTATCGCATACACCTGCCGGATAATCTGAAGATTCGGCTTCATGTAACGAGGGGCAATCGTAATTTCCTCATTTATTTTTATATTAAAGATCAATGCCAGAACCATGGCTGCTATCTGTCCGGATATCGTAGCATAGGCCGCTCCTGCCACGCCGAGTTCCGGAAACGGACCGATCCCGAAGATCAGAATCGGATCCAGGATAATGTTGATAACAGCGCCTAACAACTGTGTGATCATTGTATACATGGTACGTCCGGTAGACTGAAGCAGACGTTCCATAATGATCTGTCCAAACATACCGAAGCACAAAATACAAATAATCCGAAGGTATGACGTTCCGAAGGAAACAATACTCTCAATATCCGTCTGGGCACGCAAAAATGCCTCCGTACCAAAAAGTCCGATACACAGAAATACCAGATAACTGCAGACAGCTAAAAAAATCGCATTGTTTGCCGTTTTATTTGCTTCCTCAAACTGCTTCTGCCCCAGGCGTCTGGATATCAACGCATTCACGCCGACTCCGGTTCCCGTTGCTACCGCAAGCATTAAATTCTGCATCGGAAATGCCAGGGATACTGCCGTCAGGGCGTCTTCACATATTCTTGCCACAAACATACTGTCCACAATGTTATAAAGCGCCTGTACCAGCATAGAGATCATCAATGGTACTGACATGGAAATCAGCAGCTTATTGATCGGCATGACTCCCATTTTATTTTCCTGCACTGACGCCTGTATTTGATTACCGTTCATTTTTTCCGACTGCTCTGTTGATTCTTTTCTTAATTCTTTTGTATTCTCTTTCATAGTCCTCCGTTTCTTAGTCCGCACTGCCATTGGGTCACATGCGAACTGAATACCAATCTCTTTTCCAAAATATAAGACCGCTATTTACCCAAAACGGTTCACAATGGTCTTTTTCTTCGCTATTCATCAAATTCTACCATGACATAGTAACCGGCAGGGGTTTCTCTGATATCCACTACCGTGCCTTCCCGCGACTGCAGCCGCTCACGGAATGTATAGTTTGCCGACATGGCATACGCTCTTCCCAGCGTATAGTACCAGGAGTTGGGCAGCTTACTTTCTGTTACCGGAAGCACATCTCCCACATTCACAAGACCGCTTCTCTCCATTTTAAATTCCATTTGTCTCATATGCAACCCTCTTTTTCAATATTGTATATTTATTATCTTCGAATATTCCATGCAGCAGCTATGGGATTTCATTTACTTCCGCTTTCTCCATGCAGCAGCTATAGAATCCATTTACTTCCACTTTCTCCATGCAGCAGCTATAGAATCTCATTTTCTTCCGCTTTCTCCATGCAGCAGCTATGGAATCTCATTTACTTCCACTTTCTCCATGTTGCCGGCCAAATCAGCATCAGCATTGGAAACAGCTCCAGCCTTCCTGCCAGCATATCAAACATCAGCACCAGCTTAGACAATGGAGAAAGCACAGAAAAATTGCCCGTAGGCCCCACCAATCCAATACCAGGTCCGATATTATTGATCGCCGTAACAACAGCAGAAAATGTAGTGCCAAAATCAAATTCATTCAACGCCACCACCAGCACGGAGGCTGCACAGATACTGATATATACCATTACATATGCCTGCACGGAACGGACCGTATCCTTCGGAATGACCTGCCCATTGAGCCGGATCTGACGAACCCTGCGGGGATGAATCAGATATGACATCTCATTTTTAGCAAGCTTTAAGATAATAATGATGCGGGACACCTTCATACCTCCGCCGGTGCTTCCGGCACAGGCGCCCACAAACATGACAAAAATCAGCAAAGCCTGGGAAAACATCGGCCACTGGCAATAGTCCACGGTGGCAAATCCCGTAGAGGACATAATGGATGCCACAGTAAATGCAGAATGGTGGATCGCTTCTCTGACAGTAGCAAAACACTGGTGCGCATTGATCACGATCAACACAACCGCCGCCGCATAAATTCCAAAATAATACCGCACTTCCTCATTCTTTATTGCTGCCTTTGGTTTTCTCATTAAAAACAGAAAGAAAACATTAAAATTCACGCCAAAGATCATCATAAATATGGTAATGATATTATGAACTGCCGGAGAAAAACCGCCCACACTGGAATTATAAATTCCAAATCCGCCTGTTGCTGCGGTACTGAATCCCGTTGTCATTGCCTCAAAAGGTGTCAATCCAAAAATACCCAGCAAAACGATCTCAATGACTGTCAGCACAATATACATACCATAAAGCATCAATGCCGTCTGTTTCACTTTGGGAAGGAGCTTTCCTACCGAGGGGCCGGGACTTTCTGCCCGCATCAAGTGCATATTGTAGCTGCCCGCCAAAGGCATGATAGCCATGACGAACACAAGGATTCCCATGCCTCCGATCCAGTTAATAAAGCTTCTCCAGAAAAGTGATGTGTGAGACAGCGCCTCCACATCCGTTAATATGCTTGCCCCTGTGGTGGTAAATCCTGAGATCGTCTCAAACAACGCATCCAAATAGGACGGAATATCGCCGCATAACACAAGAGGGACCGCACCTGCCAGACTGACAAGAACCCAGCAAAGAGCTGTGGTTACAAATCCTTCTTTCGCATAAAATACCTTACTTGTTACAGGTTTTCGCTTTGCCAGAAAGCCTGCAGCAATACAGATAATACCCATTATCAAATATGACCAGCCAGCCGACTCTCCATAATATAGGGCAACAAGACATGGCATCAGCATAAATATTCCTGCAAACAGTAAAACCCAGGCTGTTATCAGCCGAACAATCGAAAAATTCATTTTTATATCCATTCAGACAGCCTATGTATGCCGCCTGACAATGCCTCCCATTCTATGCCAAAATATCCCGAATATCCTTCAAACCTTTTATGGTCGTTACTACAATAACATTATCGCCGATCAGTATTTGATCCTGACCTCCCGGAGTAATGATCTGTTTGTTTCTGATGATCGCACATACCAGCAGATTCCTTTGCAGCGGCAGATCCTGCAGCGGAATCCCTACTACCGAAGATCGCTCCCGTACTACGAACTCCAATGCCTCTACTTTATTGTCCATCAGGCGATACAATCTCTCCACATTACTGCCAATGGAGTTAGACATAGCACGAACATACTGTATGATATGTTCCGCAATCGTATATTTGGGATATACGATCGTATCCAGTCCCAGTGTATTAATAATTCCGGTATGGGCAAATTTTTCTATTTTCGTCACGGTCTTTGCCTTTGACAGCTTCTTGGCAAACATTGAAAACATAATATTCTCTTCATCAATATTTGTCCATGCCACAAATGCATCTGCTCTGGCGATTCCTTCCTCCTGAAGGACACCCGGCTCTGTGGCATCCGCATGAATGATCAATGCCTCCGGCAAAAGATCGCTCAATTCATCGCACCGCTTCTTACTTTCCTCGATCATCTTGACCTGTATTCCCATAGGAATCAGCATCTTTGCTATATAATAGGCAGTGGTGCCTCCGCCCACGATCAGGGCGCTCCTAATCCGGTTTTTAGATACCTTAAGCTTCTTAAAAAACTCTATGACATTTTGCGCCGTCATTATAACGGAAATAACATCTTTCGGCTTCAGAACGAAATCGCCATTGGGAACAAATACTTCTTCCCCCCGCTCCACAATGCCGATCAATACATTCCCTTTAAACAGTGACGCTATCTCCCGCAAACTTTTCTCCGCCAATACGGAATCCTCCGGCAAACGATACTGCATCAATTCGACCCTGCCCTTTGCGAAAGAATCCACCTGCAAGGCGGAGGGATATTTCAGTACCTTTGCCACCTCCATAGCCGTAGCCAGCTCCGGATTGATGACCATGGATAGCCCCAGCTCTTCTTTAATAAAATCGATCTCCCTGCTGTATACAGGATTTCTTACCCGGGCAATGGTATTGCAATCCCCCGCCTTCTTAGCGATCAAACAGCAAAGCAGATTCACTTCATCCGCCTGGGTTACCGCAATCATAAGATCCGCACTTTCAATCCCGGCTTCCATCTGTACACTGTAGCTGGCTCCGTTTCCAACCACTCCCAGAACATCATAATTATCCACGATGCCCTGGACTTTTCTTCCATCCATATCAATAACGGAAATATCATGATTTTCCTGTACCAGCTGTTCTGTCAGAGTGGCTCCCACATTTCCACAGCCTACAATAATAATTCTCATTCTATGCTCCATTTCAACACCAAAGTGTCATTTTCAATTTTACAGCCTCTTGTCCGGAAAACAGTTCTGCTCAGTGAACCTACAGTTCTTTATATTCCACGTCAACCACATCAGGGCCGTTCTTCTTTCCTTTTCCGGTGCGGCTGGTCAGCCACAATCCGCTGATGCCATCATAAATCAGTACGATCCCCAAAAATACCATTCCGATCTCCAGCGCCTTGAATGCGCAGCGGATCAATACCAGTCCCAGAATTACCGTCACAATGGCGGTAATCAGTCCGACCCACCATTTCTGATCCTGTCCCTGTCTGATCTGAGTGCTGACATAAATGTCCTTGACGCCATGATAAATCAGGATCAGACCAATTACAACCGGAATCAGCTTTAAAAATGTCCCCGGCGCTGCCAGTATCCATAGTCCGATCACGCAGAGTACAATGCCTGCTATTACCTGAAAGCTTTTTGCCGCGGCATTTTGATTTTTGGCCCCCATGATCAGGTTATAAATACCGCATGCCAAAATAATGGCTCCCGCCACTCTGCATATTGTGATCAATACGGTTCCCGGCCAGATACAGATGATTACACCAAAAATAATACACAATATAAACCCAACCATAGAACCTGGTCTTATTCTCTTTAAAAATTCCGACATTTCTCTTCCTCCTTCGCCCTTTTGTTTCTATTATTATATTCCCACTGCTGATTTTGTACTATAAACAAATTTCGCCTTCTCGAATATAAAGAAACAAAAACTTGAGAAAATGCAAGGCGCTCTCTCAAGTTAGATTATAACCCTATCTTCCATATATTAACAGAAAAATTTCCTAAGTATTTTTTAACTTTGTGTTACTGCATTATTTTAAAACGTCTGCAAACTGTGCCTGCGTTACTTCCGCCAGAGCTAAGGGATCAAGTTTCAGAGAAAGTCCGATCCGCCCTCCGCTGACATAAATTTCATCAAAGGACTTTGCATTTTCCTGTATGACCGTAGGAAACTTTTTCTTCATCCCCACAGGAGAACAGCCTCCCCGCACATAACCTGTAATCGCTGTCAGATCCTTCACATGTATCATCTGCATGGACTTCTCGCCAACTGCTTTTGCCGCCTTTTTCAAGTCCACTTCCCGGTCAATCGGAATCACGAACACATAGTGCTGTCTGCTCTCTTCAGGCTGCAAGCATATCCATGGTGAGAATG
>CAZLZX010000075.1:11993-12310 GCA_964564095.1 uncultured Eubacterium sp. | reverse complement strand
GGTCTGACACGTCCGATCGTAGAAGAAGCCATTGCAAGAACAAAAGAAGCAAGAGAGTATATTTTAAATGAAATTATGGCTCCTGCTATTGCAGAGCCTAGAAAGACAGTCGGCAAGTATGCACCGAAGATCATCTCCATGCAGATCGATCCTCAGAAGATCGGGGATGTGGTAGGCCAGAGAGGAAAAACGATCAATGCGATCATCGAAGAGACTGGCGTTAAGATTGATATTTCCGATGAAGGAAATGTATCTATCTGTGGTCTGGATGCCGCAATGATGGATAAGGCTGCAGAGTATGTGCGTATTATCACGAC
>CAZLZX010000075.1:0-11983 GCA_964564095.1 uncultured Eubacterium sp. | reverse complement strand
ACAGATTTTGAAGCCGGACAGATCTTTACCGGTAAAGTCGTAAGTATCAAAGAATTTGGTGCGTTTATCGAGTTCGCTCCCGGAAAAGAGGGAATGGTTCATATTTCCAAGATTTCCAGAGAAAGAATCAATCGTGTGGAAGATGTGCTTACATTGGGCGACAAAGTTACAGTCGTTTGCCTTGGAAAGGACAAAATGGGCAGAATCAGCTTCAGCATGAAGGATGTTAAAAATAAAAAGAAATAAATCAGGAAAATAAATCGGGTGCCGCAGGCGGAAGTGATTTCGCTTGCGGCATCTTTTGGTATGACAATAAAAGGACTATCGGCTTAACCGGTGGTCATGATGGATTTTCAATGAAATTGCACTCGGCAGCTTTGCTTACAATCGGATCTGGCGAAAAGCACCAGCAGGGTTTTCCAGAATATCATATATAAAAAAGAATCTTAGAGATTCAGAAAGGGAAGCTATGAATCGTGTATTAAAGCTCATTCATGCGTCTTATGCCTATGATAGAGGGCAGTTTGGCCAACAGGTTCCGATAGCGGTGCTTGATACCGGGGTTTATCCCCACGCTGCTCTTAAAAGTCAGATCGCGTCCTTTCATGATTTCGTCAATGGAAAGAGTGAAATGTATGATGACAATGGGCATGGTACACATATATCAGGAATTATCGGCGGATATCTTCCGAATTATCGGTTTCATGGAATTGCTCCGGGATGTCTGCTTCATATTTATAAAGTCTTGAATACGTCGGGAAATGGAAAGATCGAGACATTGACCGCAGCGATTCGGGATATTCTGGCAAACCGCAGAGAGAATCGGATTAAAATCATAAATATATCCGTTGGTATGACAGAAGGAATCAATCAGAGCCAGCAGGATAAGCTTCTGGATATCGTGAACGAAGCCTGGAAGGCAGGAATTGTGGTGGTGGCAGCCGCCGGGAACAACGGACCGGGAGAAAATACGGTAACCTGTCCGGGAATTGCCAAAAAGATTATTACTGTGGGAAGTGTGGACGATGAAAATCCCGGAGGAAGACGGGGATTGAAACGGGGATATTCGGGGAGAGGTCCTACTACGGAATGTATCGTGAAGCCGGAGATCCTTGCCCCGGGTACCGGGATCAGAAGCTGCGGGATCAGAACACCGTATGCTTTTTCCGTCAAAAGCGGAACCTCCATGGCGGCTCCTGTGGTTACCGGAATGCTGGCGCTTTTATTGGGGAAATATCCGAATATGACGCCGAACGAGGTCAAAATGTGTCTGTTTGATGCATGTATGCCGATCAAAGGGAATCCGAATTGCTGGGGATATTTATATATGGATCGTCTTTTTCACGCAATGAGCACAAATACTAGGGGTTTTTGATTAAAATAAATACTAAATATTGTAAAATGACTTGAAATTTTCCGTAAATCTGATTAAACTTATATAGCATGCTTGAGGAAGGGCTGACATTTGGTAAAGCATGTTGAAAGGATAGAAGGTATGGGCTTGTTTTGTCTGATGACAGTATCCTGACAGGCACAGCTTTCTGCAATTGAATGGGAGCACGGAATGGAATTAAAAGTCAAACTGGAAACCTTTGAAGGGCCGCTGGATCTTCTGCTGCATCTTCTGGAAAAAAATAAAGTAAATATTTATGATATCCCCATCGTGGAGATCACAGCTCAATATATGGAATATATTCGTGAAATGCAGAGACAGGATCTGAACATCATGAGTGAGTTTCTGGTTATGGCGGCGACTCTGCTGGATATTAAATCCCGAATGCTTCTTCCTGTGGAAGTGGAGGAAGAGGAAGAAGAAGATCCCAGAGCAGAGCTTGTGGAACAGCTTCTGCAGTATAAGATGTATAAATACATGTCTTATGAATTGAAAGATCGTCAGTTGGACGCACGTAAGCTGATGTTTAAAAGTCCGACGGTTCCGGAGGAAGTGCTGCAATATGAAGAACCGATAGATTTGGATGCATTGACCGCAGGGCTTGATCTGCAAAAGTTAAATCAGATCTTCCAGTCTGTTATAAAAAAACAGGCGGATAAGGTAGACCCGATTCGTTCAAAATTTGGAAAGATCGAGCGGGAAGAAGTCTCTGTGGATGAGAAAATGGTATATCTGGAAAATTATGCCAGAACCCATGAGAGATTCAGTTTTCGAAATCTTCTGGAACGGCAGAAAAGTAAGACAGAGGTTATTGTGACATTTCTGGCAGTTTTGGAGTTGATGAAAACAGGAAAGATTCAGATCATTCAGAAAGAATTGTTTGATGAGATATTGATTGAATCGGCAATTGCCGCCTGATAGTGGGGAGAAAAGGAACTATGAGTGAGATAAATTATGAAGCTGCCATTGAGGCAATCCTGTTTACGATGGGAGAGTCCGTGGAAGTGAAAAAAATTGCAGCCGCTCTTAATTTACCGGAGGAGATGACGCTGCAGATCCTGTATCGTATGATGGACAAATATCATGCGCCGGAATATGGTATTAAGATCGTTGAGCTGGATGGAGCATTTCAGATGTGTACAAAGGCTGAAATGTATGAATATTTGATCCGTATAGCAAAGCAGCCGAAAAAGCAGGTGCTTACGGACGTAGTATTAGAGACGCTCTCTATTGTGGCATATAAGCAGCCTGTTACCAGAATAGAAATAGAAAAAATACGAGGCGTGTCCTGTGAACATGCCATCAATAAATTGATAGAATATAATCTGATCAAAGAGATCGGCAGACTGGATGCCCCGGGCCGCCCGATTCTTTTCGGAACGACAGAGGAGTTTTTACGTTGCTTTGGTGTACAATCGTTGGAGGAGCTGCCGGTCTTAAACCCGGAAAAAGTGGAGGAATTTAAGCAGGAAGCCCAGGAAGAGATGCAGTTAAAATTAAATATTTAGAACGCTAAGGGATGTTGCGCTTATTGATAAAAACAGGAGATATTTATTTGCGATAAGCTTTATGCAGGAAAGCATGCAGGCGCCTGTAAATGTCAGAGAAGAATTGACTGATATTTACAGGTGTTTTAAGTTTATGAAAGGACTATATAAAAGTTGTTATTGAAATAAGAAAAGTTATCAGTTACAATATGATGTATGATGAGAGGAAAAGATATGGATTTTTTGGATATTTTTACCAAATGGAGGACAAGATATGAGTAGATTAAAAGTGGTGTCTACGGACAAGGTAAATTCTACCACAGAAAAACTGATGAAAGAATTTACCCAGCGAATTATTGCAAATCCGCCTGGGGTCTGTCCAGTAGATATGCAATTGGCATTTTTGAAGGTCTGTCATGCACAGACCTGCGGTAAGTGCGTTCCATGCCGTGTAGGCCTTGGAAAATTAGAAGAGCTTATGGAGAGTGTATTAGACAATACGGCTACCATGAGAACTCTGGATCTGATAGAAAAGACAGCTATCAATATTAAAAATTCAGCAGATTGCGCCATTGGATTTGAATCGGCACGAATGATCCTGGCCGGATTTGAAGGCTTTAAGGAGGATTATATTTCCCATGTGGAGGAGCATCAGTGTCTCGGCTCCTTTGAACAGCCGATTCCGTGTGTCACATTGTGTCCTGCAAATGTGGATATTCCGGGTTATATCGCGCTGGCAGGGGAAGGACGCTGTGATGACGCAGTTCGCCTGATCCGCAAAGATAATCCATTCCCTACAGCCTGTGCGCTTATTTGTGAGCATCCCTGTGAGGCAAGGTGCCGCCGTAACATTATTGACGATTCCATCAATATCCGCGGTATGAAGCGTTACATAGTAGATAATGCACCGGCAGACAAAGTACCGGCTCCTGCATGTGCGCCTTCTACAGGCAAAAAAGTTGCTGTGATCGGAGGTGGACCGAGTGGTCTGACAGCAGCTTATTTCCTGCAGCTTATGGGACATCAGGCAACTGTATTTGAGGAAAAGGCACAGCTTGGCGGAATGCTGCGTTATGGTATTCCGAATTATCGGTTCCCAAGGGAAAGACTGCAGGAGGACATTGACGCTGTTCTGTCTACTGGCATGGAAGTAAAAGTAAATACGGTAATCGGTACGTCTGAGATGGATCAGATCCGAAAAGACTACGATGCCGTATATGTTGCCATAGGCGCTCATACGGATAAAAAACTCGATCTGGAAGGCGAAAACAGTAAGAATGTAATCTCTGCCGTAGATATGCTTCGTAAGATTGGCGATAATGATTATCCTGATTTTACCGGTAAACGTGTGATCGTTGTGGGCGGCGGTAATGTGGCGATGGATTGCGCAAGGACAGCAATGCGTTCCAATGCCGAAACCGTAAGTATCGTATACAGAAGACGTCAGGATGATATGACTGCACTTCCGGCAGAGATTGAAGGCGCCCTTGCAGAAGGTATCGAGCTTCTGACCTTAAAGGCGCCTTTGCGTGTGGAAGCCGATGAGGAAGGGAAAGTGGCGGCTCTTTGGGTTCAGCCGCAGATCATTGGTCCGGTAAAGGGCGGAAGACCGGCGCCCAGAAAGGCGAATAAACCGGAAGAGAGAATTGCATGCGATATTATTTTAGTGGCAGTCGGACAGGATATTGAGTCAAAGCCGTTTGAACGTTTTGGAATTGCGGCTAACCGGGGCCGTTTCTGTGCAGATGAAACAGGCGCACTGAATCTGGTCGGATTCTATGCAGGCGGCGACTGTGTAACAGGACCTGCAACTGTAATCAAAGCGATTGCAGCAGGTAAGGTTGCGGCAGCAAATATTGATGAGTATTTAGGTTTCCATCATCCTATTACAGTGGATGTGGATATTCCGGAACCATTGCTGAATGATAAGATTCCGTGCGGACGTGTAAACCAGGCGGAGAAAGAAGCTTGGGCACGAAAGAAAGTGTTTGATGGTATTGAGTATAATATGAGCGATGAAGAAGCGATTCAGGAGGCAAGCCGCTGCCTGCGTTGTGACCGTCATGGCTGTGGAGTATTGAGAGGAGGCAGACAGGACAGATGGTAAATTTAACAATTAATAATAAAAAAGTTCAGGTGCCGGAAGGTACTACAATTTTAAACGCCGCTGCAACTGCTGGTATCAGAATCCCTACTCTCTGCTATTTGAAGGATATCAATGAGATCGGAGCATGCCGTGTCTGTTGTGTAGAGATCGAAGGAAAAGAGACGTTGGTTGCTTCCTGCAACACAAAAGTAGAAGAGGACATGGTCGTATATACAAACAGTCAGAAGGCGCAGTATGCGAGAAAGATGAATATTCAGTTTATTCTCTCACAGCACGATTACAGATGTGCAGCCTGTCAGAGAAACGGAAACTGCACCTTGCAGGAGCTTGCTGCAGATATGAATATTCATGATGTGCCGTTTGATGAATCCTATACTCCGTTTGAATGGCCGGAGGATTTTCCTCTGATCCGGGATGCCAGTAAATGTATTAAATGTATGCGGTGCGTACAGATATGTGATAAGGTTCAGAGTCTGAATATATGGGACATTGTAAATACAGGTAAGAGAACAGACGTTAATGTTTCAAAGATGCGCACGATCAAAGAGGCAGATTGTGCGGTATGCGGTCAATGTATTACCCATTGTCCGACCGGCGCATTACATGAGAGAGATGATCTTAAGACGGTTATGGAAGCAGTGCATGATCCGGATAAGATCGTTATCGTTCAGATTGCGCCTGCAGTGCGTGCCGCATGGGGCGAGGGACTGGGTCTCCCAGCTTCTATGGCGACGGAAAAACGCATGGCTGCGGCAGTTCGGGCCGTTGGTGTAGATTATGTATTTGATACAAACTTCAGTGCGGATCTTACTATTATGGAAGAGGGAAATGAGTTCCTGGAGCGTATGACTCACAAAGACCAGTACAAATGGCCGATGTTTACCTCATGCTGTCCTGGTTGGGTTCGTTTCCTGAAATCTCAGTATCCGGATATGGTAGATCAGTTGTCTACTGCGAAATCTCCGCAGCAGATGTTTGGAGCGGTGGCAAAATCCTATTATGCTCAGGTTCTTGATGTGGATCCGTCCAGAATCTTCTGTATTTCCATCATGCCCTGTACTGCGAAAAAGGCAGAATGTGAGCTTCCTGTAATGAATGATGCAGGAGCAGGACCGGACGTGGACATTGCACTTACTACCAGAGAGTTGGACAGACTGTTAAAGTCAGAGCTGATTTCTCCGGCGCTTTTGCCGGAAGAAGAATTTGACTCTCCGCTGGGCATGGGCACCGGCGCGGCTGTTATTTTCGGCGCTACGGGCGGTGTTATGGAGGCTGCGTTAAGAACGGCTTATTATGTATTGAATGGCGAGAATCCTGATCCGGATGCATTTCAGGCAGTTCGGGGTATGGATGGTATCAAGGAAGCAACGATTGAAATTGCAGGAATCCCGGTGCGCGCAGCAGTAGTAAGCGGTCTTGGAAATGCCAGAAAGCTGATCGAAAAGATACAGGAGGGCGAAGCAGAGTATGACTTTGTAGAGGTCATGGCTTGTCCCGGCGGGTGTGCCGGCGGCGGCGGACAGCCGATCACGGACGGCGTTGAACTGGCAGATGTGCGCGGCGCCAGATTGTATGAACTGGATAAAAATAATCCGCTTCGGTTTTCACATGAAAATCCATCGGTCATTGCGGTATACAATGAGTTTTTTGAGAAACCGTTATCTCATAAAGCGCATGAATTGTTGCATACCGATCATCGTGCATGGAAGATGCCGAATGAGTAAATAAGCAAACAGGAATATTCCTGTCGATCTATTCAAAGGAGTCTCTTTCACATACCAGAAATGGCAGGAAAGAGGCTCCTTTCCTTTTGGATTGCCCTGTCCGGCAGGAAAATCCTGGTCTTATTTCAGTTATTTTTGCATAAAGTGTGGAAAAAGAGCGGAAATTCAATGCATTGAAAAAACAACGAGCAAACATGACTTTTTTTAAAAAAAGAAATAAAAAGATGATAGCCGTACTTTTATCCGTATGTATTTTTGGGGGATTATCTATTTCCTGTATATTAACAGGTCAGGCAGAAACAGAAAGCACAGAGGTTACGCAGGAAGAAACACCGGTATATGAAGAACTGAAACTGTATTCCCAGGCGGCAGTTCTGATAGATGGCGCTACGGAACGGATCTTATATGAGAAAAATGCACGGGAGCTCCTTCCCAATGCCAGCACTACAAAAATACTGACCTGTATTCTGGCAATTGAAAACGGGGATTTGGATCAGGTTTGCACGGTGTCCAAGTATGCCTGTACGATGCCGGAGACAAAGTGCGGATTCACAGAAGGGGAAACCCTCTATTTAAAAGACCTTTTGTATTCCCTGATGCTGGAGTCCCACAATGATTCTGCGGTAGTAATTGCAGAAGCGGTTGCAGGAGACGTAGAGCATTTTGCACAGATGATGAATGAAAAAGCAAAGGAAATCGGCTGTGAAACCTATAATTTTGTGACTCCGAACGGTCTTGACGGGGAAAATGAGCAGGGGATTCATGGAATCAGCGCCTATGATCTGGCGAAGATTATGAATTACTGCAGAAAAAATGAGACTTTTCTTACGATCACACAGGCTGCCAATTATAGCTTTTCCAATGTGGAGGGCACTAAAAATTATTCCGTAAATAATAAAAACAGTTTTTTAAATATGCAAAGCGGCGTGTTGTCCGGAAAAACCGGTTATACTTCAAAAGCCGGATATTGTTATGTGTGCTCCTATGAGGAAAACGGGAGAGACTATTCTCTGGCATTGCTTGCCTGCGGCTGGCCAAATCACAAAAGTTATAAGTGGTCGGATGCCAGGCAGCTGATTGCTTATGGAAACAATTATTTTCAGATCCAGGATATCAGTAAGCAGGATGTGACAGCGCAGCTTCCCGTTATAGATGGGATACAGGTAAAGGACGGTACATATGGCTTCCCAAAAACAGTGGAATTGTATCAGGAAGAGGAGCCTTTGCAGTTTTTAGTTGGCGATAAGGATCAGATCACTACCAGGACAGAATTGTCACAGCCATCCGTATCTTCGATTGAAAAAGGAGATCAGGCGGGGGTTTTGAAATATTATATCGGAGGAACTTATGCTGGCAGTCGGAAGCTTTATGCCAAAGAAGATGTTTTGAAATTTGATTATCGCTGGTGTGTGAAATTCGTTTTGAAGGGATTCCTGCAAAATGCTTTAGTTTAATTCAAAAACGTGGTATACTGTCAAAAGGTTCGATGAAATTGGGGAGAAAAAGAATTTTTCTTGAACCGAAAATGCAGATGGAGATAAATGATGAGCAATACAAATGAATTGACAAACCGTATTAATCAAAAATACAGTTCTATGAGTAAGGGACAAAAGCTTCTTGCGACCTATATTACAGATAATTATGACAAAGCAGTTTTTCTTACTGCGGAAAAGCTCGGAAAAGTAGTGGGAGTCAGTGAATCTACAGTAGTAAGATTTGCGACATTTCTGGGCTATAAGGGATATCCGGAGTTTCAGAAGGCTTTGGAAGAGATGGTGCGGAATAAACTGAATTCGATTCAGCGCATGGAGGTAACCTATGGCAGGATCAGCCAGTCCAAAATACTTGAAACCGTGCTTCAGTCCGATGCAGAGAAGATAAAAAACACGCTGGACATTATTGATCAGAATGCTTTTGAGCTGGCTCTGGATATTATATTAAACGCAGAGCATATTTATATTATGGGCATTAGGAGCTGTGCGCCTCTGGCAAGCTTTATGGCATTTTATTTTAATCTGATCATGGATAATGTACATCTGATCCATACCAATAATTCCAGCGAGGTATTTGAACAGATGGTTCGGATCAGTGAAAAGGATGTGATCATTGGCATCAGCTTCCCACGCTATTCCATGCGTACCTTAAAGGCAATGGAGTTTGCCAATAACAGAAGTGCGAAGGTTATTACCCTGACAGACAGCATTCATTCTCCAATGAATCTGTATTCCTCCTGTAATCTGATCGCCAACAGTGATATGGCTTCCATCGTGGACTCTCTGGTGGCGCCCTTAAGCGTGATCAATGCATTGATCGTGGCTCTTTGTATGAAAAAGCAGAGCGAGGTGGCTAAAACGCTGGAAATGCTGGAGGATATATGGGATGAATATCAGGTATATGAAAGCGATGAGATCAATCATATCGATGATCATTTAAAGATGCGGTATGCTAAGCTGGAGGATCTGGATGAGTAAGGTTGTAGTGATCGGCGCCGGTGCGGCAGGGATGATGGCCTCCTACGGAGCAGCTTTGTGCGGGCATAAGGTGCTGCTGCTGGAGAAAAATGAAAAAGCCGGCAAGAAGATTTATATTACAGGCAAGGGGCGATGTAATCTGACCAATGCCTCTGAGCTGGAAGCGTTGTTTGCTGCGATTACCCGAAACAGTAAATTTATGTACAGCAGTATTTACACTTTTGATAATCAGGCTGTCATGGATTTTTTTGAGTCAAATGGTTTAAAAATAAAAACAGAGCGCGGAAACAGGGTATTTCCGCAGTCGGATCATTCATCTGACGTCATAAAGACTTTGCAGAAGGTATTGAAAGAATACGGCGTGGAGACCCGGCTGCATACAGAGGTCATCTCTATTTTAACAGAGGATGGTAAAGCCTGCGGGGTATCCGTGAAGTCCGGGAACGCAAAGGAACGGATCACTGCCGATGCGGTCATCTGTACCTGCGGCGGCTTTTCGTATCCGGTTACCGGGTCTGACGGAAGCGGATATAAGCTGGCAAAGGCATGTGGACACAGGATAACAGAGATCAGGCCGTCTCTTGTTCCTATGAATGTAAAAGAGGAATATATCACACGGCTTCAGGGATTGGCTTTAAAAAATGTGTCCGTATCTCTATATTACAATAAGAAGCAGATCTATGAGGAATTTGGAGAAATGCTGTTTACACATTTCGGCGTCAGCGGACCGTTGATCCTGAGCGCCAGCAGTGTAGCGAATGACTATTTCTTTAAAGGAGAAGTGGAACTTCGGATTGATCTGAAACCGGCGTTGTCCAGGGAACAGCTTGACCGGCGTATTCAGCGGGATTTCCAGGAAAATATAAATAAAGCATTTAAAAATGCGATTACAGGATTACTTCCCGGTAAATTGCTTCCGGTTATCATTGAGCTTTCAGGCATCAGTGAGGATAGAAAGGTAAATTCTATTACGAAAGAGGAACGTCTTGGCCTTGTGGCGCTGTTAAAGGCTTTTCCGTGTACGGTAATCGGCCTGCGGGGATTTGATGAGGCGATCATAACCAGAGGCGGTATCGCATTAAAAGAGATCAATCCTTCTACTATGGAGTCAAGGCTTGTAGAGAATCTTTACTTTGCAGGAGAAATCCTGGATGTAGATGCCGTAACCGGGGGATATAATCTGCAGATCGCCTGGTCCAGCGGATATCTGGCGGGTATCAGTGTCAGATAAATCATATAAGTGAGGCCAATTCGAATGGAAAAGGAAATTTCCGGAATTGGGCGAGGGATAATTTAAGAGAAAATTCATAAAAACAGAAGGAGAATCAGAGATTTATGAGTTACAATATAGCGATCGACGGACCGGCAGGCGCCGGAAAAAGTACCATTGCAAAGCTGGCGGCTAAAAAGCTTGGATTTTTATATGTAGATACCGGTGCGATGTATCGTTCTATGGCGCTGTATATGCTTTTGCATGAAATTGATATTGCTGATGAAGCGGCAGTGGAAGCGGCTTGTGGAAAGATAGAAATTCAGTTAAAATATGAGAATGATGCACAGCAGGTATATTTAAACGGGGAAAATGTGTCCGTGCAGATCCGTCAGGAAGAGGTGGGAAAGGCTGCCTCTGTGGTCAGCGCTTATCCGGCAGTGAGAAAGACCTTGCTCGGACTGCAGCAGGGAATTGCTGCAAGAGAAAATATCATCATGGATGGCAGGGATATCGGTACATGTGTCCTTCCCAACGCACAGCTTAAGATCTATCTTACGGCCAGTGTACATACGAGGGCATTGCGCAGATATCAGGAGCTTACGGAGAAGGGAACGGTCTGTGTACTGGAAGAAATTGAAAAGGATATTGAGGACCGGGATTACAGGGATATGCATCGTGAAATTGCGCCTTTGAAAGCGGCAGAGGATGCAGTCGTGATCGATTCCTCAGAGATGAGTATTGATGAAGTGACAGAGGCAATTCTGAAACTTGTCCGGAAATAACACTGCTGTGATTTTGCCGGTAAAAAGGGCATAAGAAACAGGAATAGGTAAAGAAACAGGAAATTATGAAAGTTGAATTAGCAAAAAGCGCCGGTTTTTGTTTTGGAGTAAAACGGGCGGTCAATACAGTATATGAAGAGGCTGCGCATGGACAGGCTCCCATCGATACTTATGGTCCTATCATCCACAATGAGGAAGTGGTAAAGGAACTGGAAGGAATGGGTGTCCATGTCATAGACGGTGTGGATGGATTAAAGGATAAAAAGAACGGAACCATAGTGATCCGTTCCCACGGAGTGTCCAGAGAAGTATATGAAAAAATGGAAGCCTGCGGATGCAAGGTGGTGGACGCCACCTGTCCTTTTGTCCTGCGTATCCACAAACTGGTGCAGGAATACAGTGAACAGGGATATTGGATCGTGATTGCAGGCAGCAAGCATCATCCGGAAGTAGAAGGTATTTGCGGCTGGTCTGATCCGCAGCGGACAACAGTAATCGCAGATAGAGAAGAGGCAAAAAATCTCTCTGTTCCACTTCATGAGAAACTATGTATCGTAGCACAGACGACATTTAATTACAACAAATTTCAAGCTATGGTTGAAATTATATCCGAAAAAGGTTATGATAGAATTGTTCGTAATACGATTTGCAGTGCCACCGAGGAGCGTCAGAAGGAGGCCGCAGAGATATCTGCGCGGGTGGATGCAATGGTAGTGATCGGCGGAAAGAGCAGCTCCAATTCCCGGAAGCTGTTTGAAATCTGCTCTGAAAGATGCATAAATACTTACTTTATACAAACGAAAGAC
>CAZLZX010000074.1:0-12321 GCA_964564095.1 uncultured Eubacterium sp. | reverse complement strand
TTGTAACACAATTCTTACCATTTTCAAGCTTAAACCATCAAAGATGAAAGAATCATTGTAACTACCATTGCTATAATAAGTACAATTACGATAACTGCTGCCGCAGTCCGTTTCTTTTTTGATTTTTTATTCATATCCTGTTCTCCTCTGATCTTTTACTCTGCCATAGGAAGATAAAATCCTGTCTATCATCCTCGACGCCTCACTTTTCGTCAGGCTGTCTATTTCGATATCAGAACTTATTTTATGATATGAAAGCAATTCTAGCAAGTCTCTTTTTTGTGCAGGTGTTGCGGGGCCCTGCTTTTTCGCCTTGTATTGCAGCAATTTCGGTTCAAACAATTGCGCCTGTTCCGTACCGAAATCCACTCTTAGCTGTTCCAGAAGCTGCGCCGTCATATATGCATCCGCCAGCGCCCTGTGCTCCTGCTTCTTGCTGATGTCATAATACCGGCACAGTGCTTCCAGCCTTTTCGACGGCAGATCCGGCAGACATTTTCTTGCAATTTTCAGCGTATCCACCGCTGCTTTTTCATATGGAATGCCATAATTTACCGCACACTGCTTTAAAAAGCTATAGTCAAACATAATATTATGTCCCACCAACGGCAGATTGCCGGTAAATATTATCAACTGTTCCAGAACCTCCCGGTCTTCCGGAGCATCCTTTACCATCTCCGTATGTATCCCGGTCAATTCTTCCACCTCTTTTGAAAGCAAGCGATGAGGATTAACAAAGGACTGAAAGGATTCTACGATCTGATGATCCCGCACCTTTACCGCTCCCACTTCCAGAATACGGTCCTTTTTGGCATTCAGCCCTGTCATTTCCAGATCCACAGCCACATAATCTTCTAACATTCTCTATCCTCTATTACTATTCCGTCTGCTCCTGCGGCAGAACTGCAAAACTGTATTTCGCTTCATTTGTCAGCGGATCTCTCTGCTCATAGTCAAACAGTATCCACACTTTGCCGGAGCTTGCCGCATATTGTGTATCCGCACCATGGTTTCCATCCCCCGGTTGTGCTTCACACTTCTTTGTCTCTGCAATCCCGCACTGCTGCAGGAATGCTCTGTCAAAGGGCTCCAGATGGCAATACTTTTTCTCCCTGCCGCTGGCTCTCAAATACTGCATCTGCTGACGTTTCCAGTCCGCCAGCTCCTCAGCCCATGCCGGTCTGCTCTTCATGTTTTCTCTGGCATAAAGGTCAAAGGTAAGCGCCTGCTCATACCAGCGGCGATGCTGCGGATCCTCCTCGGCGGCAAACTCCAGGAATATTTCACACCGCTTCATTCTGCTGAAATTCTGACTCCGCAGTCCCCGTTCCAGATAAAACTTTCCCAACCTCCAGTACAGCTCAAAAGGACTTTCAAACACGCCCTCCAATATCCTAAGCGCTCTGCGAAACTGCCCGCTGTTATAATGGAGCTCCAGCATTTCTTCCACCAGACGGATATTCAACACATCGTCAAAGGAAAGCCATTTCGTGGCACGCACCTCATAGGGCGGCTTTTTCCTGTAGAGAATGCCATATTCGTCTGCATGAGCATACATATAGGAGCCCTTTAACACCTTTAAGAATCCAAGCTGAAGCTGTTCCGGTTTTAAACGATATATTTCATCAAAAGAATGCCGGAAGCTTTCAAAATCTTCAAAGGGCAATCCTGCGATCAGATCCAGATGCTGATGAACATTATGTGCTTCCTGAATCTGTTCGACCTTCTCTTTCAATTTTTCCAGATTCATCGTCCGCTTTATCTCCCGTATGGTAACAGGATTGACAGACTGCACTCCGATCTCCAACTGGATCAGCCCCGGTCTCATACTTCTGATCAGATCGATCTCTTCCGGGCGCAGAAGATCCGCCGAAACCTCAAAATGAAAGTTCGTCACACCATTATCATGCTCTGCCAGATAGCGCCAGATCCCCATGGCATGATCATGACTGCAATTAAAGGTTCTGTCCACAAATTTAACCTGGGGCACTTTTTGGTCGATAAAAAACTGCAGCTCCGGCAGTACCAGACGAAGACTCCTGAAACGCAGCCTCTTATCTACAGAGGAAAGACAATAGCTGCAGGAATAGGGACATCCTCTGCTGGATTCGTAATATATGATCCGGTTTTGAAAATCAGATAAACGCTCATAGCAAAATGGAATATCATCCATATTCACAGGCTCACGCAAAGGCGTATGAATGATCTCTCCCTCTCTTACAAACACCAGTCCGCAAATCTCTTCCAGCCCCAACGATCCCTTGTCCCGTATTCTATCATAACCGGAAGCTGCATAATATTTGCAAAGTTCTGTGAACGTCTGCTCTCCTTCCCCTGACATGATCCCTGTAAATGCCGGATTCTCCTGTAAAAAGGTATCCGTCTCATAGGACGCCTCCGGGCCGCCTGCCCAGATGGACATCCGGGGCAGCAGACGATGCAGCTCCTCTGCCAGCTCTCTCACATATTCGATATTCCAGATATAGCAGGAAAAACAGAGCACATCCGGCTGTCTCCGGTAAATATCTTCCAGGATAAACTCTATCCTGTGATTGATCGTATATTCTGCCAGCTGCACGTTTTCTCCCTGCGACTTTGCATAAGCCTGCAGACTGTACACTGCCAGATTTGAATGAATATATTTTGCATTAATCGCTGTTAAAAGAATATTCATCAACTCTTTTTCCTTTTTTCCATTAGTTTCTTTGCCGCACTGACGGCCTCCGCCGCATCCCTGGTATAAATGTCCGCGCCGATGCGCTTTGCAAAGCTGTCCGTGACCGGCGCACCGCCGATCATTACATAATACTGATCCCGGATACGCCTGTTTTCCAAAAGCTTTATCAGGCCCTGGATCTGAGGCATCGTAGTAGTCAGCATAGCAGACACACAGATAATATCCGCCTGAACCTCCTGCGCCTTTTTGATGATCGCATCAGAAGGTACGTCACATCCCAGATTATAGACGGTAAATCCGGCCTCCTTCATCACCATACAGACCAGATTTAATCCAATATCATGCAAGTCCCCCCTGACTGTAGCCGCCACCACCGTTCCCACAGATTCTTTTGCAGAATTATCCAAATGATCCTCAAGTACAACGGTAGCCACATTCACAGCTCTGAATGCCAAAATAACATCCGGCACAAAAATCTGCTCTCCGGAAAACTGCTCCGTTATTTTCTCCATCGCTTCGATCAGAGCATTCTCCACGATCACCTCCACGGAAATCCCGTTCTCCAATGCCTGAGTAATAAGATCTTTTACCTGCTTTGCTTTTCCCTTCTGTAACGATATCCGTATCTCTGATAAAAGCTCCTTTTCTTTCTCTTCCATATTTCCCTGTCCGTTTATCAACTGTAACACCCTTGAACCTTATTCATTTTCCGACGTCCCGTTATATCTCATCAAAAAACATATAGTCCATGTAAAACTGATTAAAATCCTTATCCGCAGAAAGGGAAATTTCCTCAGAAGAAGCCGCGATCTGTTCCATTCTCCGCAGCGCATCTTCCTGGGTCAGACTTGCCAACGCGCCGCCCAGAGAACTGTTTCCCACCGCAACGATCTTTTCCCGAAGCTCCTCCGGCAGCAATCCGATCCCCACCGCCTTCTTCAAGTCTATTTTATAGCCGAATCCGCCTGCAAGATATACGGTATCTATCTCATCATAAGTTACCCCGTAGCGTAACAGCAGTGTCTCCACACCGGCCCTTACCGCCGATTTAGCCAACTGTATCTCTCGCACATCCTTCTGAGTAAAGACGATCGGATCTCCTTCCGGTGTTTTGGTCAGCTCATACCCATCGTCAAAATAATCCTCATCCAACATGCCGCTTTCATCTATCAGTTCTTCTTTTAAAAGCTCATAGACGGTTTCTATTACGCCTGTACCGCACAATCCTATGGGCGCTTTCTTTCCAATGGTACTTAGCTGCACCATTTTCCCATCTATCTGTACGTTGCAGATCGCTCCCTGCACAGATCCCATACCGCAGGAAATATTTCCGCCCTCAAAGGCAGGACCAGCCGCAGTGGAGGTTACAAGGAAACGGCCTTCCTTACCTACTGCCATCTCGCCGTTCGTACCAAGATCAATAAGCAGACAGGGCTTCTTTGCCCGATCCATATTACAGTACAGCATTCCCGCAACGATATCCGCCCCCACATAGGTCGTAATACCCGGCAGTAAAATAACTTTCGTATCTGCAAATGCTTTTGCTTCCTCCGGCATCATATCAAACAGCTCCGGAAAGGCGCCGGAAATCGTTTCTATATTAACGGGAGTAAAGGGACAAAGCCCCAGTGTTTCGCAGGAATACCCCATAAAAAGGTGTCCCATCGTCGTATTTCCGGCTATGGCGATCCGAGTTACCTGCGCCGGGGAAATCCCTGCCGCATGTACCACGTGGCAGATGCCGTCCAGCAGATCCTTCTGTATGGAACGCTTTAATTCCTCTCTTTTCCCTTCATTGGACGCCTGTATTCTGGAAACCACATCTGCGCCGTAGGCTCTCTGCCGATTGACAGCCGAATAAACCTCGCAAATCTGATGGCTTTCCCCGCCGATCAGATGGATCGCAATGGTCGTCGTTCCAATATCAATGCCAATTTCATAAAAATCCTCTTTCTTTTCTGCCGCACCATGTTTCTCATTTTGATACGAAGTGACCACTTCAAATCCGGTCTCATCATCGCTTTCAATCGTAACCGCGCAATCCGCTTCCGGAACTGCAAGACATGCCAGACGCCATCCCTCTGCCAATGCCTCCTCTGAAAAATATGACCGTTCCTCCTTTGTGACCTTTGTGGGATTCTCCGTCATCTGTACCCTGCATTTTCCACAGATTCCCTTACCCCCGCAGGCCGCACTGATATAAATGCCATTTTTTATGAGAACATCCAGCAGTCGTTCTCCTTCTTTCCCCTGTACCTGAAACACATTCTGGTTTCGCTTTACCCGGATATTATACGTTTCCATTCCTGATATCTCCTGCTATTGAAATTTTTCCTGCCATATGCCATTGAGCCAGTCCACTGCCTCCTTCAATCCGTCATTGCTGAACGCAAACTGTTCTGACTGTTTCAGGGCTTCATCCGTTGTATCATAATTATAAGGGCCCGGCCATACAGTTACAAGCAAACCATTCTTATCCTCAGTCTCTATTTTGGCGATCCGATATCTCATTTTTTGTAAGCTTCCATAAAATTTTTCCTTTTTATAAAAATTTATATGAAAGACATCTGAATTTTTTATCATAAATAACCCTTCCTTTTCGATTGATTACAAAATTTTTCCTATGAATCCAAAAAAAATACCTTTTTGAGGTTGTCTCTTCTATATACTATAAACTATAGAAAGCACATATTGCAATAATTAACACACAGGAGGTATTCCCTATGGCAGATATTCAGGAAATCAGCGCTTTTTTACAGAAGGGCCGTGCAAAAAACGTAAAAGCCCTTGTAACAGAAGCGTTGGAAGAGGGACAAGATCCAAAAGCCATCTTAAATGAAGGTTTACTTGCCGGAATGATGATCATCGGCGAAAAATTTAAAAATAATGAAGTATTTGTACCGGAAGTTTTAGTAGCAGCCCGCGCGTTGAATGCCGGTCTTACGATCCTGGAACCCAAATTAGTAGAGGTTGGCAACGAACCGGTAGGTAAAGTAGTCATCGGTACGGTAAAAGGCGATCTCCATGATATCGGCAAAAACTTGGTAGCCATGATGATGAAGGGCGCCGGCTTTGAGGTGGTAGACCTCGGTGTGGATGTGGAATCTGACAGCTTTATTGACAAAGCAGAAGAGATCGGCGCCGATGTGATCTGCATGTCCGCGCTGCTGACTACTACAATGCCGAATATGCAGGCTACCATTGATTCTTTAAATGAACGCGGTCTCCGTGATAAATATATCGTTATGGTGGGCGGCGCTCCCGTAAATCAGAACTTTGCTGACCAGATCGGCGCTGACTATTATACACCAGACGCTGCGTCAGCAGCGGAAGTTGCCAAAAAGGCCGTAAGCGAAAGATAAAAATATCTGCTGGAACCTCCGCAGGCGCTGCTTTTCCCTACAGTGGCACTATCCACATATCTTCCAACACGTCGGAAAGGGAACGGGATATAATAAAGTCGTACACCTGAGCCAGCTCCTCCGGAGGAATTTCCATACCGCTCTGTATC
The DNA here is from genome assembly GCA_964564095.1 of uncultured Eubacterium sp. Classification (GTDB taxonomy): domain Bacteria; phylum Bacillota; class Clostridia; order Lachnospirales; family Lachnospiraceae; genus Brotonthovivens. Next base: position 6,133 of record CAZLZX010000074.1, on the reverse strand, counting down.
CATGTCATCAAAAGATATGTCATGGACTGGGTATAGTATTCAGAAATATGTTCCGGCGTCAGCCATCGGTTGATCGGCTTTTTCGTCCCCATTTTATCCACGATCATACTGCAGAGCACAAAAGATATCCCCTGCTCTACCAATGCCCGGAATGAATTTTGTCCTTCCAGCTTGCTGGCATGCATATAAAAGTCTTTCTCTTTCTCCATATTATGAAAGATCAGGATCAGCGCTTCATTGATCATACCCGCAGATAATAACGGCTGTACGGGAGTGACCAGATCCTTAATTAAAATCCACTCCAGCAAATTATATTTGTCCTGAAAATGATTATAGAAAGTCGGTCTGATGACGCCGGCCTTGTCCGTAATCTGTTTGATCGTTATCTTTTCAATTGGCTGCTGACACGCAAGCTGTTTAAAGCTCTCCGCCAGCAGATCGTCTACAGACTGTTTATTTCGTTTAACCATCTTGTCCTCCGCCTTTTTCTTTCTTATTGTTAATTATAAATCTTTACCAAACATTTGCCAAACATTATTTGCATTTCCTTAACATTCTTTCATTTTTTTCTTTCATTTTTTCCTTTCTTTCTTTCAAAGCACTGCTGATTCCCATTTTTTTCCGTAGATTTAAACTGGATTTAACATACATTTAACATGCATATTTTCTATTAAAGAATTGTAAATACTAAGTATTGACAAACCCATTTTTCTTCGATAATGTGAAATCGAAATAAATGGAAATAAGACATGGGAATCTCAGGATTTAAAAGGAAAAATCCATCGAAGAAAGATTTCAGAGGAGGAAATGAATAATGGATATTTTTGGTGTTTTATCAATGATCGGCGGTCTGTGCCTGTTCCTTTACGGAATGAATGTTATGGGCGGAGGTTTGGAAAAAGTCTCCGGAGGACGCCTGGAACGTATTCTTGAAAAACTTACCTCAAACCCTATCAAAGCAGTAGCTCTCGGCGCAGGTGTAACGGCTGTCATTCAGTCGTCCTCCGCCACCACAGTCATGGTCGTAGGATTTGTTAATTCCGGTATCATGAAATTGTCTCAGGCGGTCGGCCTGATCATGGGTGCCAACGTAGGTACCACCATCACAGCATGGCTCTTGAGCTTAACCGGTATCGAAAGCTCCGGTATCTTTTTAAAAATGCTCAAGCCATCCTCTTTTTCCCCGATTCTTGCGGTCATCGGTATCATCCTGTTTTTGTCCGGCAAGAACAGTATCAAAAAAGATATCGGCGAGATCCTGCTCGGTTTTGCCGTTTTAATGTTTGGTATGCAGACCATGAGCGCCGCAGTAGAGCCATTGGCAGACGTTCCGGCATTTACTCAGATTCTTACGCTGTTTGACAACCCGCTTCTCGGAATATTGGTAGGCGCGCTGCTTACCGCCGTAATCCAAAGCTCTTCCGCTTCGGTAGGTATCCTGCAGGCTTTGTCCGTAACCGGCGCCTTTACTTACGGCTCCGTTATCCCGATCATTATGGGACAGAATATCGGCACCTGTGTAACTGCGATCATCTCCTGTATCAGCGGAAACAGAGGCGCAAAACGTACCGCCATCGTGCACCTGTACTTTAATATCATCGGAACTGTCGTATTCCTTTCCCTGTACTTCATCCTGAATGCGATCATCCATTTTCCATTCACGGAACAGACAGTTGGAGCAGCCGGCATTGCATTACTGCACAGTATTTTTAATATATTTACAACCATTATCCTTCTTCCTTTCACAAGGGGGCTGGAAAAGCTGGCATACGTTACGCTTCCCCGCACCCAGGAAGAAACAGATGCGGAGCTTAAAGCAAACAGATTTAAAATGCTGGACGACAGATACCTGTCCAATCCTGGCTTTGCATTGGAGCATGTAAGAAAACTTTCTGTGGAAATGGCCGATTTTTCCAAACAGGCGGTGCAAAAGGCTATGGAACTGATCTTTCATTATACACCGGAAGGTTACAGGGAACTGGAAGAGCTGGAAGAAACCTCAGATATGTATGAAGATAAGCTGACAAATTATCTTTCCAAACTAAATGGACAGAATGTAAGCTACCGGGACGGTCAAAACATCTCTATCCTGCAGCATTGCATCACAGATTTCGAGCGCATCAGCGACCTTTCCATTAACATTGGGGGATTTGCAGCTTCCATCAGTAAAAATGACCTTTCATTTACCAAAAAAGGCGAGGCCGAACTTCGGATCTACAGTGAAGCAATCATAGATATCATGGATCGTACCGCCGCCGTCTTTTCGACGGGAGATACCGAATTGGCGCAGTCAGTGGAACCGCTGGAAGAAGTCATTGACGGACTGAATAAGCGCACCAATAAAAACCACATGAAACGCTTAAGAAATGGAAAATGCTCCATTGAAATGGGTATGGTGCTGTCAGATATCACGACCCATATGGAACGAATCTCCGACCATTGCTCCAACATTGCGATCTATGAACTGCAGCTCGGGGATAACTCCATCAGCGAGCACTCCTACATCGAGCAGATGGACGACACAGACAGTCAGGCATTTAAGGAACAGGTAGAACACTTTAAACAATTATATCATTTTTAATACGCTTCCCTATATTAACGCACTGCACCAGGACGTCTTTTGATGCGGTACAAAAAAGAGATCGCTGTCCAACCGATCAATGTCATCCTATCCTAATGGCATTGATCCGACCGATAGCCATCTCTTTTTTATATTCATCATTTACCTGATAGTGCCTCCGCCGATAACGATATCTCCATCATACAATACCACTGCCTGCCCCGGTGTAATGCCCCTCTGCGGCTCATCAAATACAACCCTGATCTCCGTATCTGATATCTGTTCCACAGTTGCCGCTGCTTCTGAATGTTTATACCGGATCTTCGCCTTACAACGCATCGGCGTCTCGATCCTTTCCACAGAGATCAGATTGACATCATATGCAGTCAGTGTATCCTTAAACAGATATTCCTTCGGGCCCAAAATGATTCTATTATGCTCCATATCCTTATCGCAGACAAAGATTCGCTCTGTGGAAGAAATACCCAGCCCTCTGCGCTGACCTATCGTATAGCGGATCATGCCCTTGTGCTGTCCTAACACTCTGCCGTCCACGGAGACAAACTCCCCCGGTTCAAATGTCTGACCACAATACCGCTCCATAAAAGCTCCATAATCTCCGTCCGGCACAAAGCAGATATCCTGGCTGTCATGCTTTCTGGCATTGATAAAGCCCTGCTCCTCTGCCACCTCTCTGATCTCGGACTTTCTGTATTCGCCCAATGGAAACAGTGTATGGGAAAGCTGCTCCTGCGTCAGGCTGTACAGCACATAGCTCTGATCCTTACTGTCATCCACTGCTTTTTTCAACAGATATCTGCCGCTCTCTTCATCATACGCAATGCGGGCATAGTGACCGGTTACCACATAATCATAGTTCAGTTCATACATCCTCTGCATCAGACGCTCAAATTTAATATAACGATTGCAGTCGATACATGGATTAGGCGTCTCTCCGCGGATATAAGTATCCACAAACCGCCTGATCACAGCCTCTTCAAAATCGTCCTTAAAATTAAAGACATAGAAAGGTATTCCGACCCTGGAAGCCACATTCCTTGCATCCTCCGCATCGGCCTCCGTGCAGCAGGTTTTCTCATTGCATACATCTACTTCATCATTGTCATACAGCTTCATCATAATACCGATACAGTCATATCCGCGCTGTGCCATAAGATGAGCTGCCACGCTGGAATCCACACCGCCGCTCATGGCAATGATCGCTTTTTTGTTTTCCATTCTAGTTTCCCCGTCTTTCCGGATCAGATGCTTTCTTCCCTACTCAGCAATTCCTCATCCACGCTGCTCTCATGCTTCAGTACGATACAGGAACATTTTGGCACATTCATAGACAGTCTGGCATTTTCTACCCGATATTTTACCGGCAATACGGAATGAGACTCCTCATTTGCATACATAACCTGCGTTAAAACGGCGGTTTTTGGAATACCCGCCGGCCAAACTTCCAGCTCCAGCGTATGGAAATATTCATCATTATTAACAATAACAATAAACTGTTCCTCGCGATTAAATCTGCCATAGCAAAGAAGATGGGCTTCGCCCCCTAAAAATTTCAGCGATCCGGTTCTAAGCGCCATACTACTGTTATGAATTGCAATCATGTCCTTATGAAACTGAAGCAATTCCAGATCCTCATTTCCCCATGGATAAGTCCTGCGGTTATCCGGATCCGTATAGCCACAGACTCCCGCCTCATCTCCATAGTACAATGTCGGCGCTCCCGGCCATGTCATCTGGATAGCCACCGCCGCCTTCATAATACCCTTATTGATATCCTGACTGGCGCTTTCCGCCCCCAGATGATGAGCTCTGCCCACTTTGTGATTCGTTCTCGTCAAAAAACGGGAATGATCATGATTCGACAACTGATTCATGGAGCATTGCAGTGACGGCGTCATGAAACTTGCCATATAATGCAGCATACCATCCCGAAATGTCCGGAAATTTCCCACCCGGTATTCTTTGTATTCTTCACTGTGCTTCTCCATACCGGTCAGGAACCAGGAGACCGGTTCCATAAATGCATCATAGTTCATGATCGTGTCCCACTCATCTCCCTGCAGCCATTCCTTTGGGTCTCCATAATGTTCCGCCAAAATGATTGCATTTGGATTAACACTCTTTACTTCCTCACGGAAACGCTTCCAGAACTTATGATTATATTCCGGCGAATGTCCCAGATCCGCCGCCACATCCAGTCTCCAACCATCGATGCAATACGGCTCGGACACCCACTTCTTCCCGATATGCACAATATAATCTTCCAGCTCCTTCGAGCCCTCATAGTTTAATTTCGGTAATGTATCATGTCCCCACCAGCCCTCATAACTGTTATTTTTCGGAAATGCATCTGCATTCCGGAAAGAAAAATAATTATGATACGGACTGTCTTTTTCCTGATAGGCTCCCGGCGCAAAGCCTTCTTTCTTATAATAAATTCCTTCTTTGTCCAGCCATTTATTAAAGGAACCGCAATGATTGAACACACCATCCAGAATAACCTTCATCCCACGGCGGTGCGCCTCATATACCAGCTTGGCGAACAGCTCATTGCTGGCTTCCAGATTCGCTTTGCTTGTAACACGCTTCTGGAAACGCTCTGCCTTCGTATTATCACATTCTCCCGGCTGCAGCAGCTCTCCGTCATCCTCCACGATAACGCCAAAATGCGGATCAATATAATCATAGTCCTGAATATCATATTTATGGCTGGATGCCGACACAAACAGAGGATTAAAATACAGCACCTCTACTCCCAGCTCCTGCAGATAGTCCAGTTTTTCCATAACGCCTGCCAGATCGCCGCCATAAAAATCTGCCACATCAAAATCTCTCGGACATTTTTCCCAATTCTGTACCTTTTTCGTCTGCCGGTTAATATAATAATATTCTCCGTCTTTGACATCATTGGAAGGATCTCCATTGTAAAAACGGTCTGTAAATATCTGATACATAACCGCACCCTTCGCCCAGTCAGGCGTGGAAAATCCCGGCACGATAGCAAAATTGTACTGGGAACGGTACTCCTTCGATACTCCTACTCTGTCATAATAGCACCGAAGCATACCGGAAATGATCTCAAAATGATATTCATAACGATCCGAGCCCAATGTTACCGCTATCTCATAATAATCAAACTCCCGGTCTTTCTCTACCCGTTCCATTTTCAGGCGTTCATCGCCGTGACAAAGCAGCACCCGGTCCACATTATCCGCTGCGGTCCGGAAACGAATCCTGACCGTATCATATTCCTTTGGCTCCGGCGGAATCCGGTAATCCGATGTTCCGTCGGAAAACAATGCATTTTTCCGCAGCCCTGGGCGCATCTGCATAATATATCTCTGCACACTGTTCAATTGTTCTATAGAATCATATTTCATCTCTCATCACCCGATTATTTTTTATTTCCATTGCTGACGCAAATAATTTTAAATCAAAATGAATTTATATATTTTTTAATTTTGAAAATAAAAAAGGCAGCCTGTCGATCTGCTGCCTTTTTTAGGAGAAGGTATTTTTTACTATGGGGTGTAGCAAAAAACTATATAATGT
>CAZLZX010000073.1:0-12346 GCA_964564095.1 uncultured Eubacterium sp. | reverse complement strand
AGACTGTCTTTTGCTTCGATATTGCAGCATTAAATGATATATACACCAGATGCTCAGAAAATAAATCAGCCACTGCGGAAAACACATCATAGAAAAAACAGAGATTCCGCGTATCCCATAGCGGGCCAGCACAGAAGAAAATACAAACCCACAGGAAAAGCCCTGCCACCCTGCAAATACTCCCGCATATACCCAACCCGCTAAGGTCTGACTGAAAATAACAAGTAACAACCAGCCCGGCAGCCGCTGCTGCAAAAGATAGAAAAAACAATCCATAGTGTCACGTTCAAAAGAAATAGCCGATAAAAAGCTGTTTTCATTTAGAAAACCGATCCATGCCGCTTCACTTTTCCAACCCGTATTTGCCGCCAAAATGGCAGCAAAAAAAGAACCGAAAAACAGACAGCGATATAAGACCAGCATCGCATGTGTTCCGGTTCTCTTTTTTATATATGTACGTACACTTTTTATTTGTTCCGTCATCGGACAGGCCTCCACTTTTTATCGAACTTCCAAAAATCATACTCTAACATATGCCTGTCTCAAACAAAATATTCCCTTGAAGCAGAATCCCAAATAAATCTGCATATATACGCATTTGCAAATGCCGCAAAATCAGATTGCAGTCTCCGGCATTTTCGTTTTATATGCCAAAATAGCGGCTACCGTCTTTGCATCTATGATTTCCTTTGAAAAGATCATTCTGCACAATTCATCTACTTCATAAAACTCAACTTCCAGAAACTCTTCCTCATCCAGATGCTGACTGGTCTTTACAAGCTCCGTTGCCAGATAAATATCTATACTCTCATTGCAAAAGGCTCCTGTGGTAGCCACAGTCAGCAGTTTCTCCAGCTTACCTGCACGATATCCGATCTCTTCCTCCATCTCTCTGGCAGCACAGACGGCTGTAGGCTCCTGCCTGCTGTCACGGGCTCCGGCAGGTATTTCCAAAGTTTCCAGATTCAGGGCATTTCTGTACTGACGCACAAGAGCGATTCTCCCATCATCAAGCACCGGTAAAACTGCTGCTGCACCTTTCCGATGCTCGATATAATCCCAATGACCTTCCGAGCCATCCGGCAGACGCATAATATCATCAAAAACATCTACGATCGCACCCTGATATTTTAAAATTCGATCCACTCTCTCTACTTTTTCCATTCTCGTCTCCTAAAGCAACCGCTTTTCCCGTACTTTGCGTTTCCAGCATTCTATCATATTGATCAAGCTTTACTCCCGCTAACGGTTATCAACCTTTTCCGGATACAGATCATGATTTGCCAGACGACTCCATGCTATCTCCTCCCATCTGGTTCCCGGTTTTCCATAGTTGCAATATGGATCGATGGAGATGCCGCCTCTTGGCGTGAACTTTCCCCAAACTTCTATATATTTCGGTTCCATGAGCCTGATCAGATCTTCCATAATAATGTTAACACAATCCTCATGAAAATCTCCATGATTCCGAAAGCTGAAAAGATACAGCTTTAAGGACTTACTCTCCACCATCTTGATATCCGGGACATAGGATATTGTAATCGTGGCAAAATCCGGTTGTCCGGTAATCGGACACAAGCTGGTAAATTCCGGACAATTAAATTTCACAAAGTAATCATGATCCGGATGCTTATTTTCAAAAGTTTCAAGCATTTCCGGCGCATAGTCCATCGGATAAGACACGCCCTGATTGCCAAGCAGCGTAACATCCTTCATTTCTTCTCTATTTCTTCCCGCCATAACTTCCTCCTAAATAAGTGCAGGGTCCTTTACTCCGTTTAACGCAAACGCCTTTGCCCGGTCAATGCAGGTACCGCAAACGCCGCAGGGATGCTCCCCGCCTTCATAACAGCTCCATGTAAGCTCATAAGGTACATTCAGATCCAGGCCAGTTTTTACCACCTCTGCTTTCGTCAGATTTACAAAAGGCGCTTCTATCCGAAGCTGTTCCCCACTTCCTATGTAAACAGCATCGCTGATGGCACGATTAAATGCATCGGAACAATCCGGATATGCATTTCCGGCAGCATCATCACTGTGAGCTCCGTAGTAGATCACATCACACCCTTTGGACAGAGCAATACTTGCCGCACTGGATAGAAACAGACCGTTTCTAAATGGTACATACGTGGACACCGGTTTTCCATCGGTCTTATCGATCTGATCTGCATAGGAATCCTTTGGAATCTCCTGATCCGAATGGGACAGCAGAGAACAATCACTGTATTGAAAGATTTTTGCCAGATCCAGATACAAATGTTCCACCTGATAATATTCCGCAATTTTTTGAGAACATTCAATTTCCTTCGTATGCTTCTGTCCATAAGAAACGGACAATGCTATCACATTTTCCCTGCCATATTTGGATACCGCCATGCCAAGACATGTGGTGGAGTCTACTCCTCCGCTAAATAATACTAATGCTTTCATTTTTTCCTCTTACATCACATTCTGTTTATTTTCTGTATTGTTATATCAGTCATTCGCTCTATCAGATTCGTGCTTTTCTATTTGACTCTAATTCATATTCAATCGCATTTGCAGCATAACATCTGTCTGGAATCTGCCCCGCAATGTGCTGGTATATGTTTTGGCATCTGTCTTTTTGATGCCGCGGGCTGTCATACAGCTATGGCACCCTTCGATCAATACCGCAACGTCCTCGGATCCTGTGATTTCCTGCATGATTTCTGCAATATCCGTTCCGATCCGTTCCTGAAGCTGTAATCGCTTAGACACCATATCTGCGATTCGGGCAATTTTGCTAAGCCCGATTACCTTTCCTTTCGGGACATAGGCAACAGTGACCTTCATATCGTACATCAGCGCCATATGATGCTCGCAATAGCTGAAAATATCGATATCCTTAACGATTACAAAATCACTGTTTGATTTTGAAAAGGTCAGATCCTCTTCAAAGGTTTTATCAAACATAAGAGCAATCTCATGATTGGTATAATTCATTCCTTCAAACACTTCTGCATACATTTTTGCGACCCGGCTTGGGGTATCCTTCAGTCCCTCCCGATCCGGATTATCTCCTAAAGCCACTAAAAGACCTCTGATATGTTCCTCCACTGCTTTTTGATCAATTGCCATACTGATCTCCTCCTTCATCTGTCTGTTCAGCTATTAACGTAAACGAAGTTTCTTCTTAAATCGTAATAGCTGCAAACCATACTTATACCCCTCGCATTTGTGCATCCCAGATGATCTTGTGCATCTGAATCTGCATTGTCACACCATTCATACAATTACTCTTCATAAAGTTGACGATCTCTTCCAACTCTATTTCCCCGTAAACAGGGCTTAAATAGACATGACACTGATCCACAAGCTGATACTCATTGATCACTTCTTTTGCCCGCATCATATCTTCCCAGTCCTTTACCACAAACTTAACGGTATCTCTCATATCCAGACAAAGCAGATTCGGCATCAGCATCTCATGTTCCATTCCACTGCCCGGAAGCTTATAATCCATCGTAAAGGACGGACGGTTTTCTATTGAAAGAAAAGGCTCCAGACTGACACTTCCATTGGTCTCTATTTCTACCGAGATCTCCGGTTCCGCCGCCAAGGTTTCCAGTAATTCTTTTATATCCTGCTGCACAAGAGGTTCTCCTCCGGTAATCGTTACATTTCTGATACGCATGCTGTGTATCAGTTCCAAAATCTCTTCTGTAGTCATCCAATGATAGGCACAGCCTTCCTCATTGGCCCATTTTGTATCACAGTAACCGCAATTCAGATTACACCCCTGCATACGGATAAACAAGGCCAACTGCCCGGCTTTTCTTCCCTCTCCATTAATACTGCTAAATATTTCCACTACTTTATAATTTGCCATCTTATGTTCCTCTACTCACAGTACATCGCACAGTTATTCGGCGTCTCATATACCTCCACAGACCGCACATCGTAACCTTTTTCTTTTATGATCCCATAAAAATGCTTTGCAAAATTCTCTGCCGTAGGACGAAAAGGAACCATAATCATACGAAAGTCTTCTTCTTTTAGAGCTGCCACTGTGGTATCCTTTAAACTTCCTTCTTCAACGATCAATGCATGATCATAAAAATCTGCTATCTCACTGAGATCTTTTTTGATATCGCCAAAATCTGTTACCATTCCCCGAAGCTGTCCGGTCTGCTGCAGCTGATCGGAACAGATTTCAACGATCACACGCCAGCGATGTCCATGCAGATTTCTGCACTTTCCATCATAACCCGACAGAAAATGTGCAGAATCAAAGCTCTGTTCTGTCTTCAATATATACATATATAGCCTCTTTTCTCTACTACTACACTTCTATTTTTCAATCACTTCCAAAACTCTCCTTTGAAAGTAACAGCCAGCAAAAAAACCGCAGTGCAAGACTACGGTTTTTAATACAAAAATAGTATAAAACTGTTAGTCCTGGTTTTGTTTTATGACAGGATGGTACAAGCGAACTGTCAGCCTGTTATTGTAGAACAGACACTATAAAAAGTCAAGTAAATCTTTACTGGCCGCGGGCAAGCTCCGCAACAGCCTGAAATAACTCCAGATCATCTGCTGTCAGTTTCAGATTCGTACAAATATTTTTTCCATCCGGATTGGTAATGCTGATCTCAATCACGCTTCCCTCTGTCAAACCGGATCTTCCTGCTGCTGACAAAAACTGTGTAAACTTCGGATGATTACTCTGAAATTTACTAAATAACGGCTTAATCTGTAACAATTTCATTGGATTAATCATAAGTATCTCCCAATTCTATTTCTATTATTTATCGCAGCCAGTCTGCTTACAAGCAACAGAACCGAGTGCTTTTCTTTTTTCTACTGTTCTAACAAATCCAGGATCCCGGAAATCTCACATCCGGCAGCGGGAGCATCCCCTAACACTGTATAACTGCCGTCTTCCATAACCTGTCCCAGTTTTGACTGCTCTTCTTCCTTCGTTTTCTCTATCGTAAAATATTTTACCTCGTCTGCCTGTGGATTATATACTACATAAACGGAAGAAGCAATACCCGGCGCCAGATTCTTTGCCGGAAGGCCGATGGACGCTACGGATACGGTATCGCTGATATCAAGCACCATAACGTCAAAATCTTTTTCCTCATAAGGGAAAGGTACCGGCGCTTTATATGCACTCTTATAAATATCCAGGATCATCTGCTCTCGCTTATCGGACAATTCATCCATAAACTTAGACTTTTCCTGAAATGCACGCTTCGGTATCACGCCCACTTCCATGTTTCTGCGGATAAACAGATGAAACTGCTCCGGAGTCATTTTAATTTCTTTCTTACCACCTGCTGCATTTTGAAGTTCAGAAATCTGTTTTTCCACACTCTCGCCCTGAACAACTTTTTCCATCATCTTTAACAAACTTGGATTAATGATCAGCTTGGTAGTTCCCGGATTTACCAGAATCCCTTTAGCATTTACATCCGGTGCCTGAGCCACACGCAAAATATCGCCAAATTTAACCGGCAGAATAGCAGTAAAAGTAAGCTTTTCCGGAAGCTGCTCTCTTGAAGTAAAAGCCGGAGCCAGACGTTTCCCCTCCTTATTTGTCAGTAAAACCGGAACCATTCTCGGCCTCTCTTCCGGACGCAGCGGTTCTTTTTTCTTCATTTTTTCAATTATTTTCGGATTAATTTTCTTTGGAAATTCTACCGGAACTAAAAACTGAGCTACTTTCAAAGCTTCCATAAAAGCCTTCAAATTCTCCGGGCTTTTATCCTTTATATAAGCTTCCATAGCTGCCTCAAGAGGCTTTCCATTAATATTCAGCGCCTCTTCATTCAGAAGTTTTTTCTCCATTTTACATATCCTCGTTTTTCTATAATTAAGGCATACTCCCATATCATTGGGCAAATATGGTAAAGCTATGCCTTTCTATTTACATCATGCATATAAGTATACCATAACTCTTGTTACAATGCACTTATGAAATTACTTATATTTATTTTTTATCAGGTTTTAACTCAAGAAATTTCCCATTTCACGCTGCTGCCCCTGTCATTTCTGGTAACCACCAATTTTTCTTCGATCTGGTCTTTTAATTCCGATACATGAGAAATGATTCCCACCAGTGCAGAAGTTCCCGCCAGACTATTTAAAATCTTAATAGCCTGATTTCTAGACTGTTCATCCAGTGAGCCAAACCCCTCATCAATAAACATCATATTCAAATGCACACTCCCGACAGTTCTGGTAACAACATCTGACAATCCTAAAGCCATGGACAAAGCTGCCATAAAAGATTCTCCTCCGGATAAGGTCTTAACATCCCTGTCAGAGTCTGTCAGCATACTATGAACATACAAGTCAAGCCCCTCATTGCCGGACTTTCCCGCATCGGATAAGTCTTTCAGTTTCAGAATAAATTGTCCCATAGACATTTCATAAAGCCTGAGATTTGCAGCATGCAAAATGCGATTCAGATATTGCCTCTGCACATATGTTTCAAAATCAAGCTTAATCTTTCCCGACATTCTGCCATTGGCGGTTTCATGCAGTGTCTGCGCCACCTCATATTCTCTGGCAATGTTGGAAAGCTGTTTCAAATGTTCTGTCAGAAAATCCGCCGCACTTTGATTAGCATTATTGCGCAGGAGTAGCTGCCTGATCTTATCCTCCAGCAGCGTTAATGTCTGATCTGCCGCCTCTTTCCTAACTACTGTCTCCCTAAGATCCGGTTTTTCCCTGCCGTCTATCTGGGAATCCAGCAATGAAATCTGAGAGATCGCCGCTTTCACATCCTCCGCCTGCCGCTCTGCTTCCTGAATCTGCTGCTGCAGTTTCTGGCATCGTTCTGTCAATTCCTGCTCCGACATATCCTGTGTCTGATTCCTGATCTGTATCAACGCCTCTGCTGCTTTTGCAGCTTCTACCAGTCCGGACTGATACAGCTCCTGCTGTCTTTGCAGCCTCTGCATCAATTCCGTACATTCCCGTTCCAGGTTCGCAACATCCTGTTCCCACTTTAACATTTGCTGTTCTATTTTCCTGTATTGAGACAGTTTGTCTCTGCTTTTTGCAATCTGCTCTTTTATCCCGGACAGGCGCTCTTTTATCAGTCGCTCTTGCTGCAGCACATCTTCACATTCCACACCGATCAGCCTGTTAAATTGCTGCCCAAACAGTTCCCTGATACGGACATACTCTGTTTTCCGGCCGCTTTCATCCTGAATCTGCTTTTTCCACACTTCATCCTGCCTCTGATAAGCTTTCCGGGCTGCATCCAGGGTCTTTTTGTCCGGAACCTCCCGAAGCTTTTGAGCCTTATCCGGATGCTCCGTAGAACCACACACCGGACACGGAAATCCTTCCTGCAAATGCTCTGCCAGGATACCAGCTTGTCCTAACAGATAGCTTTCCTCCTGTCTCTGATAAAACGCCCTGAGTTCTTCCAGCTTGTCCCACTGAAACTTTGTAAGCTTCTGCGAATTTACATATTGCTGCTGCGCTGCAGCCATATCAGAATGCTGCGCCTTTATATGTAACAGACCATCTTGCTTATCCTTCAAATCCTCCATCTCATGAGAAAGCTCTACGATCCGTATCTTTATGTCTTTCATCTGATCTATCTGTGCCTTTAACGAAAGGGACTGTTTCTGTTTCTGATCTAAAAGCTCCTTGTCACGCTCCAATGCTGCTCTGCTTTCACTGCATCTTTTTTCTTTCTGCGCAGCGTCCATTTCCGCCTGATGAAGCTTCTTAAATATTCCAAGACGTTCCATCATCCTGTGGTATTCCGGTAAAAGCTGGTCCTTTCTTTCTATTTGCCTGTTCAAATACCAATCCAGTTTTCTCAAGATATCGCCATCTGCTTCTGTCCCAAGCAGCTCCCATGCACACCGCTCTTTTTCTTCCTTTTGTGTGTAAAGCTTTAACAGCTCCTCTCCCTGCGCAATCTTTTGCTCTCTTTCCTTCTGCGCCTTGCGAAGTTCAATCTGTTCTCTTTGTACTTCGCTTAACATCCGGGTATCCGACACAATCACTTTTTCGACAAATGCAAGCATTTCATCGCTCCTCGAAAAGGGCAGCGCTGCGATCTGCTCCCACTCCTCATCATACTCCTTTGGACATTTAATCTGATCCAATTGATGACGGCAGACCAATTCCTGATCTTTCAGATTCTGATATAAGCGGTTCTTACGTTCTTCAAATTCTTTGGCTATTTTCTGATAAATTCCCGTATGAAACAGTCTGGAAAAAATTTCCTTCTTTTTCTTTGTCTCAGCAGTCAAAAGCTTTAGAAAATCTCCCTGCGCGATCATAACGATCTGGGTAAACTCATCAAAATCCAGACCTATGATCTCCTGTATCCGTCTATTTGTCTCTGACTTTCTGGTCGTTACAAACTCTTCATCATTTTCAAATAAGGTTACGCTTTCCTCCCGTTTTACCATCTTGATTTTTCCATTTTTATAATGTGTCTCCAACTGATACGCAGGATTTCTCCGTATTCGGTAGACATTACGTTTGATGCGAAACGTAAATTCCACATAAGTCTGATCACTTTTCGCAGCGAACTGGCTGCGCATCATGGCTCCTTCCCTTTTATCTCCACTGGTTCTCCCATACAAAGCAAAGGTAAGCCCGTCAAAAATCGTTGTTTTTCCCGATCCGGTATCGCCTGTAATCAAAAACACTCCTGTACTTTTGATGGTAAAATCTATTGTGGTTTCCTTTGCATAGGAGCCGAAGGCACACATGACTAATTTAACCGGTTTCATCTATCTTCCCACTCCTTTGCCATATTTACCACATCGACAACTTCTTTTTTCTCTTCCTCAGAAAGCTCTCTCTGATGGAGCTCCCTAAAGAAACTGCAAAATACATCTAACGGATCTGTCGATTCCACATCAGCCTCAAATTCCGCCAATAATTTTCTCGTTCCGGCATTATCAAATCTGATTTCCAATATATGGGAAAATCCGCTTTCCAGAGTTTCTTTTGCATCGTAGGGAATCTGTTCCTCCGTCAAAACAATACTGACATAATCCTCTCCATGGGCCTGCTTCTGTGACATGATCTCTTCCATAGTTCCCCGCAGCATACATACACCTCTCAAAGGCTCCAGCAATACTTTTGTAATCTCAGGATACGTCCCTTTTTCGTTTAAAATAACTTCAAAGAACCCTTTTTCATCCTGAGCCTCACTGACAGAATAAGGATATAATGTACCGCTGTACGCAAAACGCTCTTCTTTCACATACTGCATCCGATGCAAATGTCCCATTGCCGCATAATCAAAGCAGAAAAGAGCAGAAACATCCACACTATCTATACTTCCGACTTTTATGATCTCGGACTCGCTTCTGGCCGGCTCATTTCCCCCATTGATATAAAACTGATGGGTCAATAATACATTTCTTTCATTTGTATCGATTTCTTCTCTCCCAAGCAAATAACGAATGGCGTCATCATAGGTTTCCAACGATTCCTCAGACATATTTCGTACATGTCCGGGCTTGGTAAAGGGAAGCAAATAAAAATTCACATTGCCATATGCATCTGCAACAGTCACTTTTGTCAAATGCTGGCTGTCATCTGCAGGCGGCCGGCCGGAAATATAAATATTTTCACGCCGTAAAATATCTTTTGCATAATCGAGACGATCTCCGCTGTCATGATTGCCTGCAATCACAAGTACCGGAACAGCAGGAACCAGCTTTGCCAGATCTGTCAGGAAAGCATCAAAAATCTGTACCGCCTCCGCTGACGGTACAGATTTATCATAAATATCTCCCGCAATCACAATGACATCCGGTTTTCTTTTCTGAACCTCTTGCACTACCTGCCGGAGCATATACTGCTGTTCGCTTTTTAAATTGTAACGAAATAACTGTTTTCCGATATGTAAATCGGACAAATGAAAAAATTTCATATCAGCTCTCCATCATTCCGCATATCGCATACTGATTAATGGTATATTCTTTACTGTTTTCCCGAAATCGGATAATATTTTCTCCCACATACAAAATCTCCGCCTGAAAAAAGCCGGGACTCGCTTCAAACAATCTGGTCTGATGCACATGAATATCACATTTTCTGCCGATAAACAATTCATAAGGGTTGATCGTGTCGTCCCATACCTCTACAATCAATTCCTGCTGTTTCCGCAGCTTTCTTTCATTCATTCGCACTTCCTCCAGTCTTTTTACATAAGCCTTTGGAACAATGCCTCTTTTATCCCTGTATTGAAACAAAATATGTTCTCTACCCGAAGAAATAATCCCTACCTGAGCATAACCAACATCTTGTCCTACCAGATCAATATTGCACCATTTGCCGTGCATCGGTGTACAATCCATATATTTTCCTGATTCGTGTATAATTTTGAATGCCATTTCTATGATCCTCTCTATGCTCAAACCCTAATACTTTTCTAATACACTACATTTTACATTCTTATCCGGTATTATGTCAAATGAATAATATATAAACCTAAGGAAACCTCCTCCTTACCTCTGACAGATATACCCAAAAGAAAAACCCCGCAACTTTCGGAACCTAGCATTCCGAAAATATACGGGGAACATTTACCTATAGAATCTGCTTCCGGCAGTTTCCTTAAGATACAAATTAGAACTGATCACGGTCTACTTCGCATAATCAATCACGCGTGATTCACGGATAACATTTACTTTAATCTGTCCCGGATATTCCAATTCAGCCTCAATCTGTTTGGAAATGTCACGCGCCATCAATACCATATCCGCATCGGATACCTGCTCTGGCACAACCATAATTCGAATCTCTCTACCTGCTTGAATTGCAAAAGACTTATCTACACCCTTAAAGCTATTTGTAATATCTTCCAGTTGTTTTAATCTGTTGGAGTATGTTTCCAGGGTCTCTCTTCTCGCACCCGGTCTTGCTGCAGAAATCGTATCTGCCGCCTGAACAAGACATGCAATAAGAGTTTCCGGTTCTACATCGCCGTGATGTGCCTCTACTGCGTTGATAACAGTAGCTGACTCCTTGTATTTTCTACACAAGTCAACGCCAATCTGGATATGGGAACCTTCCATTTCATGATCAACAGATTTACCGATATCATGCAACAGTCCCGCACGCTTTGCGATCCTTACATCGACACCGATCTCAGCCGCCAGAAGTCCGGCAAGCTGTGCAACCTCAATTGAATGTTTCAATGCATTCTGACCATAACTGGTACGGAATTTCATTCTGCCAAGTAAGCGGACTAATTCCGGATGGATACCATGTACGCCCACTTCCAGAGAGGCTGCTTCACCTTCCTCGCGAATCATTGTTTCAACTTCTTTTTGTGCTTTCTCAACCATTTCTTCAATTCTGGCCGGATGGATACGTCCGTCCACAATCAATTTCTCAAGGGCAATACGTGCAACTTCACGACGAATCGGATCAAATCCGGATAAAATAACTGCCTCCGGCGTATCATCTATAATCAGATCAACACCTGTCATTGTCTCTAAGGTACGAATATTACGTCCTTCACGACCAATGATACGACCTTTCATCTCATCATTCGGAAGCTGTACAACGGAGATCGTTGTCTCAGCCACATGATCTGCTGCACATTTCTGAATAGCAGTAACCACATATTCTCTGGCTTTCTTTCCTGCTTCTTCTTTTGCCTTTGCGTCTAATTCTTTGATTAATTTAGCAGTATCAAGTTTAACATCTTCTTCAACGGTTTTTAAAAGATATTCTTTTGCCTGTTCGGAGGTAAGTCCTGAGATTCTTTCCAGTTCCTGTACTCTTTCTTCATTTAATTTGGCAACTTCAGCTTTCTGACGTCGTATTTCCTCTTCTTTTGCTGCGAAACTTGCCTCTTTTTTCTCGATAGCCTCCAGCTTCTTGTCCAGATTTTCCTCCTTCTGAACAATGCGGCGTTCGTTACGCTGAATCTCCGCTCTGCGGTCTTTGATCTCTTTGTCCAACTCATTCTTTGTCTTGATGGACTCTTCTTTGACCTCCAGCATCGCTTCGCGCTTCTTCGCCTCTGCTGTCTTTACGGCATCATCAATAATTGTTCTGGCACGTTCCTCCGCACTTCCAATCTTCTCATCGGAAACCTTCTGGATGTGGGATTTCGTAGCAAAAACTGCAATAATGGCAGTAATAACTGCGACGACCACTGCTGTGATTACCACTGCAATGATTGTTGGCACAGGAGCACCTCCTTATTTAATTTTCATTGTACATATAACAAATAAATCATACATTATGTCATAACTACAACGTATAAATTTTATACTTTTTTCCATGTTATGTCAAGCATTAACCCTCATACAGTGAAGAATTTATAAGCCAAAAATGATAATGTCTCAATAGACCACAAATGAAAATGTCCCAA
>CAZLZX010000072.1:0-12632 GCA_964564095.1 uncultured Eubacterium sp. | reverse complement strand
TCTGCATCATCATTTTCATTTAAGGAACGGATGTCCTGAAGGATGTCGGCCATTTTGTAAATTGCATTGTCTCCACGCTCCGGAGCGGAACCGTGGCAGGAAACACCTTTTACGTCCACACGGATTTCCATACGTCCGCGCTGTCCTCTGTAGATACCGCCGTCTGTCGGCTCTGTAGATACGACAAATTCCGGACGGATCTTATCCTCGTTAATGATGTACTGCCAGCACAGACCGTCACAGTCCTCTTCCTGAACAGTACCGACAACCATGATCTTTACGCCTTCCGGAATCAGACCAAGGTCCTTCATGATCTTTGCGCCGTATGTTGCGGATACAATACCGCCGCACTGGTCGGATACGCCGCGGCCGCCGATCTCCTCATCATTTTCATAGCCTTCATATGGATCGAAGGTCCAGTTATCGATGTTGCCGATACCTACGGTATCAATGTGTGCATCGTAAGCGATGATCTTATCGCCGGTTCCCATGTAGCCGATGACATTACCCTGGGGATCGATGATTACTTCGTCGAAGTTCAGCTTTTTCATTTCGGCAGCGATGGTGTCAATGTGAGCTTTCTCTTCACAGCTTTCGCCCGGATTTTTTACGATGGCACGTAAGAATTTGGTCATGTCTGCTTTGTAGCCTTCAGCGGCTTCTCTGATTTTGTTGTAATCCATTGAAAAATACCTCCTGTCAGTTTTCATATTGTTTTTGAAATGTATTCATAAAATAATTTAAATAACATTTTGATTGATTAGTTAATCAAAAATCAGAATAAAAAAATATGACGATTCATATAATGAACGTTTGAAATATAACTAATCGTTCAGATAATCCTTTCCATCCCAGACGATCTCTTTGTAGCGTTCCGGGTCAGTGTCGCCTTCGGTAGAGAAGAGCAGTACCTGTGAATTCTCATCCAGCTTTAAAGCTTCTTTTAAATCAGCATAGTCAGGATTGGTCATGATCTCGTGTAAAACACCGAAGGTAACAGCGCCGGATTCGCCGGAAGTTACCTGAGGATCTCCTTTGATGGGTGCGGCAAGCATACGCATCGCTTTTGCAGAAACCCAATCCGGAGCAGCCACAAATACGGATACGTGATTTTTGAGGATATCCCATGAGGTAGTGTTTGGCTCTCCGCAGGCAAGCCCTGCCATGATCGTAGGCATATCGCCTTCCACATTGTATTCTTCTCCGTCTCCGGCAACAGCACCTTTATACAGGCAGGCAGCCGTATCAGCCTCTACTACACAGACGATTGGCGGATTATCAGGGTACTGGTTTGCAAAATAGCCCTGGACGCCCCCCGCCAGCGAGCCTACGCCGGCCTGGACAAAGACATGTGTCGGACGGTGGATACCGAGTTCGTGTAACTGTTCGTTTGCTTCCATTGCCATGCTTCCGTATCCCTGCATGATCCAGGATGGAATCTCCTCATAGCCCTTCCATGCGGTGTCCTGTACCACAACGCCGTTTTCTACTTTTGCAGCGGCGGCAGCAGCCATGCGGACACATTCATCATAGTTGACTTCTTCAATGGTAGCTGTGGCATTTTCTGCCAGAATGTGATTTAAACGGTTCTGGGTGGAACCCTTCGGCATAAACACAACTGCTTTCTGTTTTAAGCGGTTGGCAGCCCATGCCACGCCGCGGCCGTGATTACCATCGGTAGCGGTAAAAAATGTTGCCTGACCAAACTCTTCCCGGAGTTTATCGGATGTCAGAGTATCGAAATCCAACTCTGTGATGTCTCTGCCGGTCTGCTTGGCGATATATTTTGCCATTGCGAAGGAACCGCCGAGTACCTTAAAGGCATTTAAGCCGAATCTGTAGGATTCGTCTTTGACACAGACGTCTTTTAATCCGAGATGCTCTGCCATATTGGTCAGATGCGCTAATGGTGTGCGCTCGTAGCCCGGAATTGTTTTGTGGAATGCTCTTGCCTTTTCCACTTCCGGGAGTGCCATGACGGAGAGATTTGCATCCTCTGTCTTAGGCATGGTGTTTTTTACCCAGTTGATTTGTTTCATAAAACCCCCTCCTAGTTTTGATTTGCTTTAATGTAGCTATAAAGTGTGTATTTGGAAATTCCAAAATACTGGGACACCTTGTCGCCTGATTTTGTAATAAGGAAAGCGCCGGAGTCATTTAAGAACTTGATAGCTTCTGTTTTTTCATCCTTAGACATCAGAGCCGCCGGTTTTCCGATCAGGGAAACGGACTGGGCAATGAGCTCATCCAGCAGATCCTCCACATTGGTCTGGATTTTATCAGGCGCCTTGTTTCCTACCCGGACTACTGCCGGTTCTGCATTTTCGCAGACAAGCGCTCGAATGGAATCCTGAAAATAAAGGAAATTCGTGATGTCGTAGTTGATGGCAAATATATATCGAATCGGCCCGTTTTCCTCTTCGCGGATAAAAAGGGTGGAAGATTTCAGCGTTTTACCGTTTCCGGTTTGGGTCAGGTATCCCAAATGATCCTTTATTTTAGAAGGATCCCGCTTCATGGCTTCCAGGACTACCCGGGATGGTCCGTCGCCGATCTTTCGATTCGTGATGTGTCCGTTTTCAATATGAACAATAGATTTATTTAAACTTTTTTTTGTAAGGTCGTGGATCACGATCTCACATTCATTACCAAATTGAACGGACAGAGCTTTTGCCATTTGTTTGAGTAAATTCAGCGTCATGTTTTTTCAGCTCCTTTTGTCTCGCCTTATGGTTTCATAATACCAGAAAAAAAATGGATGTCAATACCAAAAACAAAAATATTTTTAGGACAAAACAAAAAGTTTTTGAAAAGCATATTGACTTTAAAAACAAAGTGTAATAATATATAAATTAGATTGAATGATCAAATAAATTTTACCCAAGCGTAAATACAAATGGACTGACTTGGAAAGAGAGCGGTAAGACAGCTCTTAAAGCGCAGAACAAATAAATTTATCATGGGTAAAAAAGATGGTTCTTAAAAGCGCATGACTATTAATAGAGTATTGTGAAAGGAGAAGGATTATGATTCTGATAGGAAAAGGAACGGTTGTTACAAGGGATGATGCGCATCCGCTGATCCCGGACGGCGGCGTATTGCTGGAGGGCGATAAGATCTTAAAGGTGGGGGATTATGATACTTTAAGAAAGGATTATCCGCAGGCAGAGCTTATCGATGCGAAGGGAAAGGTGATCATGCCGGCGCTTATCAATATGCATGAACATATTTACAGCGCATTTGCCAGAGGATTATCTGTAAAAGGATATGATCCAAAGGGATTTTTAGATATCCTGGACGGTATGTGGTGGACACTTGACCGTCATCTCACATTGGAGCAGACATATTTAAGTGCGGTTGCTACTTATATAGATTGCATCAAAAACGGAGTGACCACTGTGTTTGATCATCATGCCAGCTTCGGTGCGATAGAGGGAAGTCTGTTTCGGATCGCTGATGCAGCCAAAGAGCTGGGGGTACGTACCTGTCTGTGTTATGAAGTTTCGGACAGAGACGGCGAGGAGAAAGCAAAAGCTTCGGTAAAGGAAAATGCAGACTTCATTCGATATGCGGCAAAGGAAAACAGCGATATGCTGAAGGCAATGATGGGTATGCATGCACAGTTTACTATCTCAGACAAAACATTTGAGCTTTGCAGAGAGAATATGCCGGAGGGCGTTGGGGCGCATATCCATGTGGCAGAAGGCATCGAGGATTTACATGACTGCCTGAAAAAGCATGGAAAACGTATCGTGAACCGCCTGATGGATCACGATTTACTGGGACCGCAGACCATGGCAGCCCATTGTATTTATGTGAATGATCAGGAGATGGAGCTTTTGAAGGCTACTGACACGATGGTGGTACATAACCCGGAATCCAATATGGGAAATGCCTGTGGATGTCCTCCGACGATTGAGATTTTTAAGAAGGGTATCCTGACAGGTCTTGGAACCGATGGATATACACATGACATGTTTGAGTCCTACAAGGTAGCAAACGTACTGCACAAACATTCTCTCTGTGATGCAACAACAGCTTGGACAGAAATTCCGGCAATGCTGTTTGACGGAAATGCAAGAATGGCAAACCGCTATTTTGACACACCATTAGGCGTATTGAAAGAAGGCGCGGCGGCAGACGTAGTAGTTATTGATTATGATCCGCTGACCCCGATGACAGCAGACAACATTAACGGCCATATGCTGTTCGGCGTGAACGGCGCTATGACGCAGACAACGATCTGTGCAGGCGAGGTATTGATGAAGGACCGTGAATTGACAGGTATTGATGAGGCGAAGGCGATGGCAGATTGCCGTCAGGCAGCCGCAGAGCTGGCAAGAAGTATCAATGGATAGGAATCCAAACGGCGGAATGCTTGTAAAATATAAGAGTACAGGATAAAATACAGGAGGTAATCTATTATGGGAGATATGATGACACCGATTCCTTTTGGGAATCTGATGAATTGGGTTTTAACAGAAAAAAGTAATAGAAAAACAGTTTTTGGCGTACATAAAACTTATGAGGCAGATGAAAGCAGATATCTTTCTATTTTTGGAGAGAAGATTGAGACACCGTTCGGACCGGCAGCGGGACCGAATACACAGTTGGCACAGAATATCATCGCTTCTTATATTTCGGGATGCCGTTTCTTTGAATTAAAGACCGTGCAGATTTTAGACGGCGAGGATCTGCCGGTAAATAAGCCATGTATTCTGGCAGATGACGAATGCTACAACTGTGAATGGTCCACAGAGCTTTACGTTCCGCAGGCTTATGCAGAATATGTGAAAGCGTGGGTGGCATTGAAGGCATTATCAAAGGAATGGGGCTTAGGTGCGGCAGACGGATTTGTATTTAATATCAGCGTAGGATATGATCTCGCCGGTATCAAATCTGAGAAGATCGATACGTATCTGAATGATATGATGGAGGCAAAGGATCATCCGGTATTTAAAGAATGCATCCGGTGGCTGAAAGACAACAAAGACAGATTTGTCAATCTGACCGATGAAGATATCGACAGCATTCCCTCCGATATCTGCAAATCAGCTACCGTATCCACGCTGCACGGATGTCCTCCCCAGGAAATCGAGAGTATTGCTTCTTATCTGATCACAGAGAAAGGGCTGAATACATTTGTAAAATGCAACCCGACGCTGTTGGGCTATGAAGAAGCAAGAGCAATCATGGATGGCATGGGATATGATTATGTGATGTTTGGCGACTTCCATTTCAAAGATGATCTGCAGTTTGAGGATGCAGTGCCTATGCTGACGCGTTTAAAAGCCTTGGCAGAAAGCAGGGGACTGGAATTTGGAGTGAAAATTACAAATACGTTCCCGGTGGACGTTACGAGAAAAGAGCTTCCAAGCGAAGAAATGTATATGTCAGGCAAATCATTATGCGCCCTTTCTCTGACAGTTGCATACAAACTAAGCTGTGCATTTAACGGAACTCTGCGTATCTCATATTCCGGCGGAGCAGATTTCTTTAATATTGATAAGATCTATGGACTTGGCATCTGGCCGATCACATTTGCAACGACATTGCTGAAGCCGGGCGGATACAACAGAGATGTACAGGTGGCCGAAAAGCTGGCTGCTATGGAATATAACCCCTTTGAAGGCGTAGACGTAGATGGACTGGCGGCGCTGATTGAAGAAATCAAGAAAGATCCGCATCATGTAAAACCAGTAAAACCACTGCCAAGCAGAAAGATGGAAAAAGAAGTTCCTCTGCTTGACTGCTTTACCGCACCATGCATGGATGGATGTCCGATTCATCAGGATATTCCTGCTTATGTGAAGCTGGTGGCAGAGGGCAGAGCAGAGGATGCGTTAGAGGTAATATTAGATAAGAATCCGCTTCCGTTTATGACCGGAACACTTTGCAATCACAGATGTATGAGCAAATGCAGCAGAAACTTTTATGAAGAGCCGGTTGCGATCCGGGCTGCAAAGCTTACTGCGGCAAAGGGCGGATATGAAGCTGTGTTAAACGGCATAGAAGTGGCGTCTAAGATCGGAGAGCAGTTTGCGGCTCTTAGGGAGAATAAGCAGGCTGACAAAAAGACGGCGATTGTCGGAGCCGGACCTGCAGGTATTGCCTGTGCAGCGTTTCTGGCAAAGAGCGGCGTGGATGTAACTGTGTTTGATAAAGCGGCTCATCCGGGAGGAACCGTACGCAATGTCATTCCGGGATTCCGTATCGATAATGAAGCGATTGCCAGAGATGTGGAGATTGCAAAGGCGTACGGAGCAAAATTTGTGACAAATAAAGAGATTAAAAGCCTGGCAGAGCTGAACGTACAGGGATATGAAGTGATCATTCTGGCAATCGGCGCTCATAAGGGTATGCCGATCGGCGTGGATACGGAGAAAGAATATAATGCAGTAGATTTTCTGGAGGCAGCAAAGATAGATGCAGACACTATTTGCCTCGGAAAACATGTGGTTGTGATCGGCGCAGGAAATACTGCCATGGACGCAGCCCGTATGGCAAAACGTATCAAAGGCGTAGAGGATGTTACCGTTGTATATAGAAGAACGAAACGTTACATGCCGGCAGATGAAGAAGAACTGGCAGAGGCTATGGAGGATGGTGTGATCTTCCGGGAGCTTCTGGCACCGGTATCGCAGAAAAAGGGTATTCTGACCTGTAAAAAAGTAGTTCTGGGAGATATGGACGAAAGCGGCAGACAGAAACCTGTGGTAACAGAGGATGAAGTACTGATACCGGCAGATACGATTATCGCATCTTTGGGCGAGAAAGTGGATGGCGCAGTATATGAGCAGTTCGGTATCGAGACGACGGATAAGGGGCTTCCGGTATTGAATCCGGACACTATGGAAACCACTGCTTCCGGCGTATATGCTATCGGCGATGGCGCAGGCGGAGCGGCTACCATTGTGCTGGCTATCAGAGATGCACAGAAAGCAGCAAATCACATTCTTGGGAAGGAAGAAAAGGAAGCTGTTTTCTATGAGACGGATCTGGATGCAGCTATTGCGAAAAAAGGAATCCTCGCTCATTCCTGCGATACGGCAAATGAGGCAGAAAGATGTCTGGAATGTAATCATATCTGTGAGAACTGTGTGGATGTATGTCCGAACAGAGCAAACATTTCTGTGGCAGTTCCCGGAAGCGTAATGCCGGCGATCGTGCATGTGGATTATATGTGCAATGAATGCGGAAACTGTAAGAGCTTCTGTCCATACAGCAGTGCGCCGTACAAAGACAAATTTACATTCTTTGCAAATGAAGCAGATTTCGAGAACAGCTCCAACGATGGTTACACCGTACTGAACAGAGAAACTATGGAAGTAAAGGTTCGTCTCGGAGAATCCGTGGAAGTTTATAATCTGAAGGATGCAGGATGTACAATGTATGATGGATTAAAACAGGTTATTCTTGCTATTGATAGGGATTATTCTTACTTATATCTGTAGGAAATGAAACATATATCTGTTAGAAAGTTATAACATGCATCTGCAACAGAGGAGTATTTAAATACTCATAGGAGCGATATGAAATATTTAATTAAAAACGGCACGGTTGTCTCTGCTTTAGACAGCCGTGCGGCAGATATATTAATTGAAGAAGAAAAAATAGTAAAAGTGGAAGCAAATATTGAGGATAAGGAAGCTGTGGTTATTGATGCCAGCGGCAAGCTGATCTTTCCGGGCTTTATCGATACGCATACACATTTTGATCTGGATGCGGGAGATTTTCGTACGGCTGATGATTTTTATACAGGTACGAAGGCTGCAGTTGCGGGAGGCACTACCACGATTCTGGATTTTACTACACAGGATAAGGGTCAGACCTTAAAGGAAGCGCTGGATGTATGGCATGGGCTGGCAGACGGCAAGTGCTCCTGCGATTATGGATTTCATATGTCTATCACGGACTGGAATGAGGAAGTAAAGGCTGAATTAAAGGATATGACCCGTCTAGGCGTGACGTCATATAAGTTGTATATGGCATATGATAATCTGAAAGTAGATGACAAAGAGCTCTTTGAGATACTTTCTGCTGTTGAGGAAGAAAAGGGCATTGTCGGTGTACACTGCGAAAACGGTCAGATTATCAGCGCTATGATAGAGAAACTGAAAGCGGAATATCCAAACAGTATTTCTCTGCATCCGAAGAGCCGTCCGGCAGAGGTGGAGGCAGAAGCGGTGCAGCGGCTTTTGACCATCGCAAAGCTGGCGGAAACACCGGTCAACATCGTGCATTTAAGCTCCAAAAAAGGTCTGGAAGAGGTAAGAAGGGCCAGAGCACAGGGACAGCAGGTGTTTGCAGAGACCTGCCCCCAGTATTTGATCTTTGATGATTCTGAGTATGAAAGACCGGGATTTGAGGGAGCGGCATTTGTACTTTCGCCGCCGCTTCGGAAAAAAGAGGATATTGCAGCGCTGTGGGAGGCTGTCAATAACGGCGAGATCGATGTGATGGGAACTGATCACTGCAGTTTTCACATGCAGGGACAAAAAACCAGAGGAGTGGACGATTTTACAAGGATACCAAACGGGATTCCGGGAGTAGAGCATCGTCCCGCATTGTTCTACAGCTTTGGTGTAAAGCAGGGAAGGACAGATGTTGGGATGATGTGTAATCTGTTGTCAGAGCGTCCGGCAAAGCTTTTTGGCATGTATCCCCGAAAAGGAGCGATACTGCCGGGAAGTGATGCGGATCTTGTCATTTGGGATACTGACCGGAAATGGACCATCACGGCGAAAGAGATGGTACAGAATGCGGACAATACGCCCTATGAAGGTCTGGAGATCACAGGAGCCCCTGTACAGGTATTTTTAAGAGGACAGCTCGTGGCAAAGGATGGAGCTGTTGTGTCAGAACAACAGGGAAAATATATTCACAGAACAGAAAGACAGCTTTGAGTCGATGGGAATGAAATAGGTCCGAGGATATGTAAAGGCATTTAGATCGTTACCGGTGGAAATGCTGATTGGCAAACGATAAATGTCTTACCCATATAAAAATAAACAAAGAAAGAAGGATATAAAAATGAAACAGTCAATCAATGTAAAGGGAGCACCGGCAGCAGTAGGACCATATGTTCATGCGGTAAAAACAGGAAACATGATTTTTATTTCTGGGCAGCTTGGATTAAATCCGGCAGACGGGACACTTCCGGAAGGCGTGGAGGCTCAGACAAAACAGAGTCTTGAAAATCTGAAAACGATTCTGGAAGGAACAGGATCAGATTTTGATCATGTGGTAAAGACAACGATCTTCCTTGCAGATATTGCAGATTTTGGAAAAGTAAATGAGCTTTACGCACAGTATTTTGCAAATGAAGTACCGGCAAGATCCTGTGTGGAGGTAGCGAATTTACCGAAGGGCGGGCTGGTAGAAATCGAGGCGATTGCTGTCGAAAAATAGTCTGCTTCTCATTTGAAATAGTCTGTTATTGTGCTATACTGGAAACAAATAATTTTTTAGGTGCAAAAAAATATTTGTTTGGAATGCATATATCTGAAAACGGGTGCAGGTAATGCATTCCGGAAATGGCACAATGACAGGGGGCTAGAGAGTGAAAGAAGAATCCATACATTTTTCAGAAGTTGAAGAAAAGATTTTAAATGCGACATTAAAGGTTGTCAATGAGGCGACGATCAGTGGAACCAGAATGCATCTGATCGCTGATAAAGCAGATATGGTACAGTCAAATCTGCATTATTATTATAAGACGAAGCAGGAATTGCTGGAAGGACTGCAGGAGAGAGTCCTGGAAGAATTTTATAAGATTCGTCGTGTTGATAAAAAGAAATGTGCAGATACTTTAAAAGACCAGCTTCATATTTTCTTCCATCAGAAAAAGCATATGCTGACGAAAAAGAGGGATTACGACTTTGCGGAGCTGAATTTTATTGTTGAATCGAGAGTGAATAAAAAAATTCAGGAACGTTTTTTGGAATCCTATTCCGAATGGAGAGATGCGATTCGTGAGATCATTATTCGGTTCTGTCCGAATATGAGGGAGAGTGATAAAGAGATCATTCCCTATCTGGCAGTATCGCTTTTAGAAGGAGCTTCTTTGCAGGCTTTGATCGACGGGAAAGAGTTTGATGCGGACGCTTATTTTGAAGCAGCAGAAGAAACGGTTCTCAATCAGATAGAAAATGCAATGAAAAAATGTGAAGGCAACGGGAAATAGGCCGTTCCGTTCACAGATCCTTTTGTAAAAACTGGTCGATATATCGGAAAAAGTAAGGGGATTCTTTCGCTGTATTTGGGAAAGCAGGGTATTGGTCTGCGCTCAAAATTGATTGAATAATCAGTCAAAAACAGAAATGGGGCGTTTTTATGTATAAGATTTATGTAAACGATCATCTCTATCAGGTAGAAGGGAATGGAAAGCTGCTGCCTTTTTTACGTGATATCTGTAAATGCAAATCAGTTAAAGATGGCTGCAGTGAGGGCGCATGCGGAACCTGTCATGTATTAGTGGATGGAAAAGCAATAAAAGCATGCATACCTACATTGTCAATGATGGATGAAAGGCATATATTAACAGTAGAAGGATTCTCAGAGGAAGAAAAAGAATTGTATGCCTTTGCTTTTGCGGAGGCGGGAGCGGTACAGTGCGGCTTTTGCATACCTGGAATGGTCATCTGTGCAAAAGGTCTTCTGGATGTGAACCCAAATCCTTCCAGAGACGAGATCGCATATGCGCTTCGCAATAATATCTGCCGGTGTACCGGATATAAAAAAATCATAGATGCCGTGGAATTAGCCGCTGCGATCAAACGGGAAGGCAAGGGAATCCCGAAGAAGGAGTTTAGCTGGAAACTGGGAGAACGGGTGCATCGCGTAGATGCCCGTGAGAAAACTCTGGGGTACGGAGAGTATGTAGATGATATGGAAGTAGAAGGCATGATTTTTGCAGGTGCGATCCGTTCCAGATATCCGAGAGCCAGAGTGTTGTCCATTGACGGGGAAAAAGCAAAAGCGCTGCCCGGAGTGGTGGGTGTCTATACGGCATCTGATATACCGGGAAATGTTAAGGTAGGGCATCTGGTACAGGATTGGGATACTATGATTCCGATAGGGGAATGTACTCGTTATCTGGGAGATGCCGTTGCTGTGGTAGCGGCTGAAACACAGGAGATTCTGGAAAAAGCAAAGAAACTGGTAAAAATAGAGTATGAAGAATTACCCTTTGTCGGCAGTGCTTATGAGGCAATGAAAGAGGATGCTCCTTTGGTCCATGAAGGGGGAAATCTGTTAGCCCATAAGCATGTATCCAGAGGAAATGCAGCGAAGGCGATTGAAAACTCCAGGTATGTTTTTACGCAAAAGTTTCATACGCCCTTTACGGAGCATGCATTTCTGGAACCCGAATGTGCAGTTGCGATGCCCTATGAGGATGGCGTTATGATCTATTCCACAGATCAGGGTACTTATGATACGCAGCGGGAATGTTCCGTTATGCTGGGGCTTCCAAAAGAAAAGGTACGCGTTGTCAATAAGCTGGTAGGCGGCGGGTTCGGCGGCAAAGAAGATATGAGTGTTCAGCATCATGCGGCGCTGGTGGCATGGCTGGAAAAACGGCCGGTAAAAGTAAAGCTGAGTCGTCAGGAGAGTATTCTGGTGCATCCGAAGCGTCATCCGATGGATATGGAATTTACAGTGGGGTGCGATGAAAATGGCATCATTCAGGGGGTAATGGCAAAGGTAATTGCTGATACGGGAGCATATGCTTCCCTGGGAGGACCGGTATTGGAGCGTGCCTGTACACATGCGGCGGGACCTTATAATTATCAGAATTTTGAGATCGATGGGAAGGCGTATTACACAAATAATCCGCCGGCAGGTGCATTTCGGGGATTTGGCGTTACGCAGACTTGCTTTGGAATGGAATTAATGTTGACGAAGCTGGCGGAACAGGTTGGTATCAGTCCATGGGAGATCCGTTACCGCAATGCGATCCGTCCGGGGCAGGAGCTTCCGAACGGACAGATCGTGGATGAATCTACCGGTCTGGCAGAAACCTTGGAAGCCGTAAAGGATGTATATGAGAGCAGCAAATATGCGGGAATTGCCTGTGCGATGAAAAATGCCGGTGTGGGTGTTGGAATCCCGGATACCGGAAGAGTAATTCTGAAAGTACAGGATGGGAAATTGCATATCCGCTCCGGAGCATCCTGTATCGGTCAGGGGCTTGGGACCGTACTGGTGCAGATGGTTATTGAGAATACCGGATTAAAACGGGATGACATCATATATGATGTGGCAAATACGGTCAATGCTCCGGATTCCGGCACCACCTCCGGTTCCAGACAGACCCTGGTAACAGGAGAGGCGGCACGCCGGGCCTGTGAATTATATAACCAGGATAGAGCAAAGCATACACCGGAAGAAATGGAAGGAAAGGAATATTACGGAGAGTATCTGGCAAAGACCGATCCGTTAGGTGCGGATGTGCCGAATCCCGTATCTCATGTGGCATACGGATATGCGACACAGGTGTGTGTAATCGACGAGGACGGAAGTATAGAAAAAATAGTGGCGGCTCATGATGTGGGAAGAGCAGTAAATCCACTGTCAGTAGAAGGCCAGATAGAGGGCGGAGTTGTCATGTCTATGGGTTATGCTTTGAC
>CAZLZX010000071.1:0-12696 GCA_964564095.1 uncultured Eubacterium sp. | reverse complement strand
TCACGGAAAGTCCCGCTCCCACCGCCAGGGCTCCGATGCCGCAAAGCATTTCTTTGAGTTTCGCATTTAATGCCAGAGTTTCCTCGTATCCTAATGACCATCCCACATCCTGTCCCGATAAAATATAGCCTATATTTTGAATATTCTGTTTAAACTGTATATTGTACTCCGCAGGAGACATATGGTTAAAGCTCAATTGATCCCATGCTCCCGGCACCGGAAGAGGCGCCACTAAAAACACAATATACAGACAGGCCGCTGCTATCAGAAGATATACCAGCTTTTTGTTTCTTGGTTCCATTCCCTTGCGGCGCCGGATATCCTCTTTATATTGATCTGTCTGCTTTTCTTCCTTTTGCTCCTTAAGCTGTATCTTACTTCCCATTTTTATAAACTGCCTTTTCTATATACTTCTGTAAACACATACAAGCAGTCATGACAACTGCTCTTTTTGTGCATTTTTTCATACCTGTTTTTTCAGGTTTGAAAAGTAATCCTATATATCGCAAATAGCATTTTACAGGTACTTACCAATTCATTCATACTCTTTTATATGCTTTCATCGTTTTGTCACTAACGTTTGATTTGCAAGTACATTTTTATGCTGTAATATTTTATTTTGTTTTGTTATGTTTTATATTAACCTAAATTTTCAGGTATGACAAGAGAAAATTGCTGTTTCATGATTCAAAATCCGGTTTCAGCAATCCCATATATGCATAACAGTCTTATTTCATATAGTTTTTTCAAATTTTCTCATCAAAAAGCCGCCATGGTAATCCATAGCGGCAAAAAACAAATACATCCATATTTATTTTTTCATAACTATATAATTTACAGCAACTTTTTCGTCCAAATATTTATTTTCAATAGAAAAAACATACCAGCCGTTCTTTTCTGCCCGGAAACAGATGTCCTCCTGTCCAAGATTTGCAGGTACTTCCAGCTCCATATTCCCCGACAGGGTACGCAGCCCTAACATCCCAAACGTGCTTTTGTTATCCGATACCGGGATCATTCCGTCCTCTGAAGCCAGCATAAGAGACTCCTCAGACAATACCTCTGTCTCTGATGTCCGGTTTTCCTCTGCCTCATAGTAGATTTCTATCGCTTCTCCCTGCTTCATATACATCAGCCGGTCAGAATGTTTTCCTGTATTTATGACCCTTCCGCCTCTGAACTTCACATCGAAATTCCACCCATTTCCTCCGGATATCTGTTCCATCAGATTTGCAGTCGTAATCTGTGCATAGATCCCATTCCCCAGCTTCTGAATGCCCAAAGCGACTCCCACCGTCAGGCAAACACAGAGACAAAACAGCCAGATATGCGATATATCCTTTTTGCCGGACATGGGCAAATCATTTTCATACTGACGTATGCGCAAAATACGCGTCTTTATACTGGAGGATTCTCCGCTCAATGCCATTGCCGTACCGATCTCCGCTGTCCGCGCCTCCTGTGCCCACTGTATCAGCAGATTGAAATATTCCTTTTTCGACCAGACGGACGCTTCGCTCCCGCATACGGAAATATCGCAGATCGTCTCACTCCATTCCTCCATCTCATCCAGAAGCTGTCTGGGCGCCGGTACAAACCAGATAAGCATACGGATGACGACTGCTATACGCTCCAGCAGGAGATCGTTATGCTTCGCATGGATCATCTCATGCTCCAGTATGATCTGAAGCTCTTCAGGTTTATCACATTTCTCCGGCAGCAATATGGTGCGTCTTAAAATCCCAAATATCATGGGGACCCGGATCGTTGGATTTGCATAGATCGTAACACCTTTATAAATATGCTGTCTTTTACAGATCCGAACAAAATACTCTTTTAGCTGTTCATTTTTTATTTCCGTATTATATCTGCATATTTTGCAAAACGCACACACTTCTTTTACATACCGGTATGTACAGCAGGCTACGCCGCCCGCCCACAGAAGCGCGGCCGCAAATAATATGAGCATTACAGCCCTTCCCGCCAGCCCAGCCACCGGCAGCACATCCACCGGCAGCCCAGCCACCGACAGCCCAGCCACCGACAGAAACGTACCGTTCACAGTTACCAGCCGCAAGCCCATAATCAGGAACCATACTCCCGGCAACAGGAAAAACAGAATCGCAATTCTGAGCAGTTGATATACCTTTCCATACTCAGATCGTTTTTCCAATCTTTTAGAATACTTTACCCAGCATCTCATATATGCAGTGCCGATCACTGCATTTATCAAAATACTCAGGAAAATCAGATCAATCAAAATCATCTATAAGACTCCTCAACTCTTCCTTCTGCTCTGGTGTCAGAGGATGATCCTTGCTGAAAGCTGCCACAAAACCCGCCGGAGAATGATCCCCCCAGGTATCGGTAAACCGCGCCATTTCTTTTTGCCTGAACTCTTCCTCTCTTACCAGCACTTCATACACATAGCTTCTTCCCTGGCGTTTCATCATAATAAACTTTTTCTTTACCAGACGCTGAAGATAGCTTGTCATCGTCTGGGGCTTCCATGGCTTTTTCATTTGCTGGTTCATTTTCTCCAGGATCTGCCCCATCATCATCTCTTCGCTTGTTGACCATATGATCTTCATGATCATAATCTCAACCTTCGTCAATTCCTCATCATTATTCATCAAAAATACTGCATCCTTTACATCACTCATACGTAAGCCATGCTATTTACACTGACTGATATCAATAGCATGGCTTACATTTTGTTTTATTTATAACAATAGATTTTTTTCTCATATATTTTTATCTATTGTATAGTTTTATACTAACCGAAACATTCCGTTTTGTAAAGATTTTTTCATTTTTTTTGCAATGAATCTGAGACAAATCTCGAAATTTTTACAAGTTTTCGTTTTTCAAGGCGTCTATCGGATTATCTTTTTTAATTTTGCCCATAGCATAAAGCATGGTCACAAACACGACTGCAAATACGCAAACAACTGCGATCAGGTATGCTGTCCATGGCAGTCTGAACCCGCTGTCATACACACTGTGCGTGATCTGATACAACAATACATTCAGAATCAATCCTATGGGGAGCCCCCACATCAATGCTCTGCTGCCATACATCAGACACTCATAATTCATCATTTTGTGAAGTCCCTTTTGGGTCATTCCCACGCTTTTCAGCATTGCAAAATCCCGGCGGCGCAAAGCAATATTCGTAGAGATCGTATTGAATACATTTGCTATGGAAATCAGTGATATCAGGATAATAAAGCCATAAGAAAATACATTCATGACCAGTATCATGTCTCTGTCACTTTCTTCATAGGCAAGACGATCCGTAAAATATTCTTCACTTGTAAAATATCCGTTTGCAGTCAGAATTTCCTTTATACTGGTCAGCATAGCTTCATGATTTTCCGCTTTAAAATAGCATTCCTGACTGTAAGCTTCTTTCTTTTCTTCCGGCATAGCGCTATAAGGATAGATCAGGGTAAAAACGCCCTCGTTCGAGACGCCCAATGGCCGTTCCGTCACGGAATCTCCCAGAACAAGCTCCTCGGTTTCGGCGGGCACATTATAAGCGTTCAGGAGATTCCCATATTCATCGTATTCCTCCTCCACGCCGTCCTTCATATACCAGTAGCACAGAATTTCATCACTGCCGCTTTCTCCCGCCGCTATTGCCTCATCCACTTCGTCTTTGCTGCTTTCTCCCGCCGCTTTTGCCTCATCCACTTCGTCTTTGCTGCACCAGTCAGTATAATAATACGTATAGCCTTCTAGCTCGGGCGCTTCTTTTACTCTTGTCACTGACGAAATGCCATTTTTCAGATATTCAAAATCATATGTGATCCTGTGATCCGGAAGCCACGCGATCTCATTCCCGTCATTGCAGACCAAAGGCGGTACGTCTCCTCCATTCAGATAAATGCTTTCATCCAATCCCTGTTCTTTTATCAGCTTCTCATAACTGACATCATCAAGATAGTATTCCACTGCATTCCAGCTATAATTACCATCCACCTGTTTCGGTACAACATCTTCCTCATATCCGCCGTATTTTTGACAATCTGACTG
Organism: uncultured Eubacterium sp.; assembly: GCA_964564095.1. Lineage (GTDB taxonomy): Bacteria > Bacillota > Clostridia > Lachnospirales > Lachnospiraceae > Brotonthovivens. Next base: position 8,658 of record CAZLZX010000071.1, on the reverse strand, counting down.
TATCTGCTGTATAAATCTTTTATAGCTGTCCGACACCTGTGATTCTTTCAGCAGCAGAGAAAAGCCGCAGTCTGCACTATATGCCATATCTGCAACGCCATCCGCATTCTTAAGATCTTCCGCCGGAAGAATCTTTTCTATATCGCTGACGCGATAGGACACATCATAATTGCTTGTGATGACGTTACCTGCCACACTGCCCTTTAAATACATACTATAGCTGCTGGCTGCGATAAACAGGACAACACTGAATGTCAGGGATACTACTGTCGCACGATACTTTTTCCTGCTCCTTTTAAAATACTTCTTCCCAAGCATTCCCTCCAAGCCAAAGGTTTTTAAAAATCTCTTTCCTGTTTTTACATCTTTTCCTCTGGTAGTCACATCAGCGCTTTGCCGAATCGCTTCGATCGCCGTCACTTTTGTAGCCCTTGCCGATGGGATCAATGCCGATACCAAAACGGTCAGCAGGGCAATTACCGCTGCCAAAACAATCGATTCCCAGCCGATCTTTAAGGAAACCGAGTAAGGAGAACTTAAAATACTTGCAAACTTGTTTCCTACGAAATGCAAAGTGATTCCCATTCCTGCGATGCCAATCACGATTCCCACCGGAATACCGATACAGGATACAAGAAATGACTCCTGCCATACAAGATGACGAATCTGACGTTTCGTTGCCCCAATGGAGGCAAGCAATCCGAACTGCTTCGTCCGTTCACTGACCGAGATGGAAAACGCACTGTAAATCAGGGATACGGAGCCCACAAAGATCAGTATCACAAAAAACAGAACCAGTCCGCTGAAAAATGTTCCAAAATTTCCATATTTGAAAACGCCGGAAAACATTAACAGACTATTATTAACACCGATTACCGCATCGTTTAATCCATGAGAATCTATAAAGCTTTGCATGGTCTTTTTCGGATTATTAAGCTTTAAATATACATTATAGACATTTGTTCCCGAAGCCGGACTATCGGAATTTTCCTGATAAGACTGACTGTCAGCATTTTCCTGATAAGTCAGGCTGTCGGAATTTTCCTGATAAGTCAGGCTGTCGGAATTTTCCTGATAAGTCAGGCTGTCGGAATTTTCCTGATAGATCAGACTGTCAGCATCGTCCAGATAAGTCAGTGCGGTATAGCCCGGTGCGGAATAGTTTTCAAAGCTAGGTCTCTCATAAAAGCCGGTTACCGTATAAGTCTTTTCTGTCCGATCGACAAGCTGCTCATCCTCTCCTGCATAGGCACTGCTCTGATATAAATAAATATCCGAATCCGTTCCTTCCAGGCTTCTGTCCCCCAGCTGCAGCGTGAGCCGGTCCCCAATAGAATACTGAACATTTCCGTTGTAATTCAGATGCACCGGAAGCAGAATCTCATTTTCATTTTGCGGGAGCTCGCCGACGGTAAGATGAACCGGCATATTCTCAAAAAATGTCTCATCCGCAGCCGCCACATACAAATATGGTTTATCCACATTCTCACTGCCAATGAATGCATATCCCTTGTAAGCAGATATGGACGCTTTCTGTACATCCGCATCAGCCAAGCATTCCCCTGCCGTCTTTTCGCTGATCTCTTCTGCGGATAAGTGATAATTTCCCGACTCATAAATATATGTCTTTTCCATAAAGGAAAACAGACTTCCGCAAAATACGGTTACCGCAGTAAATAATGTGGCCGATAAAATGACGCCAATGATCGTAACGATCGTCCGGGTACGATTCTTTTTCATAGTCTCCCATGTGATTTTCCGAAAGATATTCATGAATGAATCACCTCATCCCTGGTAATCTTTCCGTCTTCAATGGCAATGATACGGTTTGCCTGAAGAGCTATATTCTCATCATGTGTGATCATGATCAGCGTCTGATGATAGATCCGGTTTGACACCTTCAAAAGCTCTACGATCTCCTGACTGTTTTTTGAATCAAGATTCCCCGTGGGCTCATCTGCCAGAACGACTGCCGGAGCATTCATCAGGGCACGGCCGATAGACACCCTCTGCTGCTGTCCACCCGAAAGCTGATTCGGCAGATGCTTCTCTCTGCCCTCCAGTTTCAACACATCGAGAAGCTCATTCAGCCAGTCCTGATTTACTTTTCTTCCGTCCATCAGTACCGGCAATGTGATATTCTCTGTCACATTCAATACCGGTATCAGATTATAAAACTGATAAATCAGTCCCACCTCACGCCGGCGAAAGATCGCCAGCTGCTCGTCATTTCGCGCATAAACATCCTGTCCGTTCATCAACACTCGTCCGGAGGTCGGCTTATCCACTCCGCCTAAAATATGAAGCAAGGTAGATTTTCCGGAGCCTGACGGTCCGATAATAGATATGAAATCGCCCTTTTCCACAGAAAAAGAAACATTGTCCAACGCTTTTACGGCATTGTCGCCGGCGCCATATACCTTTGTAAGATTTTCTACTTTTAAGATTTTCATTCTGCGCTCTCCTTTTCGTTTTCTGGCTCTATCATATCCGATGCAGATGACTGTGCAGTGACTTTAAAGTGACAAATGTGTCACTTTCCAACCATGACATATTCAAATTTATTACACCGTACCTTTATAAAAACGAATCGTAAACATTGCCCCTCCGTCCGGATGATTTTCTGCCTTAACAACTCCATTCTGCCGGCTTATGATCATCCTTGAAAGCGCCAAACCAATCCCCACACTCTGACTGTCCGAATTTTTTCCTTTATAAAATCGTTCAAACAAATGAGGCAGATCTTTTCTGTCAATACCGGGGCCATTGTCTCGAATGACCAGTTGGGAATACAGCGGATTTTCCTCTCCTGTTACATAAAGCGTTCCTCCCGGCTGCGTATGCTCCATGCAATTTTTCAAGATATTTCCTATCGCTTCTGCCGACCAGGAAAAATCTCCCTGAAATCCTCCGTTTATCTCCGTAATAAGCTCCTGCTCTTTTAATTCCATAGGAATAACAAGCGGCTCTATGGACTTTTTAACCACATCCTCAAATAAAATCCGCTCTTCAAAAAACTGTACGGTTTCCGCATCCAGTTTCGCCATCTTAAGCAGGGAGGAAACCAGCCAGTCTATCCTGGATAACAGTCTTGTCATTTCAAGAAGCTGCTCTCTTCTCTGTTTTAAAGCTTCATCCATTCCCTCGAAGATGCATTGATTTTCCGCATCGCTGTCTGTCATTCGATATACGTCTTTCTCAGCCATTGCATCTGTTTTCCGCAAAGATGCGATGATCAGATTTGCCGCTGTCAGCGGTGTCCGTATCTGATGCGAAATATCCGCGATCGAATCTGCCAGCTTTACTTTTTCCTTTTTGAGCTGATCCGTCTGCTCCCGCAGGCGTACCGTAAGCTTTGAAAGCTCACTTACCAGCAGGCTGAACTCTCCCTCCTGATAAGCAGAAAAATCCAGCGACTCTCCGCCATGAAGGACCTTATCAATATCTGCCGCCAGATCTGCCATCTTTTCATACCGGCGTTTTGCATGAATCAGATAAACAAGATAAAACAACACGCAGACGGCTAATACGAGAATACCCGCTCCAGGTGCAATCATAAGCCATCCTATGATTGCTGCAATGGCCGCTGCGATCCCATAAAATATTGTATATTTGATCACTTCATCATTCCGAAACAGCTTCATTTTATTCTCCCGTCCGATACCCCATACCGCGAACCGTCTTTATAATCTGCGGCTCCTGAGGATTGTCCTCTATCTTTTCTCTTAATCTCTTGATATATACGGTCAATGTATTGTCATTGACAAAATCTCCTGCCACATCCCAGATTTCTTCCAACAGACGATTCCTGGTAAGTATAACTCCCCTGTTATTTAAGAACACCAAAAACAGCCGGTATTCCAACGCCGACAAACACAGATCCCTGCCTTCTTTATACGCTGCTCCTTTCTCCGTATCCACTCGTATGCTTCCTATCTCAAGCACAGTCTGGGCCTTCCCATACCGGCGCAGCACACTCTTGATCCTGGAAATCAGCTCCCTAGGCCGAAAGGGTTTCGCAATATAATCATCTGCTCCCAGATCAAGCCCGGTAACTACGCTGAATTCATCATCCGAAGCTGTCAAAAATATGACCGGCATATCCTTTTTCTGTTTGATCGCCGAGCAAACGGAAAATCCATTTCCATCCTCCAGGGATACGTCCAGCAACACCAGATCATATGTGTCTGTTTCTATTTTTTCCAACGCCTCTTTCTGACCGGATACAGACTCAGCCAAAAAGCCCTCGCCTTTTAGAAAATCAGTCAAAGATCGAACAATGGATGTATCATCCTCTATCATTAAAATTCGCTGCATATTATCTCTCCTATATTACCAGAATATTTCTGTCTCAATCCGATTCCTTCCTGTTCTATCATAACACTGTACACGCAAAAAAACATCCCCGCAAGCATCAGATAAAGAGTTTTCCATACTGATTCTTACGGGAATGTTTTTCTTAAGTACTATAACGCTTCTATTTTATTCTTCTGGAGGAATAATCTCATCAGCCTGTGCCCCAAGCTCAGCCTCGGAACCAGGATACTGATAAACGGCTACCATATGCGTGGTCATTTCAGGACCATTTACGGTGCCATGCTCGAGATGAGCAGGAATACGTACAAAATCTCCCGGCTGCATCAGCTCGGAAATCCTTGTGCCATCCTCAAGAATGATGTACTGTTCGCAGTCTTTTCCGTCGATCATATAGAGAAGTTCGTCACAGGTGTGGCTATGCTGATTATGACCTGTGCCCGGAAGAAGCGTAACGATACCGCCGGTCATATTATCCGTACCGGTTGTACGAGGTTCAATAGTCCATGCCAAAGTTCCCCATGGGAACTTCTGTGTCTCACACTGTTTTGTGTTTACAAAAAATTCTTTTCCAGTATATTTTTTCATGATGATATCTCCTTTTTTATGAATGATCTTTTCGCCGTCTGTGTTCGACAGCAAACATTTTTTGCAGAATCTGTTTCTGATATGATCCCATTCTCTGTTTAGAACTGAGTGAAATCAGGCATCTCGATGATCTCTCCGCCCTTCATTGCGGACTCATGAGCCAGAATACCTGCTACGTTCCAGTTTGCTGCTACAACAGAGTTTACATGAGCCGGTCTGTTCTCAAGAATCGCATCGATAAACTCGCGAACCAGATGTGGATGAGATCCGCCATGACCATCGCCCTGGATAAATGACACATGATTCTGATCAATGATCTGATTCTTTAAGGAGAATTTCTTGATGGAATCCGGAAGCATATAATCCGTATCCGGTACCTGAACATGCTCTGCATCCTCAAATCCGGTATAAATAACAGGACCTTCGCCTACACACTGCTCCCACTCAAAGGATTTCTTGGAACCATAAAAATCAAAGCTCTCACGATACTGGCGAATGGTGTTGAACAAAGTACGGGTAACCTCTCCCGTTACGTCTGAATCCGCAAATGTAAGCTGTACGGACTCTGCTGCAAACGGAGAATTGTACTGTTCAATATATTCTTCCTGAATACGTCCGGAACCGATACAACGAACGGTTTTGATCGGTTTCTGAAGGATTTCAGAAAGCGGAGCGATCGCATGAGTCGGATAATGCATTGGCGGCATGCCATACCAGTAGGATGGCCAGCCCGGAAGTCCCATGTTCTGCTGGTGGGAACCACGCAGGAACTGCAGACGGCCGATTTCGCCTTTCTCATACAGATCTTTAAAATATAAGAACTCTCTAGTGTATACGGAGGTCTCCATCAGCATATAAACTTTTCCGGTTTCTTTTTCCAGCTTGCAGATATCCTCGCACTGCTCAATAGTCATACCCATCGGTACGGTAGATGCAACGTGTTTGCCGGCTTTTAACGCCTTTACAACAAAATCATAATGAGAAAGCAAATCAGTATTGATATGTACCGCGTCAATCTCAGGATCTTTTAACAATTCATCATAGTCTGTGTAACGTTTCTCAACGCCTAACTGATCGGCAAATTCATTTAATTTTGCCTCGTTTCTTCTACATACTGCAACACATTCCGTTTTCTCATAGGCCTGATAAATCGGCACAAACTCTCCGCCAAAACCTAAACCTACAACTGCAACTCTTACTTTGTTGTCCATGATTTACACCTCTTTCTTTCATTATTGAAAAATATTGCATCTGAAACATTATAAATGCAGCAACCCCAGATGAGATATGCGCATGAAGCCTCCATAAACCATCCTAAACCGATATAAATTTTTAGCCAGATATTTATATTTAATCCGCACCAAACATAAAATTCTTTTCTAAATATTAATAACCAATTTAGTTCATCTGCGATTGTTTTGTTATATAATATTAATCTTTTTTTCGCTATATGTCAATTATTTTTGAGCAAAATCCATTATTTTTATGATTTTCTTAAGATATTTTCTTATATTTTGCACGATCTTTCTAAATTGATTGATATGAATTTTTAAGTATTTTTATATAATTTTTACATAAATATTTAGCTACCGCTTTATTAATTGTGTTTAAATTCTCATTTTATTGTTCTCTCATTTTATTTTCAGAGTTTGTTACGGAACCATGAACAGCAGTCAGAATTCAAAAATAAACAAAAAATGAGTTATTTTTCTTTCTATTTTTGAGAAATCAGTATATAATTAGTTTTAATATAATTAAAATGTAAATTCTTTTACGGAGAAAAAACAATGGCCGTCACAGCAAAAATGATTGCAGCCAGGCTCCATATATCGCCCTCTGCAGTATCTCTGGCGCTTAACGGGAAACCGGGTGTCAGCGAGGATACCAGAGAGCGCGTCCTTGCAGAAGCGGCAAAGCTTGGCTATTCGCAAAAAAAAATTGTAACAGAAACACCGCAAAATATTCGATTCGTCATCTTTTTGAGTAATCACGAAGAGGTTATCCAGGAGACTACCTTTTACTCCTATATCCTGCAGGGTCTGGAAAAGTATGCAAAAAGACTGGGCTACAATGTACTGGTAAGTTATTATAGAATTGATGAAGATCCCGCACAGCAGATAAAGGCTATTTCCGCAGATATCATGGGAATGGTTATTCTCGGGACAGAGCTCAATCGTTCTTACTTAAACCGGCTAAAACAGCTTTTTGAACTGAAGATCCCTATGGTAATGGTGGATAACTACATAGAAGAGCTTGATATCGACTGTATTGTTACCGATAACCTCAGAGGAGTCTACCATGCTGCAAAGTATCTTTTGAACAAAGGATACCTCCGCCTTGGTTATCTCCGCTCCAAAGTCAGGATCGACAACTTTACCATGCGCCAGGAAGGTTTTTATAAAGCCTGCAACGAAGCGCATCTGATGCAGGAGCCTGTTATCATTGATGTGGGTATTTCCTCACAAAGAGCCTTTGAAGATATGTGCCAATGGCTGGACGCCGGAAATGTTCCGCCCCGGGCCTTCATTGCGGAAAATGACGTTATTGCCGCCGCTTGTACCCGCGCATTAAAGGCACATGGTTATCGCATCCCTAAGGATGTAGCAATGCTCAGCTTTGATAATATGCCGATCTGCACTATGGTAGAGCCGCCATTGACCGCAATTGATGTCAATAAGGAGCTGATTGGCAAAATGGCCATGAATATCCTTCACAACCGCATCCATACATTTTATTGCGGCGCCGAAACAAACGACGATGGCACCTTACTTACTTATATTTCCACAAAGCTTATAGAACGGGAAAGCACCTGATCCCAAAAGGGAGCAGGGGGAATATAGATCCCGTTTTCACAAAAACTTCAGGGGAGACAGGGACTCATGCGAGTCACTGTCTCCCCTGTTTGGGATTGTCTATTTCCCGACAATCCTTTTTGCTTTTATGATATGAATCTTAGTGATGGAACAGACGAATACCTGTAAAGCACATTGCCATTCCATATTTGTTGCATGTGTCGATAACATGATCGTCACGGATAGAGCCGCCCGGCTCTGCTACGTATTTTACACCGCTCTTATGCGCGCGCTCAATATTATCGCCGAATGGGAAGAATGCGTCGGAACCAAGAGCCACGTCTGTATTCTGTGCCAACCATGCTTTCTTTTCCTCTGCGGTAAATACTTCCGGTTTTACCTTGAATATTTTCTCCCATGCGCCGTCAGCCAGCACATCCATATACTCATCGCCGATATAGAGGTCAATCGCATTGTCCCTGTCTGCACGTTTGATTCCGTCCACAAACTGAAGGCCCATAACCTGCGGAGCCTGACGAAGAAACCAGTTGTCCGCTTTCTGTCCTGCCAGACGTGTACAATGAATACGCGACTGCTGTCCTGCTCCGATGCCGATTGCCTGTCCGCCTTTTGCATAACATACGGAATTGGACTGGGTATATTTCAAAGTGATCAGGGAAATGATCAGGTCGATTTTTGCGGAATCCGGAATTTCCTTATTCTCAGTCACAACATTGCTGAGGAAATCGCGGTCAATATTCAGTTCATTTCTACCCTGTTCAAAAGTGATTCCAAATACCTGCTTATGCTCGATCGGTTCCGGAACATAGTTCGGATCGATCTCAATCACATTATAATTTCCATTCTTTTTCGCCTTCAGGATCTCCAGCGCTTCCGGCTCATATCCCGGAGCGATCACTCCATCCGAAACTTCACGTTTGATGATTTTTGCAGTCGCCACGTC
>CAZLZX010000070.1:0-12700 GCA_964564095.1 uncultured Eubacterium sp. | reverse complement strand
TCGGAGGAAAGCATCCTGCAAAGTATATGTATATTGCCAGACTTGCTGTGTTAGCTGCAAAGCAGGGAGCAGACATGATCAGCGCGCCGCTGTTTCCATATGAGGATGCAAGCAAATCTATCATATTTGAGGCGGCGAACCATAATAAGAAATCCGTACTGACTTATATCTATCCGGACAGAATGCCTCAGAAGGATGAGCTTTTAAAGAAGCTTGATGAAATGAAGGAATATGATGCGGATGCAATTGAGCTTGGAGCGCTTGCAAGGGATGATAAGGAAAGAGAGCTTTTGAAGGAGACCCTTGAGGCTTTTGCAAAGGAGAATGATGCGGCAGTTATTATGACTGTTTTAAAGGATGATGGCTCGGAAACGAAGACCGTGCTTTAAGCTGCAATGAATGCAGGAGAGGCAGCAGGCGGAAGGATTTTGCATGGGCGAACGGGTCTTGAAGAAATAAACAGTATGTTAGAATAAAGAGGTTTTTCGGATGAAGGTGGAATGGGAAAGAAAAGAAAACAGCAGACTGGAGGTTTGTCTGAAGGTTGAGGCTGATGAATTTCAGAAGTCGCTTCATGATGCGTATCTTGAACGAACAGATGTGATGGCGGTGCCGGGATTTGCACCGGGGCTGGCTCCGAGAGATGAAATTGAAAAGATCTATGGGAGAGATATTCTTTACGATGAGGCTCTGGATATCTGCATTCCGGCTGCCTATAAACAATATCTGACGGATAAAAAGCTTCATCCTGTGGGAAAGCCGGAGCTTGCGGAGATTACCTGGCTTGAGGATGGGGGAGTAAGCTTTGCGGTAAAGGCAGAGCTATATCCGGAGGTTGTTTTAGGAGCATATAAGGGGATTCAGACCAGCGTTCCCAAAGATAAAAGCGAGGAGTATGCTGCGGATCTGCTGATAAAAGCATGCCGGAACATGCAGGTCTGCATTTCGGATACAATGATAGAGTCCCGGCTGGATACTCTGACTGCCAAGGAAAAGCTTGCGGCGGCATGGGATCCCGTGTACCGTCTGCTGACAGACTGCGTCTACATTTTAAAGGAAGCCTATCATGCTGCGGATGTGCATAGACCGATTCAGCAGATCCGGGCAGAGGCGATGGATCATATGCTGCAGTCTGTTTCAGCAGATAATCAGGGGATAGAGATTGACTTTTATCTGGCAAAGGTAAAGGAGCTTGTGAGACGTTATCATGATCTGCCCGAAGATTTTGACCAAAAACTGAAGGGCATTCTTGCACAGAGAGCGAAACGGAAGTCGGATATGACGAATGATGAAATCTTAGAGGAAGTGTTTGAGGCCTATCTTGGAACCTTAGAGCTCAGCGAAAAGCAGTGGAGAGAGGATCACAGGGAGCAGGCAAGAGATGCGGTCATGTTCGATCTTCTGTTTATGGCAGTGGCGGATAAAGAGGGGCTTCAGGTAAACGAAGCAGAGATTTATCAGGCCCTTCAGAAAATAGCCGAGCAGTGTTCCGTTGATATGGAGGATGCTTACCGGGCTGTTGACAGGGATGCTTTAAGAGAACAGCTTATCAGGGATAAGGCAAGGGAATTTATTATTTCCCATGCCGAGACGGTCTCTGCCTGAGTGTTATTTATTAGGAGCAGCGATCCATTCATATTATTTTCCATAAGAATTACAGGTCTTCCGCAAGGAGGGCCTGATATTCTTTCAGGGCATTTATGTCTCGAATGCAATAATAGCCGTTAATTGTCTCCACCAGCTTTTTTTCCTTGAGAACATTCAGAGATCGGATGGTGGTAGCGCGATTGACGCCCATCAGGGCAGTCAGGTAATTAATGCTCAGTTTATGTTTGATCAGGACCTTGCCGTCATAATCTGTGCCGTATTTTTCCGCAAAGGTAAGCAGCATCTTGATGAGACGCCAGGATGCGGGATAGAGCTTGAATTCCCTGAGCTCTTCGATGGAGTCCAAAAATTTGTTGGCTGCCGAAAGGTACAATTCCATAAAAATGCGTGAATCTTCTGAAATCGTTTTGATTAATTTATCTTTGGGAATGCAGATCAGTTCACAGTCCGTTGTTGTACGGAAACGGACAGGCAGAGGTTTGTTCATAAGCATGTTGACATCGCCGAATATGGCATTTTCGTCAATGAGAAAATGCAGGATCTCGCTGCCTCCGGCAGTTGTCTCCAGGGCAATGACTTCTCCGCCTTTTACGATATAACAGCAATCAGGAATCTCATCCGTCTGGTAGATATATGTGTTTTTCGGAAAGTGTTTTGTTGTTCCGAGCTTCGCCAGACAGGGAAGAATAAAGTCAGGCGAAAGAATCCTTGATGAGTTCCACAGGCTGACGGGTTTTACATACTGTTTGTTATGCATTTTGCTGCTCCTTTAAAACGGTTTAATCTCGAATTTCCATAGCGTTATATGCTATGCGGCTACGAAAAACGTATAGAGTCCATGTAACGTTTAAGAGAATCTACATCCGGTACCATGATATAGCCATTGTCCAGATGGATAAGTCCCAAGTCGCGCAGATCCTTCAGTTTCCGGCTGACTGTTACCCGGTTCAGTCCCAGAAGATCGGCGATCATCTGATGGGAAAACTTTTCCGTAATGCGTATTTGCTCATTTTCATGTTTGCCATAATGTTCGATCAGCAGCAGAATGAACCGGCACAGCTGCCAGGCAGCGTCCTGTCGGTGCCCCATGCGCTGATACTCCATTGCAGACAGATATTTGGCGGACATGGATTCACAAACGTCCATGACAATGTCGATGTCATGTTTAAATGCGTCAGTCAGGGCCTGCTTTTCGATTTTTACAAGCTCCGATTCCAAAGCGGTCTCAAAGAAAACCGGACACGGCTTGTCGAAAAGAAGAAATTCTTCTAAAAATAAGGAGCCGGGTTCCATAAAATTGTAAATACGCTGTTCCCCGTTGTAGGAAACCTCGTAGCAGATAACACGGCCGGACTTGACAATATAACAGCAGCCGGGAATTTCATTTAATTTGTTGAGAAGGGTCCCTTTTGTAAAATACATCGTTTGTCCCAGCGCTTCCAGACGTTCGCTGCCCCGGGAAAGTGTAAGGAAACGCTTCATAAAATCTATATTGCCGGAAGTGACATTTTTTTGATCTGACATAAAAACTCCTGTTTATGATATATAAAAGCTTTTGGAATTCGGTCTGAGAATCAGGATTCCATCTATATCATATGTTTCTAGTATAGCATATTTTGCAGAACATTAATAGCGCAATAAAAATAGATTGGAAAATGAATAAAGAAAAATAAATATAGTTATATGGAAAAGCTCGTTGGGCCTGCTGTTGTTATTGCACTGACCCGGGAGCTTTTTTTGTGGAAAATCATGGCATAGTTACCATTTGGTTATACACTTTTGTAATAACCAAAATATTGTTAGGTAATAAGTAATATGTTAAATACGAGAACAGAATTTCATTAAACGAAATTGTAATTTCATTAAAAGGAGGAGGAAAAATGATGAAAAACAAACTTATGAAAATGTTATCTGTAGCTGTTGCATCTGTAATGGTTTTGTCTATGGCCGCTTGTGGCGGCGGTGGGGGAGGAACCTCATCCGGAAGCGCCGATGGCGAGAAAGGAGGCAAAAGTGCATCCAGTGGCGATACCTATACATTGACATTTTCTACCCATCTGCCGGAGACGGGAGTCGATGGATCCAGTTTGAAATATTTTATGGAGGAAGTAACGGAAGCTACTGACGGACGTGTACAGTTTGACATGTATTTTGGGGGATCTATGACAAAATCCAGCGAAGTGCTGGAGGCAGTAAGCTCGGGTATGGTAGATATCTCCTTTGTTCCGGAGGGATTCTTTGAGACAGAATTTTATCCGACATTCGTGGCAACACTGCCTTATTCCACCACATCTGAGTGGGTTTGCAACAAAGCGCTGAAGGAAATGTTTGATACCTATGAGCCATTTCAGCAGATGTGTGATCAGCAGAATGTTGTATGTATCGGACCAGTGGTTCCTTCTGAATTAGTTATGGTTTCCACGAAAAAAGAAATCCATACGCTGGATGATATGAAAGGATTGAAGATTCGTGCAATGGGGGCTGTAAATCAGGAAATGTCCATGCTTGGCGCCACGCCGGTGGCAATGGAGGCATCTGAAATATATGAAGCCCTGGAACGTGATACCGTAGAGGCTGCAACAGGTATCCCTGTAACACTGGCAGTGTCTTACAAGCTGCAGGAAATTGCGGATAACTTTATTTTCTCCGGTATTGGTACCTATACAACATCATCTCTGTATATGAACAAAAACACCTGGGACAGTCTTCCGGCAGATATTCAGGAAGCGTTCAGTACCGTTTATGACCGTTTCATTGATGAGTATTCCGGCGAAGACTGGATGGGCGGCGCATTAAAAGACAGCGTACAGGCGATTGAAGATGCCGGTGGAAATGTCGTGGTGCTGGATGCTGCAGAGCGTGCAAAATGGCAGGAAAAGCTGGCAGATTGTGAAAGCGATTTTATATCAACGGCAGATTCCTATGGCTATGATGGACAGGAGATTTTGGATACCTACCGCGCACTGGTAGAAAAATATAAACCAGATGATATTGCTTATCAGTTATACGAATAAATGTGAACGGAATTTAGACAGGGGGGAACTCTTTTGCTGAAAGTGTTTAAAAAAATATCCCAGGTATCAGGATGTGTTTCCGGTGTATTTATAGCGGTGGTAGCCGTACTGATGATTGCAGAAGTTCTTTTGCGTAATATGTTCAGTCAGCCGATCCGGGGTGTCAGTGAGATCTGCATTTTTTTATATGTGGCGGCATCCTATTTTGGATTTTCTTATGCCCAGCAGCATAAAAGCCATATAACGGTAGACTTACTGTACAGCCGTATGAAACCGGAAATCCAGCTGGTAATGAATCGGGCGGCATATGTTATCAATGTGATTTTGTTTGCCTGCTTTAGCTACTGTAATTGGAAGGCATTTCTGGAATCATTCGCAAAACGTGAGATTTATCTGGCGGCTATCCGAATGCCGGTTTATGTCCTTAGATTTGCCATTGCGTTGGGTGCAACGATCATGCTGCTGCAGCTGCTCGTTGATATGATTGAACTATTTAAGGAAAAAGCAGCTGGAAAGGAGGTACAGGCATGAGTCCATTATTGATCGGTCTGATTGCTTTTGTTGCACTTATAGTCTTAATGCTGCTGCGTGTACCGATTGGTATAAGTATGTTTGTTGTAGGCTTTGTGGGTCTGCTTATATTGAAAGGCACTGATGTGGCGTATTATTCCTTGACAACGACACCTTATAATGCAATTTTTTCGTTTTCGTTGATTGCCATACCCATGTTTATACTGCTCGGCAATCTGGCGAATGAGGCAGGTGTTACTACGGAACTGTATGATATCGGCAATAAGGTGCTGGGAAGGCTTCCGGGTGGTTTGGGAATTGCAACAATTTTTACCTGTGCAGGTTTTGCGGCAACGACAGGTTCTTCCGTTGGTATGGTTGCAGCTATGACGCGCATCGCACTTCCTGAAATGGATCGTTACGGTTACAGCCGTAAGATCAGCCTTGGAACCATTGCAGGAGCAGGGACATTGGGTATTTTGATTCCGCCGTCCATTCCTATGGTTATCTATGCGATCAATACGGAACAGTCGGTGGGAAGCATCCTTATGGGAGGTATCATTCCAGGTGTTATTATGGCAGTGGCTATGTGCGTATATCTGTGTGTCCGGAGTGCTTTAAATCCATCTTTAGCGCCCCGTCGGGAGGAAAGGTAAACACCGCTGGAAATCATTAAATCTTTAAAGGGTCTGATTAGTATTCTGTTATTGTTTGGCACTGTTTTAGGAGCCATTTATCTTGGCTGGGCAACGGCAACGGAGGCTGCCGGTATAGGATGTGTGGTAGCCCTCATCATTGCAGCCGTTAAGAAAAAACTGAGTGCCAGGAGCCTGAAAACGGCGTTTACGGATACGATTAAGACAACGTGCATGATCATGATGATCTCCATCGGGGCAGCGATCTTCCAGCTGTTTTTGACCCGGTGTGGTTTTGCAACAGAATTTGCCAATGTATTTATTAATGCTCATCTGCCGACCTTCTGGATGGTAGTTGTACTGCTGTTGATTTACATTCCATTAGGTATGTTCTTTGATACCATGGGTATGATTCTTCTGACAGTGCCGATTTTTTATCCTATTCTGAGCGCTGCAGGTGTAAATCCGATCTGGTTTGGCGTTATGGTCGTAATGATGATTCAGATATCTCTGTTAAGTCCGCCGGTTGGATTAAATGTGTATGTATTAAAGGGCTGTGTCAAAGATGCTTCGCTGTCTGAGCTATTTAAGTCGGCTATGCCCTGGATGATCATACAGTTGGCAGTTGTAGCTGTTATTCTGCTTATTCCGCAGACTGTTACGTGGCTGCCCAGTATGATGAAGTAATGAAGTTGCGGTAGGAGGAGCATATATGGAACATTTTGCAATCGTAGGCTTCGGGTGTACCGGATTTCAGGCATTGAAAGCCCTGCGGGAAAGCGGCAGTCCTGCGGAAATAGACGTTTATTCTGAAGTAGATCTGCCGCCCTACAACCCGATGCTTACAACTTATTATGTAAAAGGAAAGATCCCTTATGAGGCTATGTTCCCATTTGGTTCCCTGACTGATATCCTCCGGCACTATTCCTGCCATTTTTATGGAAATACGAAGGCCACAGCGCTGGATACCAGGGATCTGAGGCTGTCCCTTTCTGACGGACGGCAGCGCACTTATGATAAGATACTGATTGCTACCGGAGCAACGGCTGTGAAGCTGCCGGTGGGAGATTTTCCTCAGCAACATATTTATACTATGCGAACGGTAGATGATGCCGTTCGCTTCAAAAAAGCGTTAGAGGAGCAGGAAGTCCGCCGGGTACTTGTAGTAGGAGCTTCTATGGTGGGAATTAAGATTGTGGAACTGCTGCATGAGCGGGGGATACAGTCTATACTGTCTGATCTGGCAGATCATATTTTCCCTACCGCAGCTTTTCCGACAGTCAGTGAGAGGATTGAGAGTTATCTGCGTGATCAGGGGGTGGAACTGCGGTTTGGTGTAAAAACAGAGACTGCCAGTTATGTCTCCGGAACAGGTCATATCACATTTAGTGACGGAAGTGAAACTACGGCCGATATGGTTGTGATGTGCGTGGGAACACGGGCGGCATGCCAGTGGCTGGATGCACAGCAGATAGGTATGCACCGCGCTATTATTGTGGATGAGAATATGCGGACATCAGTTCCGGGACTGTATGCTGCGGGAGACTGCTGTGAAGGAGCAGACCTTATGCTGGGAGAAACCCGCAATCTGGGTCTGTATGCCAATGCTTATATTCAGGGAGAAATTGCCGGACGGAATATGGCAGGCTGTCCAGGTACTTATGAAGGGAATATTCTTCACAATATTACACATTTTATGAGTATGGATTTTGCTTCCTTTGGAGATAAAAGTCTGCCTGGAGAGCGGGTAGTTTTTCTGGATGAAGGGGAGCACTATATTGAAGCCACGGTAAAGGATGGACGGCTGCAATGCATCAATATGTTGGACAGCTTTGAACTCAGCGGATTTGTAAAGCATTGCATTATACATTATTTCCTGGAGAAACCGCAGCCTTTGAATGAACAGGAGGAAGGGATCTTACGAAAAAGCGGGCTGCCCAATGAGTTGATCCGGATATTGGAGGTGATGGTAGAATGACAGAGCTTGAGAAAAAAATCAAAGCCAAAATACCCTGTCAGGAGACAGGAATTGAGGTAAAGCGTACCTTCTGCTCTATCTGCGAACCATTGTTTCATTGCGGGATCAATGCTTATATAAAAGAAGATAAAGTTATAAAGGTAGAAGGCATTCCGGGCTATCCTATGAGCGACGGAATGCTTTGTCCCAAGGGACTGTCTACCCGGCAGTTTATGTACCGGAAGGATAGGCTTACTACGCCGCTGCGCAGAAAAGGACCAAGAGGCAGCGGTCAGTTTGAAGCCATTACCTGGGAGGAAGCCTATGCGGAGATCGGGGAGAGGCTTCCGAAGATAAAAGAGGCTTACGGGGCAGAATCGGTAGTATTTTTCAGCGGATATGCCAAATGGTATCGTTCTTTTTTGCAGAGATTGGCTCATGATTTTGGCAGCCCTAATTTTGGCACGGAGTCCAGCACCTGCCATATGGCGACGGTGCAGGCATGGAAAGATATGTGCGGTCGCTTTTCAGTGAATGATTCTGCAAGATCCGGCACGTATATTTTGTGGGCCGCTAATCCCTATTATTCAAAATATGTGCAGCTGAAAGGTCTGTATGCGTGGAAAGAACGGGGATTAAAGCTTATTGTAGTGGATCCCAGGATCACACCTTCCGTAACCAAGCTGGCTGATATCCATTTGAGAATACGTCCCGGAACAGACGGTGCGCTGGCTTTGGGAATGGCGAAAATCATTATTGACAATGACTGGATCGACCATGATTATATCAGAGATCATGTCTATGGATTTGAAGAGTACAAAGCATATGTGCAGCAGTTTGATTTGGACAGGGTTTCAAAAATCACGGGGCTGAATCCGGATGATATTATGAAAGCTACGGAAATGTATGCTACAAACGGTCCGGCTTCCATAAGTCAGAGCGGAGCCCCTATCGTGCATCATCGCAATGGCTATCAGACCTTTCGTGCAATCATGTCCCTATCAGCTATTACGGGAAACTATGATGCGGCAGGAGGCAATATTCCGGCGGGGGAAACCTTTTCACATCAATGGGCGGGGTTTGACACAAGAGAGCATGAGTTCACTCATTGTACCGCACCGGAGAATATGCCGAAACGTATTGGCTGTGAACGGTTTCCGCTGTGGGATCAATTTATTTCAGAAGCACAGATGACGGACTTTGTCCGTCATGCCCGTACTGGAAAACCATATCCTTTAAAAGCAATGATGGCATTCGGGCTGAATCATCGGATGTTTCCGGAGCCTCATGAAATTCTGGATGTACTGGATCAGATGGAGTTTGTAGTCAGCGCAGAGCTGTTTATGACTAAGACATGTCTGCATTCTGATATCGTCCTTCCGGTCTGCACATCTCTGGAACGGGAAGAATTTAAGGTATATCCCGGCGGATTTGCCACTTATGTAAAACCGGTGGTTCCGCCCTATGGGCAGTCCAGACCCGACAGCAGGATCATTCAGGAGCTGGTGGATGTACTTCATATTGACGATCCTCTGCTGGCCTCCGGTTATCGCAAATGTGTGGATTGGATGCTGCAGGACTGCCACTTTACCGTAGATGATTGTCTGGCAGCGGACCTTCCTATCAAGGTGCCGGATGCTAAAGCTTTTCAGCCAGGAGCGTATTCAAGGGCTGGTTACGACACCCCTACCGGAAAGTTTGAGCTTTATTCAAGCACGATAGAAAAACTGCAGGATGCGGCGCTTTCTCCGCTGCCGGAGTATGTGGAACCTTATGATGAGGCAGATCCGGAATGCTATCCGTTTATACTTTCCATTGGAGCCCGTTTGCCGTTTGCATTGCACAGCCGTCTGCATGATGTGCCATGGCCCAGAAGTCTGCGTCCGGATCCAATGGTAGATATGAACAGCAAAGACGCCCGGAGGCTTGGCATAGAATTAAATGATTGGGTATATGTTGAAAATGAGATCGGTCGAATTCGTGTGCGGGCAAATCCTTCTTCAAGCATGATGGAGGGAATGCTGCAGATTTACCATGGCTATAAGGAGGCGGATGCCAACGAACTGGTACCGGATGCGCATCTGGACGAATATTCCGGCTATCCGGGATATAATTGTGTGCGTTGTCGTATTCTGCCGGAAAGAGAGGCGCAGAAGAAATGAAAATGAAACTGCAATTGGATGTGGAGCGCTGCTGTGCCTGTGGCGCCTGCGCTGTAGCCTGTATGGATCAAAACGATATTGATACAAAAATCATGAGTCCATTTCGAAGGGTTGCCGACTACGAAAAAGGCAACAGTTTTCTCTATACATCCGTTTCCTGTATGCACTGTGATAATGCGCCTTGCATCCAAGGCTGCCCTGTTGGGTGTCTTAGGAAAGATCCTAAGACCCAGCTGACGATTTATGATAATACGAATTGCATTGGATGTCACAGCTGTTCAATGGCTTGTCCTGTGGGGGCACCGTCTTTTAATGGTCAGAATAAAATGGTTAAATGTGACGGTTGTCTGACACGGATAGAGTATGGAATGCAGCCGGCCTGCGTCCTGGTATGTCCTACGGATGCGCTTCGTATGGTAGATTTGGATGCGGAAGAGGACGGTTGTGTATAGTTGAAAAATCAGCATTAATAGTGTAAAATATTGAAAACACATATTAGAAATGCTGTGTTCTTTCGGATGATAAATAGTTAGATAGGTGTTGGAATGACAGTTTTTCAATTAGAATGTTTTTGTTCACTGGCGGAAACACTTAGTTTTACACAGACTGCCAATGAAATGTTTATCACGCAGCCAACACTGAGCCGTACCATCGCCACATTGGAGAAGGAACTGGATATCAGACTGCTGCAGCGTAATACCCATAAAGTTACCCTGACGCCGGCCGGCAAAGTGTTTTATAATGAATGCACAAAGCTTTTGTATGGGCTGCGCCAGGGAATCAATAGGTCCAGAGCAGAGCAGAACGATCTGGTCAGCACTATTTATATCGGTCTTCAAAGAGATGTGTTTGAACCGTTTGCAGTAGATTTTATCAATGAATTTCAAAAGAGAAATCCTAATGTAGACGTAAATATCATTCCTTCCAGCCCGACAGAACTGCTGACTTTGCTTATGGAAAAAAAGGCAGATGCAGTGATTGCAGGGGGAATGCCTCCGCTTAATACCATTTCACGATTGTTATTATCCAGTCGTAAGGAATATGCGGCGCTGCCGCCGGGGCATCCATTGGCAAAGAGAAAGAGTCTGGACATGAGAGAACTGAAAAATGAGGACTTTATCGTTATGTCCCGTACGCTTTCCAGCGCCGGATACGAATCCATCAACCAAAAGGCATTGGATGCAGGCTTTGAGCTGCGGATCGTTGCACAGGCGGATTATGTGCCAATCCTCATGACCATGGTTGCCTGTGGGAAAGGGGTATCTATTTTGCATAAGGATATAATTCCTATTGCTGATGGAAAGATCGCATTTGTTCCCCTGGAAAATGTATGCGATTTTGAACGATGGCTGATGTGGGATGATAGAAACAGCCTCCCCTGTTTAAAGTCTCTTATTGCTTTGGGGGAAGATTGGCAGAAGAAATTTGATCCGGAGATCCGGTTTCGGAGCAAAGGTCGCAAGAAGGAGGATAACTAGTGGCATCATATGAAAATGGCACTATCATAAACAAAGCAATTGCTATCTTGGAATATCTTGGGAATGCATCTCATGAGATATCTCTCCAGGAAATCGCATTATCATTGAATCAGTCTACAGCTACAACACATCGTATTTTACAGAATCTGAAAGCAGAGGGATATGTGCATCAGCTGGAAAATAAGCAGTATACCCTCTCCTACAAAGTTCTGGCGTTATCGGGAAATATTATACGGAAAAACCAATATGTTACGAGTCTGCTTCCTTTTATGAATTATTATGCCAGTCAGAAGGACTGTCAGGTTGGTTTTTCTGTTTTTTATGATAATTCTATCATTCATCTGGTAACGGTGGGGAAGCATATTATGTACAATGATCCTTATGTGCTGCCGGGAAGTGTTTTGCCGGCTTATTGTACGGCTGCCGGGAAAGTATTTCTATCCCAGTTGTCCGAAGAAGAGCTGGACCAGTGGACTGCGGATTGCTGCCTGGTTCCCTATACGGAGCATACCGTTATCGATCCCGATGAATTGAAGCAACAGATACACAGGACAAAAGAACAAGGATACGGACTGGTAATTTCAGAACTGTATGAGTATGTGGCCTGTATTTCCCTGCCTGTATTTGGAAAAAATAATAATGTGATCGGAGCGCTTAATTTTTCCACTTTGCCGGATTCTTTTGCCACAATAAATGACAAAGAGTTTATTGAGCAGGTAAAAGGAACTATAAAAAGTCTGAAGCCGTGACCTTGAAAATAAAAGGAATATTTAATAAGGAAATAAAAGTATGCAGAGCAGCTATAGGCGTTCTGCATATTTTCATATTGCTAAAGGTATGCCCTCTGGGGCACCCCAGTATGCCATTCGGCATTTTATAAGGTCTACCCTCTGGGGCACCCCAGTATGCCATTCGGCGTTTCACAAGGTATGCCCTCTGGAAAAAATATGAGAAAAAAGAAAAAATATCTTGCATTATGGAAATGTGAGTGCTATAATACCGAATGACGCTTTTGGAAAACCAAGGGGATATTGCGCATATCTCCTGGCTTCTATTTGGCAGCACAAAAAGCTTATACGGGGCTTTTTCGTGCGCTGTATCCGGAAGAATGCTTTGAGATAGGAAGTATTTTATAAGAATTCGTACCCTGTGAAACTGCTAATGTTTCATATTGGTATAGAATACTGATAAGGAAAAGCTTCTGACGGGGTTAACAGGAAAGGAGGATTTGCTGTGAAGGTAAGATCATCAGTTAAACCTATTTGCGAAAAATGCAAAGTCATTAAAAGAAAAGGAAGCATCAGAATTATCTGTGAAAATCCGAAGCACAAACAGA
>CAZLZX010000069.1:0-13013 GCA_964564095.1 uncultured Eubacterium sp. | reverse complement strand
CAATTTGATTCCAACATTTTACTTTTCCTTTCCGATCATTTTTATTTTCAAAATAAACCTTTCGCACTCAAGCTATTCTAACTTCTAACAGACGATTTGTAAAGCACCGATTTGCCGGCAGTGGTCTGATACGATTTGACAGCAAGAATCCGGCGGCAGCATTCCATGATCCAAATACCTCAAATGCAGGTTATTTTTCTATGATATCATTTAAAAAGGTCAAAATCTGAAAACGCACCTTATAATCCTTACTCTCCATGACCGTTTTATATTCCTCTGTTGTCAACACTGCTTTTAATTTTTCTTCTGTCCCTTCCTCATCCACCTGATACATACTTCCTGAAAAACAGAGATTCGGATACATCACACACCACCAGTTATGTCCCGCACCTTCTCCTATCGTTACCCGAAGCGCTTCATATGTACCTGCCGGAAATACGCTGTTTCCATACTCCTTTACCGGAAAGCGGCTGTCGGCAAGCTTCGCCGATACTGCGTAATCAAAACCATTTTCCTGTATTACGGATTCTGCACATTCCTCAATATCATTGAGACTCTCAGAAATAATCTCCCTGCTGTCCTCCAGGCTCTCTGCATCAGCCAGACGTTCCTCCATCAGACTGCCTACCTGATCACGCACCTTTAATTTTAACTGCTGATCCTCATCTCTGTCACTGTTTGCCAACACATGAAAACGGATGACCTTTCCTGCGATCTCCTGCTGTATTTGCTGTATATGGGCTGCCTGGCTGGCTGTCAGAGCAAATGCAGCCGCCAGTACAACTCCTGCGATCTGTTTCCAATATTTCATATCTGTCAAACGGTATACACCGTTTATCCTCCTTCCTGTTTGGGCGGCTGAAAGCTGCTGTTCATCAGCCGCCTCTTTGATCTCATATCAGGAGTCTGCCCGCAAAACAGATCGTCTAATCACTTTCCATAAACTTTTATAAATAATGAAACATTACTATTTCATAAACTATCTGAGCTTTACAGATTCAGCAGTTTTACAGATTTAGCAACTTTACAGGTTCGGCAACTTTACAGGTTCGACAACTTTACAGGTTCGGCAGCTTTACAGATTCAATACCTTTACAGATTCGACATCTTTACAGATTCAGTATTTTTACAGATTCAGCATCTTTAATGATACATCAATTTCTGTCGTCAGCTTCTTTTCATAAGCATCCGGATTATCCTGATAAAGTTTCCAGATCTCTCTCTCGTATCCCGGCAGTACCAGGAAGCTTCCTGTAATATCTGCCTGATGATCTTCCCGCACAGACCGGACCAGACGGGTCAATTCCTCCCGGAGCGTATTTGTCGCCTCTGACAGTATCTCATCCTGTTTCGCCACGGATACTGACGTGCTGGCGGACATTTTGACAGTGCCGAATACCTTTACTCTCTGGGTCAGTTTTTCTCTGTCAGCATCCGTAAACTCCCGTTCCAGTCGAAGATCCTGAACGGTCACATAATTTCCATCCGGCAATGAAAACTGTATCGACTTTGCCAGATTCAGCAGCAAATATCCATAGGATGCCTCTTCCGGCGAGACTACGCCATGGTCTGTTCTCCTGGCATAGATCCGGTAACCATCGATCTGCGGTTTTCCGGAGGCGGTGGACAACTGCGGTATGAGTATGGTCTCCGCCCGATTGAGATACAGACTCATCAAATCCTTCACTGTCACGGTAGCATCTGCTTTTAAGTCCTGTCTGCCTCTCAACATCTGTTCCAGATAGAGTCCCAGAGACTTGCTGTCGGACGCCATCTCTTCCGTAAATAATTCTCCCACATCCTCTTCCATGGCAATCACACAGGTATTCCACGCCATATTTTCATTTTCCTTAAAGTAATAAAGAAGCTGTTCCATCTGCTCTTCATCCTCTAAAATATTAACATTCAGCGCCAAAACCTTCAGATGATTAAAATCCAGTGTTTTATCCGTATTTTCCGAAACCATGGTCTGTGCATCGAACATCGTGGGGGCGCTTGCCTTCTCAAACACATCCCCGGCAGCCACATCGGATTTGCTGCTGTCACTTCCCCCCGGAACCGGCCATGCATAAAATACGTCCAACAGCTCATTTCCGTCGGTGGAAACAGACCGGGCTCCCCCGTCCGCCATTACGGATTTTGCCTCCGCATCAGACACCTTATCCACTGCCTGCACTCCGATAGCCAGAGGATACATACTTTCCTCCGGTTCCTTTTTGCCGCATCCGTTCAGCAAAAATACCAGCCCGGCGATCAGTACCAGCGCCATGACAATCACAACCTGACGCGTTCCGCCGCCGACAGTCTTTGCAGAGTGATTCCTGAGCTTTTGTAAATACAGAGCGCCATAATGACAAAGCGAATGAAACAATGCAAACAGACAGAAGAACCAGATCGCTGTCATCAGCGCATCCTGCCGCTCAAACAAATCTCCCGGCATCTGTACCACTGCCATCAGGGATACTACCGGATATCTCAACTGCGCCAAAAACTTCCACTGAAATACCCCCAAAAGCAACAAATATAAAACTGCATCAAATCCCCCCGCCACCAGCGCTGCCCGGGGAGCTGCCGTTACCGCTCTTTCCTGATTTGTGCAAAAAGGCAAAAACAGCACGCTGATCAGAGCCGGAGACATGGCTGCCATGCTGATCAGGATTCCCAGTCCAAAGGATTTCCAGCCACAGTTAAAAATGGGCAGCCAATAGTCCGCCTTCACTTCAAAAGTTCCCAATATCATGACAAACAACAGCGGCACGATCAAAAACCAGAATAGTATTTCATAGATCCGGGCACGGCATTCCATCCCCCGAATGATCCCATAGCCGCCAGCAAACAGCACGGTCAGCACTACAAACCAGAGATAGCCAGTCTCCAAAAGCTGATTTTCCACCAACGAAGATAAAACATACAGCAAAAATCCTCCGGCAATACAAAATACGATCACAAAAACCAATGATCGGATTTTAGATACCCATGTTGTCCCAGGCTGAAGGTCTCCATTAAACTCTGCCCTGACATCCTTATTTGCACTTCCCTTAGCATCCTTATCCGCATTGCCCTTGGCATCCTCGTATTTATTTCCTTGCGGCCCCATACCTGTATTTTCCCGGCAATTCTGATTTTTTTCCTTCTTATATCGGCACTGCAAAATCATACGAATCAATACCGCCCACAAGATTGCTGCCGTCAGAATCGCAAAAAATCCGTCATTTTGGCACACTTTTGCAAGAACTCCCGGCAAAACCAAGCTGCTGATTCCGAATATTTCCAGCACAAGCAGCCGGTGCATCTGTCTTACGGACACCTTTCCATTATTGGAAAACATGATCTGTGTCTGATTCATTCCTTATTTCCCCTTTCGGACTGCTTCTTCTGCTGTTTTTTTATCCTTAGTCGAATCTTTTGCTTCGGATTGGCAAACAATGGCCGTTCCTTCAAGGTAAAGGAAGGCGGACGCACCAGAGAATCCTCTTCATCCCGCATTCCCCGCCCGGAACCGGCAAAGGGCGTCATATACGGAATCCCAAAGCTTTCCAGATGAGACAAATGGATCAAGACCATTAAAAGTCCCAAAAGCATTCCATAAAATCCCAAAAATGCACACAAGAATATAAATACAAATTTCAACAGCCGAAACGCCGATGCAAACTCTTCATTCGGTATGGCAAAGGAACAAAGCGCTGTGAACGCAATCACGATCACTACCATGCCGCTGACAATATTGGCATCCACAGCCGCCTGTCCAATGATCAGACCGCCTACGATACCAATGGTATTTCCCATTGCCCCCGGCAGCCGGACGCCCGCTTCCCGCAAAAGCTCAAAAGACAATTCCATGATCAAAATCTCCACTATGCCCGGAAATGGCACTCCCTGTCTGGCTGACGCAAAGGACAACAGCAGAGAGGTTGGCAGAAGCTGCGTATGAAAGTTTGTAACTGCCAGATAAAATCCCGGCAGTACCATAGCCAAAAAAGACGCCGCATAGCGGAGAAGTCTTGTAAAAGAAGCAATCTCCCATCGGTTGTAATAATCATCACTAGTCTGTATGAAGCTGTTATAATCTGAGGGAAGGATCAGCGCCTCCGGAGAATTATCCGACAGCAAAACGATACGCCCCTCCAAAAGAGCCATTGCCGCACGGTCGGGCCGGAGCGTTGTCTGAAACTGAGGAAATGGAGATATCCAGTTTTTCTCCGCAAGCTGCTCGATGACACCGCTGTCCAGGATACCATCTATCTCAAACTCTTCCAACCGCTGCTCAATCACAGACAAAAGATGCGGATCCGCCAGATCATCAATATAAACCAGATCCACATTTGTTTTGGAACGAAGTCCCACCTGTTTTTCCCGTACCTTTACTCTGGCAGAGCGCACCCTCTTTCGTATCAAAGCCGTATTGACCTTGATCGACTCTGTAAACCCTTCATTGGAACCGCGATTCGATTTTTCTGAATCGGTGTCTTTTACCGCCTTTGCCGGATATCCTTTATCCGGTATCTTTAATGCCTTATCATATCCGTCCACAAAGATGATGGCGTCTCCGGACAGCATACCGTCTCCCGCTTCCTCAATCGTTTCAAAAGGTGCGGCATCCGATATTCCCATACTGTTTTTCTGAAATATTTCCAACACCTGGTCTGACGGAACCTCGCTGAGCTGATTTAACATTCTTCCAAGGGTAGAAGTGTCTAAAATCATATTTCCCACGGAAGTCTCTATATAAGCCACCATACAGCGGACCTTCAAATCTTTTCCAAGAAGCATCTGCCGCATTTTGATATCTGAACAGTCTGCAAAAAGCTCCTGATAGTTTTTTATATTTACATCAATATCTGCGGACACCGGATGTTTTTTCATTTTTTCCATTCAAGCTCCACCTGCCTTCCATCAAAAAAAGGATAAGCACAATGCTTATCCTCTGATTTCTTTATCATATGTATTTTTTGCTGTCTTATCCCTGTTCCCGGATAATTTTTTTCATTACTTCTTCCTGGTTTCTCAAATGAAGACGCACTTCTTTTGCCACCTGCTCCTTATCCCGCATTTCCAGAGCCTTTAAAATGTCTCTGTGCTCCCGAATCAGCACCGGATGTATTTTGTCATCCTTCATGTACTCGGTACGATACCGATACATCTGTTCCCGGAGATTGTTCAAAAGGAATAATAATTTAGGATTATCGGCAGCTTTATAGATAATGTCATGAAATGTCACATCAGCCTTTGCCAGTTCTACCACATTATCCTCTTTTGTCTTTTCTTCAAAAGCAATCATAGCTACTTTTAATTCCCGCAGCTCTTCCTCCGTAATATTATCACAGGACAGCCGCGCTGCCAGTTCTTCCAAAGCACAACGGATCTGCAGGACATCCTCCATATCCTTTTCCGTCATTCTGGCTACTTCCGCACCTTTTCTCGGAATCGTGATCGCAAGCCCCTCCTGCTCCAGCATACGGATTGCCTCGCGGATCGGGGTTCTGCTGACGCCAAGCTTTGCAGCAAGCTGAAGCTCCATCAAACGCTCTCCCGGTTTTAATTCCCCGCGCAATATCGCTGCACGCAATGTCTGAAATACAACATCTCTGAGCGGCAGATATGCGTCCATATTTAATTCCAGATTTTTTGTCATATTTCACTCATCTCCTGTCGTTTAGAATCTTATCTGCGGTTGTTATGTATATCTGATGTATACAAATTCTTCGTCAGATCAGACTGTTTCAAGGTATCATATGCTCTGCGGATGTCCTTTTCACTCTGAAACAGGCCGAAAACAGTAGGTCCACTGCCGCTCATCATAGCGCTCAATGCCCCGTTGGCCTTCATGACCTTCTTGATCTCCTCGATTACCGGATTGCGGGGAATCGTCACTGTTTCCAGAATATTTCCCATATTCGCTGCAACATCCTTCAGATTTTTCTTCTTAATGGCCTCAGCAATCGCATCAATATTCGGATGCTTCGTATTCTCTGTCAAGCGCAGATTATCGTAAACGGATTTTGTAGAAACCGAGATCGGCGGTTTCGCAATCAGCACCGGGCATTTCGGCATCGGAGGCAACGGAGTCAGCACTTCGCCGATTCCCTCCGCCAGAGCGGTTCCCCGCATAATGCAAAACGGCACATCCGCTCCAAGCTTCAAACCAAGCTTCATCAGCTTATCCTGCTTTAGGCCCAACTGAAATATACGATTCATTCCTACCAGCACGGCCGCCGCATCAGAGCTTCCTCCTGCCAGACCTGCCGCCACCGGAATATATTTCTGCAGCACAATATGAACTCCTTCTTTTAGCCGAAACTCATCCTTCATCAGCTTTGCTGCTTTATAAACCAGATTGTCTTCATTGATCGGAAGATAATAAAGATTTGTTTCCACCCGGATAGCCGGAGATTTCGTTTTCCGGATCTCCACACGATCATACAAATGGATCGTCTGCATAATCATACGAACATCATGATATCCGTCTTCCCGTTTTCCTAAAACATCCAGACCCAGATTAATCTTCGCCAATGCCTTTAAGCTGATCTCATCCATTACTTATCCTCCATTCGCACATCAACCAGCGTCGCTGTATATCTGTGTATTTCAAATGTATTTTGTATACATTTCCTTTCTATTGTATCTTTTTTTTATTTTCTCTGTCAACCCTAAACACAGAAAAAATATGCCTTACATCCCTTTTATCGCAGGGATTCACAGCCATACCCCGACCTCATTTCCTTATGAAATTACGTTTCCGATAATTCCGTAGGAAACCAGGCACATGATCACAGTGGCTATTACAATT
Source organism: uncultured Eubacterium sp. (assembly GCA_964564095.1). GTDB lineage: Bacteria > Bacillota > Clostridia > Lachnospirales > Lachnospiraceae > Brotonthovivens. The sequence goes on along the minus strand of CAZLZX010000069.1, from coordinate 6,226 downwards.
CCCAAAAGCTCTGCCAAAACTGCTTTCTTTAGCTTCACATCCAATAGTGCGGCGATGAGAGACCCTGTCCAGGCTCCTGTCCCCGGCGCTGGCACTCCTACAAAGGCCACCAGCCCCCAAAACTCAAATTTCTCTATAGACCCTTTTTTCTTCTCAACCTTATTGATCAGTTTTCCCGCAATTTTTCCAAACAAACGGGTCTTTTCCATCCAACGGATGATTTTCTTAATAAATGCCAAAATAAATGGAATCGGTATGATATTACCTGTAACGCACAGTAAAACAGATTTCCACATCGGCAAATCTAAAAATACGGATGCCAAGATACCGCCTCTCAGCTCCAAAAGAGGACACATGGAAATGATAAATACGATCGCCTCCCGGGAAATATACTGTCCGGGATGCTCCATAAACCATGCCACTAAACTCTCCATTTAAGACTCCTTTCTATCAGCCAGATATTTTTTCAAAAACGCAACAAACACATCCATCTGCTCATCCGTACCGATGGTAATACGCAAATAATTATCTATTCTGGGCTTTGCAAAATACCGCACATAAATATCCTGCTCTTTTAAGGCTTCAAACAGCTCCCTTGCAGGACAGCTCTCATGAGTTGCAAAAATAAAATTGCTCTTAGAATCCCTGAATGAAAATCCAAGCTCTGACAATTCCCGTTTCGTGCGTTCCCTTGTTGCGATGATCTTCTCCAAAGTTTCTTCAAAATATCTCTGATCCTTAACGGACTCCACTCCCAGATCAATGGCTAACTGATCCATCGTATAAGAGTTAAAGGAATATTTCACATCATTCAGATATTTGATGACCTCAGGAGCTGCAATGGCGTAACCGATACGCATTCCCGCCATGGAACGTGATTTTGAAAACGTGCGGACTATGATAAGGTTTGGATACTTATCAAGCAGCGGCAATGCGCTCTTTGCTCCAAAATCCACATAAGCCTCATCCACAATAACGATCTGTTCCGGATTGTTCCGCAGGATATCCTCTACGGCTTCCTGCGCAAGCTCCACGCCAGTGGGGGCATTCGGATTTGGAAATACTACGCCGCCATTATCTTTGCGGTAATCCTCCGGGCAAATATTGAAATCCTCATCCAGAGGCTGTGTTTCATAAGGGATACGCAGCATATCCGCCCATACGTCATAAAAGGAATACGTAATATCCGGAAACAGTATCGGCTTCTCACTATTAAAGAAGGTAAGAAAGCACATGGCAAGCACATCATCAGATCCCACACCCACAAACACCTGCTCCGGTTTTACCCCATGAAAATCTGCCAGTTCCTTTACAAGCGCTGAAACTGCCGGATCCGGATATAACCGAAAACGGTCCGTATCATATTCCAACAGACGTCTTGTCACTCCCGGCGCCGGAGGATATGGATTTTCATTTGTATTCAGCTTAATCATTTTTTCTTTATTGGGCTGTTCGCCCGGAACGTAAGGAACGACCTTACGGACATAAGTTTCCCATTGTTTCATAATAATTCTTCTTTCTACTGCCGTATTAACTTCGCCCGATTATTCAGGGCATAATTTCAAGCGTTATTTTAACATTTCGAGCCGTTCAATGCAATATGAGGATATACTAAGATTCTCCTAAGATTTCATGAATTATTTGGCATTTATTTGACTGCTTGCAAAATGAGGTGTGTAAGGTTTTCATGAATGTGGTATAATCAAATATATTTCAGCCGCAAAGGGGATAAATTATGGATTCTCATCAATATCATATTACCGATCAGGCAGCCATATGCAATATATTGGAATCTCTGTACGAGTTCAGCCAGCTTCCAATCCAGCTGATCGATCAGCAGGGCAAGGTTCTGGAATCCTATGGACACACCTGTAATTACTGCAAAATCGTCCAGAAACACCTTCAATCAACGGAGCCCTGCCACCGGATCTGTGCCGATGCTGCTCAACGAGCCATTGATCTTGGCGAGACGTATCTCTTTTCCTGCCATGCCAATCTGAACGCCATTGCATTTCCGCTGGTAAGCAAATCGGATCTGCTTGGTTCTGTTATCATTGGTCCGTTTCTGATGGATGCTCCGGACTCTACGCTGGTCATCGGTCTGGATAAACGTTTTGGTATGAATACGACTACTTTATTGGATCTGTATGAGGAGCTTGATTCCATTCAGGTCATTCCGCCCGGACGGATAACCCACCTCAGCCGTCTGCTCTACTTTTTATTTGCAGATCTGATTTCAGAAGGAATCCATACATTGACTGCCAACCACGACAAGCTGATGCAGCAATCCCGCATCAACGAATCGATACAGACCTTAAAAACACAACCCTACACTGCTTCCCACACTTATCCGATAGATCTGGAACAAAAGCTGATCACGAAAGTAAAGCTGGGAAACAGCAAGGAAGCCAAGGCAATCCTGAATAAACTCCTGGGTTATGTATTTTTTTCCGAGGGAAGCAGCCTTACATATATCAAAGCCAGAGCCATCGAACTATGCTCTCTGCTTTCCCGGGCTGCCATTGAAGGCGGAGCTACCTCAGACAGCATTTTCAGAATCAGCAATCAGTTTCTAATGTCCCAGAACAATATTCATACGATCGATGATCTGTGCTACCAACTGCAAAAAACAGTGGAAACCTTTACCCAGTGCGTGTTTGACCATATTCCCGGCAAAAATAATGACCTTATCAAAAAGGCCATTCAATATATATCACAAAATTTTTCCACTGGTATCACACTCAATGATGTAGCTGAACACGTACACTTAAATCCTGCCTATTTTTCTACCGTATTCAAACAGGCAACAGGCTCTTCCTTCAAAGAATATCTGAATATGGTACGCATAGAAGAAAGCAAGCGTCTTCTTGCCGCCACCGGATATTCTATTATTGACATTTCCGTAGCCGTAGGCTTCGAAGATCAAAGCTACTTTTCAAAAGTATTTAAAAAATATACCGGTTTGACACCGAAGCAATACAGGCAGGCGTAAAACTCCTGCGCCTGCCTGCCATATTCAGCTTTTTCAGAATTTTTCCTTTCTCTCAAAAGCTTTATTTTTTTCCGTAAACGCTTACCTGCCTACTTTCTAAGCAAAAGCAATGCATCGTCCGATATACTGACCCTCAACTGTGAATGATCTGCCAGCCTTCTTGCCGGTTCTTTGTCCATCAATAGCCGAAGGAAATTTCCCTCTCCATCCTCTTCCGGCACAGCGTCTCTGCATTTTAGTACCAATTCGGATTCAAACTGCTGTTCCAGTAAATGATCCACTTTCATCACAGCCATATTCTCTTTTGCATCCACCGGACACGCATTGCCAGTGACTGGTTCCGGTATACCGTCCTTCCCGTTTTCCACCGGTTCTGCCAGAATATAATGCGCTCTTGCCCCTACATAAGCCAGATCATCCGGGACCTGACGCTCCGTATACAGTTTCATCCCCCATCCAATGGCCTCTACCTCATGTTCAGAAATCTTTTGCGCCCTGGATATATTGCGGCATCCTGAAATACGGGCTGCCGCCACGGTTTGAGGATTGTGAAAAAATTCATTTTTCTCCTGCAAAGTCTCGATATGACCATCATTGATCACACAGACCCGGTCGCAGAGATGATACACCTCATCACGGCTGTGCGATACAAAAAGAACTGTCTTCTGAACCTGGTCTAAAATCTGCAGCAGTTCTTCTTCCATCTGCCATTTCAGATAACTGTCAAGAGCAGACAAGGGCTCATCCAACAGCAGGATCTCCGGTTCTGAGGCCAGCATTCTTGCCAGCGCAACTCTCTGCTTCTGTCCTCCTGACAATTGAGATGGCAGGTGGTTTTCCAGCCCTTTTAAATGAAAGCTCTCCAAATATTTATCTACCTGTTCCACAGAAGGATGCTTACCCATTCCCGCCATTATATTCTGTATAACATTCATATTCGGGAACAGGGCATAATCCTGAAACATATAACCTACTTTTCGTTTCTGCGGGGGGAGGTTGATCCTTTCCGAAGAATCATATACCACATTTCCGTTAATAACGATCCTTCCTTCATCCGGCTTCTCTATCCCGGCGATACATTTTAAAGTCATACTTTTGCCGCAGCCGGAAGCTCCCAACAGGGCAAATATTTCTTCCTCCGCCTCAAAAGCTGTCTCAAGGCTGAAGTTTCCTATTTTTTTTCTAATATTTACTTCAATAGACATATTTTTCTCCCTGTCTCATTACCAACGCTGTATATTTTTCATATTTTTTCCGGCAACCAGATTCATAGCTACGATAACGCCAAATGCAATGAGCATAATGATAATTACCCAAACGCCGGCTGTCACGTAATCTCCATCCTGAATAACCATAGCGATTTTTTGCGAAATTGTAGATGTTTTGCCCGGAATATTACCTGCCAGCATAGAGGTGGCTCCGTACTCTCCAAGAGCACGGGCAAAGGTCAGGATCGTGCCGGAAATGATACCCGGACCTGCATTTGGCACAACGATCTTCCAGAATATTTTCATATTGGACATACCTAAGGTGCGTCCTGCATAGATCAAATTGATATCGAGCTGTTCAAACGCTGCGCGGGCATTTCGGTACATCAGCGGAAATGCGATTACTGTTGCCGCCAGAATACAGCCGCCCCATGTCTGAACTACAGTAATACCAAAATTGTCAAACAAAAACATTCCAAGGGGACGTCTTTTGCTGAACAGTAAAAGCAAAAAGAAGCCGGCTACTGTCGGCGGTAATACCATGGGTAAAGTCAGAATGCCGTCCGCAATAGCTTTTGCTTTCGATCCGGCATGTACCACTCTGTCGGCGGCAAATATCCCCAGAAAAAAGGATATGACCGTTGCCACCACCCCGGTCTTTAATGATATTAATAATGGACTCCAGTCCAATGATGCGATTATCTCAGCCATCCTAAAATCTCCCATCTATAAATTTGGAAAAAGCGCCAAAACCATGGAAAATTTTGGCGCTTAATCAAGGATGCATTTTATCTTAGTTTTCTACATTTGTATCAAAGTAATATGCTTCAAAAATTGTTTTTGCTTCGTCAGAAATCAAAAATTCAACAAAATCTTTTGCTGCTGCCTGACGTAATTCATCAGCCTGTGGATTTGCAACCTGAGCTACCGGATAAATAACGTTTCCTGTTAAATCATAAGGAACAATTTCCAGAATGTCAAGCTTGTCTTCCAAACCATAAGTATCAGATTTATAAACAGTACCTACTTCGTTTGCACCTTCGGATACAGCTGCTGCAACAGCGCTTACGTTTGCACATTCATTGATTTCGATGCCGCCCAATGCGTCAGATACTTCCTGAGTTGTGATCTTGGATACATCTTCTGCTTCCGGTAAAATACCTGCATTTACAAATGCCTGTCTTGTATATTTACCTACAGGAACGCTTCCATCAGCCAATGCAAAGCTTGATGCATCTTTAATAGTGTCAAGACCTGTTACCTTTGTATCACTGTCCTTGTAAGTTACTACACAAACCTGATTGTTTACTACATTATATCTGGTTCCTTCAACAACCATTCCGTCATCATTCTGAAGGGTATCCATCTGTTTCTGTGCTGCTGAGAAGAATACATCACATTCTGCACCTTCTTCAATCTGAGTTAACAGTGTACCTGAACTGTCATAGCTTCCTACTATGGTTACATTTGGCTGTTTCTCATTGTAAGCTTTGATCAGATCTTCCATTACCGTATTTAAGCTGGCTGCTGCAAAGATATTGATCGTTGTTGCTTCTAACTGATCCGCATTATCCGGCGTTTCAGGCTCAGCAGATACTTCCGGTGTTGTAGATGGCTGCTTTGTTGTCTGATCCTCCTCTTTGTTTCCGCAACCTGCTAAAAGGGATGCGCCCAATACGCAGATCAAAGTTGCTGCTACAATTCTTCTTTTCATACTTCTTCCTCCATAATCATGTTTTCTTGATTTCATAGCATGTTATCATATACTAAATGTCTACAACATTCTTAAATAACATAATAATATTTTACTTTTTTTATATGTTTTGTCAATATTATATTGCCCATTTTATTTCGTTTAGTTATCTTTATTTTGCATCTCTCAATCCTATATATGCATAACCAAAATACAATAAAAAGTGCCAAAAAGCTGGTTTTAATTGCTTTTTGGCACTTTTTATCTGTTTATATTTTGTTATTCTACAAAAGCTGTTTTCCTATGTTAGTTACATTATATCCGTCAATAGAC
>CAZLZX010000068.1:0-13020 GCA_964564095.1 uncultured Eubacterium sp. | reverse complement strand
AAGAAGTGCCAAAATCATAAGTGGTATCCATATAATACTCGAAGGCCATAGCCATATCCGCCTCGTACAGGGAAGTGATCGCACTATAGGCAATGCAGCCCCAAGCGCCATCAGAAATTTCATAATCAGTATCATCGATTGTCACTGTAGTTGTGTAACTGCCATCTTCCAACTGATAAACGCCAACAGCGCCGGCTTCAATTTCATAGTCATAGAAATCCGGATTGTTGGAGGTTGCAGCAAACATGGTAGCATGGGCGCCGCCGCCAGAGCCGCCGGTAGAAACAAAATAATCCACACTGCCGGGCAGATTTCCAAGCAGTATGTTGTATTTTACAAAACGGGCAGCGTTTTTCTGATCTACCAGACAGGAGGGGGCATCTCCGGTATAGTAAGTATTTCCATCCTCGTCCTCCGCCGTATCCTGCTTGCCACGATTACCGCAGGCAATATTGATATATCCTTCAGCTGCGTAGGTAGCAGCTGCCGTAGTATTGGTACTGGAGCTGTATCCAGCAGCACCTGTATTCAGAATAACAGGTGCAGTAGCGGCACTGTAGACCTGTCCGTTTGAACTGGTCACTTCTGCTTCATAGTCGATGACCAGAGAGCCATTTACCGCCTCCGTATAATCAGCCGCTGTTATATCCTCTGTTCCGTCTCCATCCGTATCGATACCGGTAACATAGGCGCCGGGAACACAGACAGATACACCCTGTTCATCTTCAATTTCCGGATATGCTACAGCGGATACGACAGAAAGCACCCATGCGTCTGCACTGTCAGAGTAAGACCATTCCTGTTCCTCGTTGTTGGCGAGGTTTAGTGTGGATTCAATGTACTCTTTATCTGAAGTCACGGCAGCGGATTGCTGTGAAGAATCTGCAGAGTCATTGCCGCTGCAGGCTGTCAAGCTTAAAACCATTGTTAAAGAAAGCGATATTGCAATCAGCTTTTTCATTCAAATGTCCTCCTGTTTCATTTCTATCAGGATGAAACATAGAAAACAATTATTTTATACTGTAATATGCTCCATCCGGATTACATATTACCAATCCAATATTGAAGGTAGATTGAAGTTTTTGCTTTGATTTGTGAAAAAATCATGAACTTATTGGAAGAGAAGCCGTAAAAATTACCTGTCCCATTTTGCTGGTCACATCAATTTTTCCATGATGAGATGTCACAATTGCTTTTGCGATGGCAAGTCCTAATCCATAATGGGGTTCCGCTCCGCCGCGGGAGGAATCCTCCCGATAAAAACGTTCAAATAAAGTTTCTCTTAGCTTTTCCGGTATTTCCTTTCCTTCATTAGAAACAGACAGATATGCTTTGTTGGACTCTGTTTGCAGGGATACTGTAATAGTGCTGTGTTTTGGAGCATAACTAAGCGCATTATCCAATAGAATGGAAACCAGATTTCCCAATTGTTCCATATTTCCCATGACATAGACGTCGTCTGGTATATTTGTATGCAGATCCAGTTCTTTTTCAAAGGCAATACATTCAAAAGGAAGTACGCCCCCGGTAACGATTCGGCTGAAATTAAGCCGGTTCATCTGCGGTTCGGCATTTTCCGCTCTTGCAAGCTCTAACAGCTGATGCACCAGACCAGCCATCCGGCCGGATTCAAATTTCACATTATCCAGCCATTTACTCTGCCCAAATTCCCGCTCTAACATTTCTGCATTTGTGCTGATAACTGCAATAGGGGTTTTCAGTTCGTGCCCTGCGTCGGAAATGAACTGTCTCTGCTTCTGATAGCTTTCCTCCAACGGCTTTATAATCTGTCTTGCTAAAAAGAAGGACAGCAGAAACAGAAGTACGATCGTAATACTGCCAAACAAAATCGTATATCGAAACAATGTACCCATATTGCCGCTCATGATCATGTTATCCATGAGAATAACCAGAGTACATCCCTGGTTGCTTTCAATATAATATACCCAACTGCCGGAAATGCCATTGTACTTATTTTTTTTCATCAATTTTTCTGCCAGTGCGATCAACTCGTCATCTGTGATCCCCATACGGATATCATTGTCTATGGTAAGGATTTCTCCATCTTCGGAAAAAGCCACAGAATGAAAGGTCAAAAGACGATATACATGATCTCCGCGAATATCATCTGCAGATTTTTTCGGGGGAAGTCCTTCGATTTTATTCGGATTGCCATTTTGCCAATATGCTTGTGCATAACGGCTCAGCATTTCCCGGTTTTCCTTTGATACTTCAATGTAGCTGGAAAAATAGATCATACAAAGTGTACCGATGAACAGCAGCAGGAATACACACATAATGACAGTTATGATTTTGATTCTTGTTTTTTTAAACATGACTTTCCCTCAATTCATATCCAAGTCCCCGCAGCGCTTTGATTTCTACGCGGGAACCGATAAAGGCAAGTTTCCTGCGGGTAAAGGACAGATATACTTCCACGTTGTTATATTCAGCCTCATTTTCATATCCCCATATTTTCACAGCCAGCTGTTCCCGTGTCAGAACCTGGTTTTGATTGGTCATAAAAATTTCTAAAATACGATATTCCCGTTTGCTTAAACGAACAGATTGTCCGTTGGATATGCAGTATAGCTGAAATGTAGTGGGAGACAGGCGAATATCCCCAAAAGACAGCGCATCATTTCCGGTATTTCTGTTTCTGCGTTCTAATGCACGCAGACGGGCCAGAAGTTCTTTCGTTTCAAAAGGCTTGGTCATATAATCATCTGCGCCGCTGTCCAATCCGGTTACCTTGTCATCCACATCACTTTTGGCTGTCAGCATCAGAATGGATGCTTTTATACCGAGGTTGCGGATGGCCTTGGCAATCTCAAATCCGGACAGGCCCGGCAGCATAACATCAAGGATCAGAATATCGTATTCATTGCGCTGGGCGGCTTCCAGCCCGGAAATTCCGTCGGTACGCACATCTACTTCATATTGTTCCAGACGAAGCAGCTCTGAGAGCGCTTCTGCCATTCTGGTTTCATCTTCTACTAATAATATTTTCATTTCTGTCCGGGATCCTTTGCCCTGACACCTCCCTGCATGGAATATTTATATAAAATATTTTCTATCGTTAGCATTATGAGAAGGTGCACAGCACTTCTCATATGCTGTAATATGAAATGCTTCGCATCTTGTACAAAGACTCTAGAAAATATAAAATATTTTCTATCGTTAGCATTATGAGAAGGTGCACAGCACTTCTCATATGCTATTTTATCATATTATAGGAAGATTGAAACAGGATTGAAAAAAGTAGCAAAAAGTATTGAAAAAGTTTTTTAGTTATGATAATATATGAATACGGTTAACAACAAACGTAGTTATTAACCAACAACTGTCTTGCAGATAAGCTCTTTGTATTATACGATTGCTTATCAAGTCTAAAGATATGATTTTTTCATATCCGATTCTTTAGAAAACAGGTTGTTTCGACAGACAATCTTAAGAATCACTTCGGATAAATATCCGATCAGAAATACACCGGCTTATGCCGGTTGTCAATGGTTTTATTTATATTGTCCCCCATATTTGATTTGGCATTGCAGCCATTTTCACATTTTGACCGTACAGGATCTACAGATAAATCCTGCTATGGTCCGATATAAAATATTCGTGTATATGAGGAGCATCTGCATAGACCTGAAAAATAAGTAAATTTTGAAGAAGGAGGATGTCGGGTTTAGATTGGAAATCCGGCAAGAAGGAAAATGAAACAGAGAAAATTGAGAATATCAGCAGTTGCTTTGGTAGCAGTTGGATGTATGTTGGTCGGGGGACTTTCCGCATATTTTACAGATGGAGATTTCGCGGTCAATAAATTTACAACAGGAAGTATATCCATTGATCTGCAGGAGCCGAACTGGGACCCGGATGATGCGGTAAATATGACGCCGGAACAGGAGGTAAGAAAAGATCCGCAGATCAAAAATGATGGTATAAATGATGCCTTTGTGTTTATGAAAGTAACTGTACCCTATGCAAATGTCATCGTTGCAAATGATGATGGAACGAAATCTCCGGCAAAAGCGGATACAGAGTTATATAAATATGACGTGGATACCCTGAATTGGACAGAGGTAGGACAGCCGCAGAAAGACACCGTGGCAAAAACAGTGACGCATCTGTATGCCTATGCAAAAAATAATGCGATGACAGTCTTAGATCCAAATGGCATTACGTCGTCCCTGTTTGATTACATTCAGTTTGTGAATGTGATTGAGGATGAGGGCTTGGAAGGGACGGAACAAACTGTCAGTGTGGAAGCCTATGGTATTCAGACAACCAATCTGAATGATGGAAAGACGAAGCTTGATGGTAACAATGCCGACGGAAAGATGACACCGGCAGAAGTATGGAATGTGCTCTCTACTCAGAGTCCGTCTACAGCAGTATCTGACGCTGAAGATCCCAAAACAGATATCAAGCTGTAAATGTAATAGAGGGCTGCAAACATTATTTGTGTCTGTATTCCATTAGATAAGAAAATGGAACAGAATAAGGAGGGTGCGGATATGATTCTGCGAAGTATAAGAAACAGAAGACATATACTGTTAATTCTGTTGTGTGTTTCAGGTCTCCTTTGCATAAGAAGTGGATATGTATATGCTATGGCATCGGTAAGTGTTATCAATGAGTTTGAAACTGGAATTGTGGATATCAGCCTGGAGGAATATCAAAGGTCCGGTCAGAAAGAAAGGTTGTGGGAGGATGATCCTGTCATCCTCCCGGGGGACAAAGTCTCCAAAATTCCGAGGATCAGTAATCATGGAAATGAATGCTTTGTCAGAGCAAAGCTTACGTTCCGGGATACCGATGATTTATCAGATCATGACTTTTATGGCATGGATGCCGATTGGATCAAATGTTCAGACGGTTATTACTATTATACAAAATCTCTGAAGACAAATGATCACATTGATATTTTTCAGGGGATTGATATTCCTGTTGATTTCCCGCAGGAGGATGAAGGAAGCAGCTTTTATCTGGACATCAATGTGGATGCAATACAGAGTAAAAATTTTACTCCTGATTACGAAGCATCCGCACCCTGGGGAAATGTGGAGATCCTTACCTGTGAAAAGGAAGGACAGTATGATATCCGGACATTCAAGCAGTCGGATACACAGTCATTTCGGATCATATATCAGGGAAATGCCGGAAAGCTCATTACAAATAGGGAAGATTTTTTTGTGAATTTTCCTTATCTCATGCCAGGGGATGAATATGCCGATTCAGCCAGGCTTATAAATGACGGTAAAGAGGATATCAATCTGTATTTCAGGAGTGAGGCATTTGATGATTCAGAACTGCTGGAAAAGATACGGCTTGCGATCGACTGCACGATAGATGGGAAAACGAGCAGAATCTACGAAGGAAATTTGAGAGCGGAGGAGCTGAAAGACCATCAGCTTCTGGGGACCATCCCGGCAGGCAGTGAAGGCGTATTCTCTTTTACGGTGTATGTTCCGGCCTGGATGGACAACAAATACACGATTCTTGACAGCTATGTGAAGTGGATTTTCTCAACCGATCCGATCAAAGATACGACGGCAGCCCCGAAAACAGGGGATTCCACAACTGCATTATATGTATTCGCCGCCGGAGCTGCGCTGGGGATTATCGCAGTTTGCGGACTTATAAGGAACGGGAGAAGGCGTGGGTTGATAAGCATCAGAAAGAAAAACCGTATGATAAGCATCAGAAAGAAAAACAGTTTGTTATGCGCCAGAAAGAAAAAATGTATGATAAGTATGGGGAAGGAGAACGGGAATGAATAATTGGAAAACAATTTTTTATAGAAGGTCTGCGTCGCTCCTATCCTGTGTCCTGGTTGCTTTGGCTGCACTTGCAACCGGTATATATGCTTATTTTGCTGATGCAGACCGCATGGCAAATGCTGTGGGGATCGGCGGCTGCAACGTGGAGATCCAGGAGGATTTTGAACCGCCGCAGACATTGGATAAAGGCGGAAGCTTTAAAAAAGATGTCAGTGTGAAAAATATGGGACCCGGTAACTGTTATGTTCGGGTAAAGGCAGTTTTTTCCAACAGCGACATGGAAGCCTGCTGCAGCGTCGATTGGAACACAACAGATTGGGTTTATGATACGGCGGAGGACTATTATTATTATCCGGTTTCCCTGAAAGAGGGAGAGTCCACGGACAGCCTTTTTACGACGGTGTCCTGGAATGATAATTTGCCGGATCAGATCAGGGACTTCGATATCATTGTTTATGCAGAAGGTTATCAGGCGCATCCCTTTGAGAATTATCAGGAAGCATGGGAACATTTTCATAGAAATCAATGAAAGGAGATTGTGGCTTGAAATATAAAATACGAACCAGAATGAAAAAAAGCATCTGTATGTTTTTGATCGCTCTGCTGGTTACCGGAGGCTTGTTTGGAAGTTTACAGAGTACGTCTCAGGCAGCTTCCGGGACTGCTACGACCAGACTTACCTATGCCCATAAAGGCTTGACCATACCTGTACTGAACTATAAGGCTCCGTCGGATAATCTCTGGAATATTTTTGTAAAGGGGACAGATAATGGGAAAGAATGCAGGAGTTTTTGTCTGACTCCGCATGGCTCCTGTCATACCGGAGATACATTTCGATATCAATCATATAACGCAGTAACGTATCAAGACCAGTCTTTGGCAAAGGCAATGACCTATTGGGGGAAATCCTTATCCTACAGCACCTTGAATCACGCTTGCATGCAGGCATATATCTGGGCATGTGGAGCGGGCAAGAGTAAAGTCCAGTGTGTGTATGAGGCCGGGCATTATATAAACAGCAGCTATACAAAGGCAAAAGCACAGAGCTTTTGTGATGCCATTGCCAATACGAATCCGGAAGGAACCATTTGGTATTACACTTGTACAAAGTGCAAAAAGGGGAAAGCAGTATCCAAGCATCAGAAGCTGATGGTATGGACCAGTGTAGCCGCAGCCCCTTCTTATGCGAAAACGACATATTCTAACAGTGGATCCGGATCTAAAAAGGTTACCCTGAATATAACAAAAAAAGACTCTGAGACGGGTGCGCTGATCGATACGGCATCCTTTAAGATCTATCAGGATGGAAAGGAAGCAGGGAATGCCGCCACCAGCGGAGGAAAGGCATCTTATACATACACACGGAGCCTAAAGACGCAGAACTACAGTGTGACAAAGTGGTATGTAACGAATTGGAGGGAACTGAGTGTAAGCCAGCAGAAACAGATCACAAACAACGGATATTACGACAGCTACAATAAGGCCCTTGCCGCAGCGAAGAGCGAGGTAAGCAAGAAGGTAACTGCGGAGCTTAATTCCTTAAAAAATGCTTCTCATACCTGGACAGTGGAAGAGATCAGTCCACCGGCGGGACATTACATGAGTGCCACAGCTGCAAATAATAAAAAATCCGCAGCGGAGTCCGCCGGCACGTCATCTCTGGAATTTGAGTTTCGCAATGGGGCCCAGAAGGGCAGTATCACGGTAAAAAAGATCAACAAGGATACCGGGAAGGCGAATGTCCTGGGAACAGAAGCATCCATGACCGGAGCAGAGTATGAGATCCATGCAGCGGAAGCGATCAAAGGTTCCGATGGAAAAACGACAGTCTATGCGAAAGATGCCAAGATAGCGACTCTGACGCTCAACAATAGCTGGACAGCAACCTGTGACGGACTTCCCATGGGGGAATATTATGTTGTGGAGACAAAAGCCCCGGAAGGGTTTGCCCTTGATACGCAGAAGCATTATGCGACGCTTTCAGCCGGAAGCACCGAGTCAAAAGCTGCCGTGACGATTACCTCATCTGAAAAGGAATACAGTGCGTTTTTTGCAATCCATAAAACGTATGGCAGAGCGGATAAAGAGGCGGGAGCAGTTTTCGACATTATCGACAGCAAAGGAGAAGTAGTAGATACCCTGACTACGAATATGAATGGATATGCTCAGACAGTAGTCCCTTTACCCTATGGCACCTATACGGTACGGCAGACAGCAGGAATCGAAGGATACAAGCTCGCACCGGACTTTAAATTTACCGTGGATGCATCTACCGATGGGACTACCATTACCAGACAGCTTGATAATGAGAAGGAATCTGCAGAGCCGTATATCGAGATTATTAAAACAGCATCCAAAAATGATGATGAAACGGGCGTCCATATGAATATCGCTGAAAAGGATGCTGAGTTTGAAGTTCGGGATTCTTCAGGGAAGCTGGTTGATAGTCTGGTAACAGATGCTGATGGTTATGCAAAGACCGGAGCACTGGCGCCGGGAAGATATACTGTCCATCAGACGAAGGGCATGGACAGCTATTGTTTTGCGGATGATTTCACTGTAGATGTGGCGGAAGGACCGTACCAGTCAGGGACAGCGGCTCATACCTATCGTCTGAATGACGAATATATGGGGATTAAGATCCGGATTACAAAAACGATGTCAAAGGATGGAGTGTCTCAGCCGGAAGAGTATGCTGTGTTCCATATTTATGATAAGGCAAAGACCGGAGAGATCAGCACGGATATTTCCACTGCGGAAAAAAGGCAGGCATTCATTTCATCTTTGCAGAAAGAGGGCGCCATTTTGGATACCGTGACGACAGATGAAAAGGGTCAGGCAGTATGTTCCGTGGATGCAGCAGACCTTAGTGAACAGGGATTTGGAATTGTACAGGAATCCGGAGCCGCCGGATACTGTCTGGCGGATCTTCAGGATATGGATACTTCCACAGAAACAGGGGATGAGGGACAGTTTAAAGTTTTTTCTTTTAAGTTGGAAAATATATTTGATGATTATGGGTATATTGAAATTCATAAAACACGAACCGTATCTGAAACTGAAGCAGTAAATGAAAAGGGTGCAGTATTTACCGTGACGGATGTGGCGACCGGCAAATTGGCAGATACTATCGTAACAAATGCACAAGGCGAGGGGAAAACTACAAAACTGCCATTTGGTGTATATCGGATTCATCAAACCGTTTCGTCAGTAGGTCATTCTGCCATGGACGACAGGATCGTCAATCTGACGGAGAAATATTATCACAAAGAATATGTATTAAATGTTGTCAATGAGGAAGAACCTGTCAAAGTAGTTTTGACAAAGATAGATGCTGATAACGAGGAGCAGAAGCTGGATGGCGCTGTCTATGATCTGAAAGATAAATCCGGAAATATACTTGTATCATTGACTACTGGCGCCGATGGCGATGCTGTGGGTATGGCAAGCTGCTATTTGCCATATGGAAGCTACACCTTGACGGAAACAAAAGCGCCTGTCGGTTATGTAAAGGATACAACGCCCATGGAAATTACCTTGTCTGAAAAAAACGTGAAATATGTGGATGGGGTTGCGACCTATAGCATCACGGTCAAAGATAAGCCGGTATATGGACATCTTACATTGAATAAAACAGGAAAAGTTCTGACAGGTTATACCGAAGCTGGGACAGCCGGCGGATTCTCTTATGAGGATTCTTGCATTCCCGGTGCGGAATATGCTTTATATGCGAAGAACGATATCACATCCCAGGACGGCAGCATCATCTATCACAAGGCAGATACGCTGATCTCCACCGCCGTTACGGATGAAAATGGAAGGATCACATTTACACGGACGGACAATGCGGGAGAGGCAACGGAAGATCTTTATCTGGGAGATTATTATGTGATAGAAACGAAAGCTCCGGATGGATTTGTTCTGGATACGGAAAAGCATGAAGTTTCCCTGACTCTGGATAAAAAATCCCAAGACATGAATGATATTACGCCGACAGCTCCGGTACCTGACGTGGAAGATCCGACCGATCAGGAGATCGTCAATATCATTGCGCTAACGGCTTCCGCAAAGAGCAGTGAGATAGAAGTCGGCGGAGCCATTACAAAGGACATGTTTTCTGTCATTGCCATTTTTGATGATGGAACGACCAGGACGTTGAATGCGGATGAATATGGTATAAGCAGATATACTGCTCCGGATACCGAAGGCAGATTTAAAGTAGGGATCGCATTAGATCCGGATGCATTTCCGGATGAGGAGATCGTCGGCACGACGGTGGAACTGACGGCGAAGAGTACAAAATCCTATAAAGTAACTGACGGTTCTTCGTTTAATACGATATTAGCGCAAATGTCCAATACTTACAGTTCGGACAAGTATTACCAGTCTTATATCAAAAATATCTCTTTTGTCGATACGAAAGCCCCGAATGGAGCAACGCTTTATGATGTCTCACAAGACCAGGACATGAGTGTTGTGGCGTGGTTTGATGGTAATAATGCGTATGTATCAACGCAGAAAACCGGTCAGAAAGCGATTTTAAATGAAGACTGCAAAGGCATGTTCAGCACTTTTGAAAGCGAGTATGGCTATTATTTTGCCATCAATACGGTGGATCTTACCAATGCTGATTTTTCACAGGTCCGGACAATGCAGGGGATGTTTGCCTATTCCGAGGATTTGATCGGCTTGGCAGCTTCACCGATAAATGCCGTAACGTTCCCGGATGATATAGACACATCAAATGTGACAAATGTAAGCAACTTGTTTTATAGTCCGCAAAAATCCTCATTGAAGAATCTTGATCTAAGCGATTGGGATACGTCGAACATAAGCGATATGAGCGGCATGTTGAAGAATTGTACAAATCTTGTGAGCTTAGATGTGACCGGATGGGATACCAGAGCGGTTACGAACATGAATTCTTTGTTCTATAACTGCGGTTCTTTGACCGATGTAACTAACTTAGATAAGTTTGATACTACGAATGTGACGGATATGAGTTATCTGTTCTATAACTGTATGAAGATAAAAGCCCAGTTTGCGGTCAGGGGAACTAAATGTACAAGTTATAGAAGTATGTTCTATTACACCGGTTACAGTGGGGGCAATCTTGTGATCAATTATGATTCGGCAGGGGAAGCAAAAGTGGACGCTATGTTTGCTGATTCCACGAACAACTACCGGCAGGGAGTGAAAAAAGGTTCTTTGGTCAGTACCTTGTCGAGTGCGTCAACAAATATTCTTCTGGCAAATGCCGAAGAGCATTTAACTGAATCAGGTACTTTTGCGTTTATCGCAAACGTGGAGAATCGCAACGAAGAACAGAATCAGAGGATTGCTGCTATTGCCGACAATGAAGAATTAAACCAGGGAATTGCTGACAACGAAGAATCGAATCAGGGAATTGCTGTCATTGATGATATTGAAGTTCCGGATGATGACGAGAATATCACGGAGATAAATTATGATCTTGATCTGACTGATCAGGCGCAGACCTGTAATCTGAAAATCTATAAGATTGATGAGAGCGGGAATCCATTGCCAGGCGCCATTTTTCAGGTAAAAGCTTTGGTAGATATCAAAGACTGGAACGGCAACATCATCATAAAAAAAGGAACTGTTATTGATACGAAGGAAACGGATGAATTTGGTTACGCTGATTTTGGCGCATCCTATCCAATAGATCTCTATGCTTCCGGTACATTTACAAATATGTATGAAATTACCGAAGTGAGCGCTCCGGAAGGATATAAAAAGTCCGGGAAAGCAATTACCGTTTCCGGAAAAGCTTCTGACAGCAGTACGGAGATCTTTCAGTTTGAAAGTATGGTAAAAAATATTTCTCTGGATGCTGCAGAAAAAACACCTGCTGCGATTCGGCTTGTAAAACGGATTCAGGCATCGGATATTAATTTTGCAAATGGAGATCCAACTTTTATTTTTAAAGTTACCGGGACCGATAAAGAGGGTATCAATCATACCTGCTATGGAATCGTAAGCTTTGATGAAGCTTATGTAAAAGAGCATACGGATCATGAGGGATTTGTATCCAGAGAATGTATTTTTGAAGATCTTTTAGAAGGTCTTTATGTTGTATCAGAAGAAAACAGCAGCCGATATCGCGTATCAGAAATTTCTAATATTGTAAATGGAACCGTTACGGATAAAGGAAGCACAGTCACAATGGATCTGACAGGTAATCATCCGGAGGGCAGCGCAACATTTACCAACGAAAAATATGAATGGGGTGGGTTTTCGGATAACCAGTATGTAATAAATCATATAATACAATAAAAGAGACATGATCTGTAACAGAAACAGGATAAATGGCTTGTTTTTCTGCAGATATCTGATGTGAAAGGAATGTTGATGATAAAGAAATCAAAAGGAATTGGTAATGTTATAATCAATGTATTATGCAGTATGATTATTTTGACTGTTTTTAGTATTGTCATTCTGTTTCTTCTTGGTGTCCGCCCATATATTGTACTGTCGGGTTCTATGGAACCCGCTGTGCATGTGGGCAGCTTATGTTTCGTAAATACCAGAGCAGCTTATGAGGATATCAGAGAAGAGGATATTATTGTGTATGAAACTGCTAATGGAACTATGGTTGCCCACAGGGCAATATCTGTATCTGATATTGGAATAGAAACAAAAGGAGATGCAAATAAAGTTTCGGATGGTATCACGACGACCCAGAGGAATTTTCGAGGTAAAACCATATTTTCTATACCCGGAATAGGATATGCGATAGAGTTTTTGAAAAGCAGATGGGTATACGGAATCAGATGTTGACATAAATGGAAGAAATCTTTTCCTTGAGGAGTAAAACTTAATATTTACAAAATCGAATGTGCTGAGTATAATTCTTTTATAAAATATTTTATAAAAGAAAGCAGGATTTAGGATGGCAAATTCCGTAAATAAAAAAAATATTGCAAAAACGAAAATAATGAATTACATGCTGTTGAAAGATAATACTTCCAAAGTGGAATTGGCGAAAGAGTTGAATTTAAGTATGCCTACTGTTTTGTCTAATGTAAAAGAACTTATGGATAAAGGAATTATTATAGAAAAAGGAGAATTTGAATCCACGGGAGGAAGAAAAGCCCGTTCCATTACTGTCAAAGAAGATTATAGGTATGCGGTAGGCGTGGATATTACTGCAAATCATATAGGTGTTCTTTTAATTAATTTGAGAGGCAGAATAATCCGGCAGGAACGTTTT
>CAZLZX010000067.1:0-13068 GCA_964564095.1 uncultured Eubacterium sp. | reverse complement strand
AGTCAAGTTGCACAAAAGTGGGATTTTAAGGCGTAAAATAAGAGGAAGTTAACATCATAGGCAAGTTTGCCTGGAGCATCAGGCAATGGTACCTCAAAATCGTAATACATATGGCCTCCTTTATTTAGAATTAATTAAACCTAAATAGAGTATAACACAAAACCCATATTTCTGCAAGAAAAATCGCAGAAATACGGGCTATTTTAAGGATTTTTTCTCATCACACTGACGTTAGGTTTAAAAATCTCTGGAAGTTAACAAAAAAAGAAAGAGAGTGTCAAGAAAAAATACTTGACAGTTCTTTTCTTCTATGTTAAAGTAGCCAAGGTGATTGAAATGGAACAGATCGGACGTCGTGTTTTTTTGTATGATTTTTACGGAGAATTATTGACAGACCATCAGAAAGAAGTGTATGAGGATGTTGTGCTGAACGATATGTCCCTCGCTGAGATTGCGGAGGAATTTGGTATCAGCCGTCAGGGAGTACATGATCTTGTAAAACGGTGTGACAAAATTTTATCCGGATATGAGCAAAAACTGCATCTGGTGGAGCGGTTTATGCGGACTAGAGAGGACGTCAGACTGATCCGGGATCTGTCCGGCAATCACGGTTGTGATGACATGGAAGCTGCATTGGTGGAGATTCGGGAAATCTCCGGGCGGATATTAGAGGAGTTATAGTATGGCATTTGACAGTTTATCAGAGAAACTGCAGAACGTATTTAAAAACTTAAGAAGCAAGGGCCGTCTGACGGAAGCTGATGTAAAAGCAGCTTTGAAGGAAGTTAAGATGGCGCTTCTGGAAGCAGATGTCAACTTCAGAGTAGTAAAACAGTTTGTGAAAGCCGTACAGGAGAGGGCGATCGGTTCTGATGTTATGAACGGTCTGAATCCGGGACAGATGGTGATTAAGATCGTAAATGAAGAGATGGTCAGAATGATGGGGTCCGAGACGACGGAGATCAAGCTGAATCCGGGACAGGCCACAACGATCATTATGATGGCCGGACTTCAGGGCGCCGGTAAAACGACTACGACAGCGAAGCTGGCCGGTAAGTATAAGCTGAAGGGAAAGAAGCCATTGCTAGTAGCCTGTGACGTGTATCGTCCGGCAGCCATTCAGCAGCTTCAGATCAACGGTGAGAAGCAGGGCGTGGAAGTATTTTCCATGGGAGACAGCCACAGGCCGGTGGATATTGCAAAAGCGGCTGTGGAACATGCTGCGAAGAATGGAAATAACATCATTATTCTCGATACCGCAGGCCGTCTTCATATTGATGAGGATATGATGAACGAGCTGATCGAGATCAAAGAAAATGTGGAAGTGGCACAAACCGTTCTGGTCGTGGATGCCATGACCGGTCAGGATGCGGTAAATGTAGCCAGTACCTTCGATGAGAAGATTGGTATTGACGGTGTGATCCTGACAAAGCTGGATGGTGATACGCGAGGCGGCGCTGCGCTTTCTATCCGCGCCGTTACGGGCAAGCCGATATTTTATGCGGGTATGGGCGAGAAGCTGTCTGATCTGGAGCAGTTTTACCCGGACAGAATGGCATCCAGAATTCTTGGTATGGGTGATGTGCTCTCCCTGATTGAAAAAGCGGAAGCTGAGATGGATCATGAGAAGGCTGCCCAGATGGAACAGCGTATGCGCAAAGCAGAGTTTTCCTTCAATGATTATCTGGAGTCCATGAATCAGATGAAAAAAATGGGAGGTCTTTCCAGTGTCCTCGGGATGATGCCGGGCATGGGAGGTTCCCAGTTAAAGCAGATTGAAGATGCGATGGATGATAAAAAGATGGCCAGAATCGAGGGAATCATTTATTCCATGACTCCGGCGGAGAGGGATAATCCGAATCTGATCAATCCAAGCAGAAAGCGTCGTATCGCAGCAGGCGCAGGAGTTGATATCAGTGAGGTCAACCGGCTGGTAAAGCAGTTTGAGCAGGCGCGTAAGATGATGAAGCAGATGTCCGGGATGAAAAAAGGGAAACGCGGACTCGGCGGGTTTGGCGGATTAGGCGGTAAAATGGGAGGCTTTAAAGGACTTCCGTTTTAAGCGGCACAGACGGGAGACCGATGTGCTATATAGAGAAATTATAAGTTCAGGAATACCCGGAAGGGCTGCCTGTGAAATATTTTGAGGAGGTGAAATGAAATGGCAGTTAAAATCAGATTAAGAAGAATGGGACAGAAGAAAGCGCCTTTTTATAGAATTGTTGTCGCTGACTCCAGAAGTCCTCGTGATGGCAGATTCATCGATGAGATTGGTTACTATGATCCGACAAAGGAGCCGTCTGAGATCCGTGTAGATGAAGAAGCTGCGAAGAAATGGTTGGCAAACGGAGCACAGCCTACACAGACGGTAGAGAAAATTTTAAAATCCGCTGGCATCGAGAGATAATAGATTAGTGAGGAGAACGTAATGAAAGAATTAGTAGAAGTAATTGCAAAATCACTAGTCGATTACCCGGATGAGGTTACTGTTACAGAGAACGAGAAAGAGAAAGCGATCGTTTTGGAACTTCGTGTAGCCCAGTCTGATATGGGTAAGGTAATCGGTAAACAGGGAAGAATTGCAAAAGCAATTCGTGCGGTTGTGAAAGCAGCGGCATCGAAAGAAGACAAGAAAGTCATTGTGGAAATCGTTCAGTAAGCAATGCAAGATGTATAAAGGGATATAGGTTACTATATCCCTTTTTGTACATGATAGTGTACTTTTTATAGAAATACGGTGTAAATACATTTATGTATTAAAATATAGATCAAACAAGGAGAACAGGATGGAAGACATTTTCCAGGTAGGAGTTATTTCAAATACACATGGCATTGCCGGAGAAGTAAAAGTGTTCCCTACGACCGATGATGCGAAACGTTTTAAAAAGCTGAAGGAAGTTATCCTGGATACAGGGAAAGAGACACAGATTCTTCATGTGGAGCAGGCGCGTTTCTTTAAAAATATGGTTATTTTGAAATTTAAAGAGTTTCAAAGCATCAATGATGTGGAGCGGCTTCGAGGGAAAAGTCTGTATGTGACAAGAGAGAATGCAGTCAAACTGCAAAAGGATGAATATTTCATTGCGGATATGATAGGAATACAGGTAATTTCCGATGAAGGAGAGGATCTGGGCATTTTAGATGATGTACTTCAGACAGGCGCGAATGATGTGTATGTTGTTACAAAGGAAGGCCAGAAAGAATTGCTGATTCCTGCGATAAAGGATTGCATTTTGGATATAGATGTGGAAAATGGACAGATGCAGGTGCATTTAATACCGGGGCTCAGGGATTAATACCCGGGGCGCAGAAGCAGGGTGTGCGCTGCATTTTGTGTATGAAGGGAGCTTATGATGAACTTTCATATATTAACATTGTTTCCGGAGATGATCGAGCAGGGGCTGAATACGAGTATTATCGGCAGAGCTGTGGAAAAAGGTCTGCTGAATATTGAGGCTGTCAATATCCGGAACTATACATTGGATAGACATAAAAAGGTGGATGATTATCCCTATGGAGGCGGGGCCGGTATGGTTATGCAGGCGCAGCCTGTTTATGATGCATGGAAATCCATAACAGAACGTATTGGGCATTGTCCCCGTTGTGTTTATCTGACGCCTCAGGGAAAGACCTTTTCTCAGACAATGGCAAAGGATTTGGCTAAAGAGGAAGATTTGATTTTCCTTTGCGGACATTATGAAGGTGTAGATGAGAGAGTATTAGAGGAGATCGTGACGGATTTTGTTTCCATTGGCGACTACGTGCTGACCGGCGGGGAGCTTCCTGCCATGGTCATGGTAGATGCTATTTCACGCATGGTTCCCGGGGTGCTGACCAATGAGGCGTCGGGAGCAGGAGAATCATTCGAGGGCAATCTGCTGGAATATCCTCAATACAGCCGTCCGCCGGTGTGGAATGGGCGGGAAGTTCCGAAGATACTTTTGTCAGGAGATCACAAAAAGGTGGAACAATGGCGGAGAGAACAATCGGTACTTCGTACATTAAAAAACAGACCGGACTTGCTGGATGAGGCGGCACTGGAACTGGCGGATGTGAAGTTGATTCTAAAGTCCGAACAAAAATAATGGGATATATGTGAAGATAATTATAAAATCAGAACAAAAATAATGGGATATATGTGAAGATAATTATAAAATCAGAATAAAAATAATGGGATATATGTGAAGTAATTATAAAATCAGAACAAAAATAATGGGATATATGTGAAGATAATTATAAAATCAGAATAAAAATAATAAGATATAGATGAAATTGATTTTAAAATTGGAACATAGGATATGTTAGAATTGAAAAACAAAAAAGTAAGGTACCTTGACAAAGCTGGCGAGCCAGAATAAAATGTTAAGGTACCTTATGTTATTTTGGGGATAAATAACTGAAAAAGGAGAAGTTTACGTATGGATATCAATAAAAAACTTATTTTGAATTTAAGGGAATTAGGACATACGATACGGTTCCTGTATGAAGGCAAAGGAAGCCAGAAAAGAATTTTAATTATTTTACATGGAACAGAAAATATGACGCAGCGGGAGCTGACAAAAAGGCTGGGGATTCAGCCCGGTTCTGCCAGCGAAGTGATCGGAAAACTGGAACAGGCAGGATTGATCATGCGGAGTCCCAGCAGCACAGATCACAGGACGGCCGATATTCAGTTGACGGAAGCAGGACGCAGGCAGGCAGAAGAGGCAGTTTTACAGCGGGAAATACGTCATCAGGAAATGTTTTCCTGTTTATCAGAGGAAGAAAAGGAGGCTTTGCTGATATTGACGGAAAAGCTGAATGCGGATTGGGACCAGAGATATCGTGATAAGGATCGCTGTGATCGGCAGCACAGAAAAGGCGGGAAGCGAGGAAATCATTTGAAATGTGGAAATATATAAAGCAATATCTGCATATCGCAGTCATTGCCGGCCTTTTTATGGTGGGCGAGGTTTTGATGGATCTGATTCAGCCGGGACTTATGAGCCGGATTGTGGACGAAGGCGTATTGGGAATAAACAATCATGGTATGGGAAATTTGCATTTGATTTTAACCCTGGGACTTATCATGATCGGATTGGTTATCATTGGAGGACTGTGCGGATCTTTGAATAATGTGTTTGTACACATGTCAGCTCAGAATATCAGTAATGAGCTGCGGAAAGATTGTTTTCGTAAAATCATGGGATTTTCCTTTCCGCAGATGGATCGTTTTGGCACGGGGGCGTTGGTTACCAGGGTTACGAATGATATTACACAGGTTGAAAATTATGTGGCGCAGTTTGTCCGGGGAATGATTCGCACATCTATGCTGATGCTGGGCAGTATTTTCTTTCTGTTTCAGTTGAATCGTCAGTTTGGTCTTATTGTTTTGTGTGCCTTTCCTGTTATTCTTGGATGTATGGTCTTTTGTCTGCATAAAGCCAATCCTTTGCTGACAAGGCTTCAGGCGCAGCTTGATAAAATAAATGGGATACTGCAGGAAGATGTGTCGGGTATCCGTATTATAAAAGCGTGTGTGAGGGAAGCCTATGAGAAAATGCGTTTTGGGGGAGCCAATGACGGGTTGATCGGAATACAGCTTCGGGTGTTGGTAATATTTGCTTTTATGAGCCCCATAATGAATATATTGATGAATGTGGTCGTCGTACTTATTTTGCTGGCGGGTTCCTATCAGGTAGAAGCGCATACGGCGACACCAGGTGCGATCATGGCGGCAATCACATACACAACCCAGCTTTTAAACGGAATCCTGATGCTGGTATTATTATTTCAAACGATTACGAAAGGAATCGCATCCTGGAAAAGGGTCAGGGAAGTGCTGTACAGCAAACCGGAATTAGAGGATGGAACCTTTAGCGG
Source organism: uncultured Eubacterium sp. (assembly GCA_964564095.1). Taxonomy (GTDB): domain Bacteria; phylum Bacillota; class Clostridia; order Lachnospirales; family Lachnospiraceae; genus Brotonthovivens. The sequence goes on along the minus strand of CAZLZX010000067.1, from coordinate 7,206 downwards.
GGAAACACCGGTCTGTGGAAAAATCGAGTTTCAGAATGTATCCTTTTCCTTCCCGGGAACAGATCAGAGAGTTCTGAATCACATTGATTTGACCATTGAACCGGGAGAGACAGTGGCAATCATGGGAGCTACCGGCTGTGGAAAGACGGCGCTGGTCAGTCTGATCCCACGTTTTTATGATGTGACGGAAGGGACGGTTTTCGTGGATGGCGTGGATGTGCGGGAGTATGATCAGAAATGCCTGCGGGATAAGATGGCTGTGGCTTTACAGAAAAGTGAGCTGTTCAGTACCTCGATTCGGGAAAATATTTCCTGGGGCGGCACAGAAGTATCGGATGAAGAAATTTTTGATTCGGCGCGCATTGCTCAGGCAGATGATTTTATTCGGGGGACAGCGAATGGATATGATACTCTGGTAGCGGAACGTGGAATGAGTTTGTCCGGGGGACAGAAACAGCGGATATCCATTTCCAGGGCGGTATTGAAACAGGCGGAAATTCTGATTTTCGATGATTCTACCAGTGCCCTTGACCTGAAAACAGAGGCAAAGCTGTATGAGGCTTTAAAGGAATCCAGACCCGGAACCACAAAGATTTTTATCGCACAGCGGATCGCTTCTGTGCGCAGGGCGGATAAAATTGTCGTATTGAATCGTGGAAGTGTGGAAGCCTGCGGTACCCATGAGGAACTTTTGCAGTTCTGCAAAACATATCAGGATATCTATCATTCTCAGATAGGAAGTGAAGGGGAAAGCTATGAGTCAGCCTAAAGGTATAGAGAGGAATATTCCGGGTATGAATAAACGTACCCGTTTTGCGGAAGTAGAACATGCGGAAAATGTGTCCGGTACATTGCGGCGGATCATAAAATATTTTATCAGAGAAAAGCTGTTGGTAGTAAGTATGCTTGGCATCGTTATTTTTGGCACTCTTTGCGGCATTTACGCACCGAGTCTTCAGAGCAGAGCCATTGATATGATTGCCGGTTCCATAGAGGGAAAGCTGGCCCACACACTGATGTTTATGGTTCTTGTGTATGTGTTATACGGCGTCAGCCAACTGCTTCAAGGCTTATTCAGTGCCCGTCTGAGTCAGCGGATCGTGAAAAGAATGCGTGAAGAGTTGTTTGATAAGATCGTTGATCTGCCGGTTAAATATCTGGATACACATTCACATGGAGATGTTATGAGCAGGATGACCAATGATATAGAAAATATATCTACAACTGTTTCACAGTCTCTGCCGTCATTATTTTCCGGGGCGCTGACAGTAGCAGGTACAGCAGCCGTTATGTTCTGGTATTGCTGGCAGTTGGCTTTGTTAAGCTGTGCAACTGTCATATTGACCGTGTGTGTGACTAAAATATTGTCAAAGAGGGTACGGGAGTATTCCAGACAGAGGCAGGCATTGCTGGGAAAGCTGAATGGTACAGTGGAAGAAATGATTTCAGGGTATCGGACAGTAGTGGCATATAATCATCAGGATGTTACGATCGATGAATTTTGTGAAACTTCTGATTCTCTGACGAAGGCGGGCATACGGACAGATATTTTCAGCGGCGTTATGGGACCTGTCATGAATTGCATCGGAAATATTGGATTTGTGATTATTGCTGCCTTTGGAGGATATTTTGCCGTCAGCGGACTTATTTCCGTAGGAATCATTTCCGCTTTTATCGTATATGCAAAACAGTTTAGCCGCCCTGTCAATGAGATCGCTCAGATATATGGGCAGCTCCAGACTGCGATAGCAGGCGCTGAGAGGGTATTTGCCATTATAGATGAGAACAGTGAGGATAAATCGGGCGAAGCCTTTGCGGATGATGCCGCGATAAATATAACTTTTGATAAGGTAACATTTTCTTATGAACAGGGATATCCCGTATTGCATGATTTTTCTTTGTCGGTGCCTTCCGGAAAAAAGATTGCACTGGTAGGAGCTACGGGCAGCGGAAAGACAACGGTAGTAAATTTGCTGATGCGTTTTTACGATATTGACAGTGGGGATATTTATATTAATCGTCAGAATATAAAAGAGATATCAAGAGACAGCCTGCGGAAAAATGTTGCTATCGTATTGCAGGATACGGTTTTGTTTTCGGATACGATTGAAAATAATCTGAAATATGGAAATGCGGATGCTTCCAAAGAACAGTTGAAAAATGCTGTGAACATGAGCCGATGCGGGGAAATGATACAGATGCTGCCTCAGGGATATGATACGGTTCTGACTGGCTCCGGAGACAATATCAGTCAGGGGCAGAGACAGCTTCTTGCGATTGCCAGAGCTTTTGTCGCAGATCCAAAGATACTGATTTTGGATGAGGCCACATCGAATGTGGATACCAGAACAGAGAAAGCGATACAGGATGCCATGCAGTTAGTGATGAAGAATCGTACCAGCATTATCATTGCCCATCGTTTATCTACAATCAGAGATGCGGATATGATAGTGGTTATGGATCAGGGACAGATCGTTGAAAGCGGCAGTCATGACAGCCTGCTGGCACAAAAAGGAAAATACTATGAATTGTATATGACACAGTATGCGGGATTTACTACATAAAAAACATAGTATGTGCGAAAAGATTGATTTCAGTGGGGATATTTAATAAAACGATAGACAGTAATCGGAATTGTGTTTGTATTATAATTGAATGTCATATAGTTCTGTTTTTACTTTTCTGGTATTGAAATTGTGAAAAATCATGCTATAATAAATAGAAAAAATGAAGTTTTGTAAAGTATTGTTGCGTTTTATATGATGAGATAATATAAAATATTCAGAAGATTATGAAGTGGCTGGAGGAGTAGAGTAATGAAATACGGATATTTTAATGGTTACATAACCGATATAGGAGAAGATATCGCAGCAGAGACGGAGGAGTTAAAACCTCTTGTAGACACGTTAAAAATTGATACTTTATCTTACAGACCAGAATTAAATAAGATTATTGACAGCTTGTTGCCCGGAGATGAAGTATATGTATATTCATTTAAACGTTTCTGCAGTGGATTAAAAGATTTGTGTGCATTGTTGACTGAAATTGTAGATGAAAGAAAGGCGGAAGTGATCAGTCTTCATGATGATTTTGATTCCAGAACGGAGAAGGGAAGGATTGCACAGGAAGTATATCGACGTGCGATTCCGTTGTCTTCTGCTGATCCGTCTTATGGATTCTATTATTAGGATTCTATCATTAAAATGAGTTTTGTTTCAATAAAAAAGTTGTTAATTATATAAATCATAGTCAAACCAATGGTTTTCCTATTTTAGAGGTGTCCTGAGAGTAGCAGCGGCACCTCTTTTAATTATTTAGCTTGACTGCATTTTATATTATATATAAGTATATAGCACACATTTTTTGTCAGATTCTGCATTTATTTTATTCATATGCAGTATTTTGTGTTAATATATGTAATGGCAGTGTAAAAAAGAAATTATTTATAAATATTAGGACAAACAAAATGAACAATTACCGCTATGTAAATAGAAATGTAAAGCGTGCAGATGGAATAGAAAAAGTGACAGGATCAGCTAAATTTGGTGCGGATCTGTATCGTAAAAATATGCTGTTTATGAAGGCTGTCTATACTTCCTGTGTACATGGAAAACTTCTTGCGGTGCATACACAGCAGGCAGCGAAAGAGACAGGCGTTGCAGGCATTTATACAGCAGAGGATATTCCAGGGAAAAATGGATTTGGGATTATCGTACAGGATCAGCCTGCGATTTCAGAACAGAAAGTATATGCATGGTCAGATGTGATTGCTGTGGTGGCAGCGGAAAACTCTGATATAGCAGATAGGGCAGCGAAGCTGGTATGGGCAGAATATGAACCGTTGCCTGTTGTGAATGAGTTGAAAACTATAGAAAATTCTGATGAGATCCGGGGCGACTGGTATCCTCAAAATATCAGTTCCCAATATTTTGCAAAGAAAGGTTCTATAGAAGAAGGTTTCGGGCAATCATCCGTCAGGGTATCTGCTGTATATGAGACGCAGAGAATCGAACATTCTTATATTGAACCAGAGGCTATTTTGACAGAATGGGAGAATGGTTGTATGGTCGTGCGAGGGTCGATGCAGCTTCCTTTTGATGTTCAGTCAGCAGTGGCAGCAGCGTTGAATCTGCCAAAAGACAGAGTTAGTGTCAGAAGGAGTGCGGTTGGCGGTTCTTTTGGAGGAAAGATAGAGCTTACCATAGCCATGGCGATCCGGGCAGCGCTGGCCACGATGAAAACAGGAAGGCCGGTAAAATATGTGCTGGACAGAGAGGAATCTTTTCGGGAAAGCCATAAGCGTCATCTCTATGAGATTCAATGTCAGATTGGAGCCGATTCGGAGGGACATTTTACGGCAATGAGAGGACGGGCCAAGCTGGATGGCGGCATTTACATGAATCTTTCGCCTGCGGTGGCATGGAAGGGCGTAGTATTGGGATGCGGTCCGTATCTGGTTCCACACACTGAATATAAGGCGGACTCCCTGGTTACAAATCAGGTTACCTGTGGTTCTATGAGGGGATTTGGTACGCCGCAGTCTATTTATGCCATGGAAAACACGATTAATGAGCTGGCATATCGGATGGGATTATCTCCTTATGAGCTCCGGAAAAGAAATCTGCTTCATACAGGGGATATATCGCCGGTGGGCCATTTGCTGGATTCACAGATTGTCAGTGTGGAACAGGTACTGGATTATGTGGCGGAGCATTTGAAGTTTGAAGAAAAATACAGAGCTTATTTAGAAAAAAATAAGACCGGTAATACGAGGTTCCGTTATGGAGTGGGAATCGCATGTACTATGAGAGGAACCAGCGGAGCTCAGATGAAGGATAAGTCACAGGCGATTCTCTATGTGGATAAAAGGGGAATCCTGCATATTAGTCTGGGATTGGTGGAAATGGGACAGGGTCTAAAGACAGCAATGATCCAGATTGTAGCGGAGCAATTTGATATTGCGCCTGAAAAAATAATATATGATGAGCCGGATACCTGTCGGGAATTGGATCCGGGTACGACAACCGGCTCCAGAGGTACTTTCATGGGTGGAAAGGCGTTGATAGAGGCTGCGGGGCAGTTGAAGGAGCAGATAAAACTCTGGTTAAAGGGACAGCGCTTCCGGGAACAAGCTGTGAAAGGAGGACAGGCACTGTTTGAGAAGAGCAAACTGATATCGGAAGATCATCAGAGCATGAGCGAGAATCTGTCGTGGGAAGAAATATTTTCGCTGGCGGCTGACTCTGAACAGGAATTAAAAGGGATAGGTGTCTGTGAACTGGACTTGCCGGCATGGGATTTTGAGAAAGGTCAGGGCGCTCCCTTTCATGTATACACATATTCCGCCCAGGCTGCAGAAGTATGTGTTGACACCTGGACAGGAAAAGTTCAGGTATTAGAGATCGCTGCCTGTCATGATGCAGGCCGGATCATCAATCCGCCTATGGCGCGAGGGCAGGTAGAGGGAGGAATTGTTATGTCCATGGGACAGGCATTGTATGAACAGTACCAAATCGGCAAAGATGGCATACCTCTGACAAAAGATTTTACTCAATATTTGATTCCTACGATTCAGGAGATGCCGAAGATTCAGGTTGGCTTTATAGAAAATGAAGAAGAAAAGGGACCTTTTGGTGCAAAATCTATAGCGGAACCTTCTGCAGAGCTTGGGCTTGCCAGTATCAGCGGTGCGGTCAATATGGCTATTGGCATGGACAGGCCGATCCGGTCGCTTCCGATGACGCCGGAAAAGATACTGATGCATTTAAAAGGAAAAGATGTTTGATCTTTAGTTTGAGAGGAATATGAAGCCGCAGCTTTGAATGGTATGAAAGGAAAAGATGTTTTATTATTTTTAGGGAGAGAGTTCGTGAGTAAACTGCATATGACTTTAAATGGAAGAAAAGTAGAGACAGATGTTTTGCCGGGTCAGAGGGCGCTGGATATACTCAGGGATGTCTTTGGACTGACAGGAACAAAGGAAGGATGCGGGCAGGGCGAGTGCGGAAGCTGTACCATTCTGGTTGATGGAAAAGCCGTACATGCCTGTCTGATGCTGGCAGAACAGATGGAAGGACATGACATACTGACGATAGAAGGACTGGAAAAAGATGGGGAGTTGGATCGGATTCAGCAGGCATTTTTCGATGCAGGCGCTGTGCAGTGTGGATTTTGTACACCGGGAATGATCATGAGTGTTAAGGGATTGTTGTTAAAAAATCCGAATCCTTCCGATGATGAAATTAAAACAGCTCTGGAGGGAAATCTTTGCCGGTGTACCGGGTATGCCTCTATAGAGAGGGCCGTGCATCTGGTTATAGAAGGGAAATAAGATATCCTATGATATCGGGATTTTTGATGCTCAGAAAGCAAATCATGGAACCAGGGAGCAAAGGGAGGATGTCTTATGCTTCAAATTGAACAAGTGATTACCGTGGAAAATTTGAAAGAGGCGGTAACTGTATGGGAGAAAAACAGAAAATATAAGCTTTTGGCAGCAGGGACAGATCTGATTCCGCGCATCAGAAGCGGAGCATATCAGGAGGCCGTATGTCTTCTGGATATCAGCAGAGTTGCTGAATTAAAAGGTATTACAAAGACAGAGGATGAGATCCGTATCGGGGCATTGACCTCTCATCAGGAGATTGCAGAAAATGAAGTCATAAGAAAAGAATACCGGGCGTTGGCACAGGCCTGCGGTCAGGTGGGCTCGCTTCAGATACGAAATACGGCCACGATCGGCGGGAATATATGTAATGCATCGCCGGCTGCAGATTCTCTGCCGCCGTTGGCAGCTTTTGATGCGGAAGTGACGCTTGTGGATGGGCAGGGAACCAAACGGATACTGCTGGAAACTTATTTACAGAAGAAATGGAATAAGGATCCTTCTTGTGAGGGGATTCTTAGAACCATTCATATTCCCAGACAGGAGATGATCAGCGGTTATCAGAAAATAGGCGGACGAAATGCACTGGTTATAGCGATTGCTTCCTGTGCTCTGGTTCAGGGAAAAGACGGATATCGGGCGGCATTTGGATCCGTAGATCCCTGGGCGAAACGCTGTCGGGAAGCGGAGGAATATTTAAACAGCCTGGACGGGGACTGGACGGGAGACGCCTGTCTGGGTCAGAAAAATATAAAACAGCAGACTGTAAGTCAGGTAAATGCAGAAAAGTTAAACTCTGATAAACTTGAAAATATATTGTC
>CAZLZX010000066.1:0-13235 GCA_964564095.1 uncultured Eubacterium sp. | reverse complement strand
GACCAACTGGAGGAGCTGGTGTAGCCTTTCCAGCAGGAATCTGTAATTTAATATATCCTTCTACTTTTTTTGCCATTTTAGATTGCCTCCTTGCTTACATTTTCTTCACTTCTGCGAAACTTATCTCCACCGGCGTTTCGCGACCGAACAGGTCCACATTGATGGATACCGTCTGTTTGTTATGATTCATAGACTGAATGACTCCAACAGTGTCCTTCCAAACACCGCCGATGACGCTGACCGTATCGCCCTCCTTGAAGTCTACCACAATGTTTTCCATTTTGATTCCCAATGGTTTCATTTCAGCTTCAGTGAGTGGTACAGGCTTTGATCCCGGTCCTACGAAACCGGTCACACCTCTGGTATTTCTGACCACATACCAGGTATCGTCATTCATAATCATATGAATCAGAACATAACCTGGAAACATCTTTTTCTGAACCTGCTTTTTCGCACCATTCTTCAATTCAACTACATCCTGCATAGGAACCCGCACTTCCAGGATCTCATCCTCAAGATGTCTGTTTTCAATTGTTTTTTCAATGTTAGCCTTTACCTTATTCTCATAACCGGAATAAGTGTGGACTACATACCAGTTTGCCTTTTCCATAATTTCACCTTTGCCTTCCTTATACATTAATCAGGAAATCTACGCCATGCTGGATCGCATAATCCAGAATAGCGATAATGATGCCCAGGATAACGGAAATAATCACTACTGTAACAGTCTGTCTGCCCAGTGATTTTTTATCTGGCCAGATGATCTTAGCAAATTCTGCCTTGAGTCCGTCAAACCAGCTTACTTTTGGAGCATTTTCTTTGCTTTTTTTGTCTCCCATCTCGTCACTTCCTTTGCATTACCGGATTACTTGGTTTCTTTGTGTGGTGTATGTTTTCTACAAAACTTACAATACTTATTTACTTCCATTCTCTCCGGATGAGCTTTCTTATCCTTGGTCAGGTTATAATTACGCTGTTTGCACTCTGTACATGCTAATGTAATTTTAACGCGCACAACTTCCACCTCCGTTTATTTCTTTGTTTTTAGGCATAAAAAAAAGACCTACTTCCATCGCTAGACTACTATAGCACACAAAGTCAAGGTCCGTCAATAGTAGAAATCAATATTTTTTCTACTATACTATACCCTCTTATGCCATTCGGCGTTTCACAAGGTATACCCTCTGGGGCACCCCATTATGCCATTCGGCCTTTCACAAGGTATACCCTCTGGGGCATCCCATTATGCCATTCGGCCTTTCACAAGGTATACATATGTACAAATTGTATTAGAACACTGTGCCGCAGCAGCCCTTACTGCTGCGGCACACATATATATTCCTCTAAAAATCTCGGAGCTGCGATCAAAAACCAGGTTGCAAATTTCTCCGGCTGCTCCACCAGCTCTCTGAAAAGCTCTTCAAAGGAAATCCAGCGCACCTCTTCGATCTCATCCTCATTGAAATGCACTGCTCCTTCATATTGTCCCACAAATACATGATCATACTCATATTCATACAGATCTTCACTGTATTTTGATCGATAGACAAAGTGAAACAGTTCCTTCAGCTCGCAGTCAAATCCAACCTCTTCTAACATTCTGCGATGAATCGCTTCCTTTAACACTTCTCCGTCTCGTGGATGCGAGCAGCACGCATTTGCCCACAAACCACCGGAATGATATTTGTCCTGTTTTCTTCTTTGGATCAGCATAGATCCCTGATTTACAATAAACACAGAAAATGCACGATGCAGCTTTCCCAGGCGGTGTGCCTCAGCTTTTCCCATTGTTCCAATCTGTTGATCCAGCACATCAACCAGTATTAATGCATCTTCCATTGCACATCTCCTCTCAAAAGCAGCCATACAAGACAGGGCATATCCTATCCCATAACAAACAGCTGCGATTTCTCATTCAGCAGATCTTCTTTTACTCTGCCCAATATACATAATTCTCTTTACGAGGGGAAGCCTCTTTCTCTTCGCCATCCAAATATCCAAGGATACAATGTCCGATTCCTTCATAATCCCCTTCAATACCAAGAGATTTCAGGATTGCCTTTCCCTCCTCGCTCTCGAACTCTTCTTTTGCTCTGTGTACCCAGCAGCTGGAAACACCCAACGACTTAGCCGCCAGCATCATATTTCCCATTACCAGACTTCCGTCGCAAACATAAGTCGGCATACTCTTATCCGCTAATACAACAAGAATAACCGGTGCGCCATAAAACGGATCAAAGTCCGGACCTTGCCCCATAACAGCCGCATTCATAGCTGAAAGTCTGTCGCGCACTTCCTTATTTGTCACTGCGATAATGATCGGAGACTGTCTGTTCATTCCGGATGCTGCGTAAGTGCCTGCCTCAATGATCTGCTCCAACACATCCTTCGGAACCATATCCGGTTTATATTTTTTGATGCTTCTTCTTTCTTTGATCAATTTCAATGTTTCATTCATGAAATAAACCTCCTCTGTCAATCTTTTTCTATTTTTACTTTTTCTTCACGAACAGCTATCAAAATTTTATCATGCATATTTCTCCAAAGCAATAAACTTACTATAAAATTTCAGCTCATGCTCCATTTTTTCAGAAACCGGAATAGAAACTCGCTCCGCAATTACACTGGTATTATCGGTTTGTTAAATTCTTCATCCGCAATTACACCGGCATTATCGGTTTGTTAAATTCTCCATCTACAATACCTGCTACTGCGGTGTAGATCGCAGATGCTCCGCAGAAGATTCCCTCAATACCTGCAATAATTGCAAGCGCTTCGCTTCCTGTAAACTTCTCGATTGCTAAAAGCAGGAATAAGATCATCAAGCTTCCAAATACGATCTGTGTGGCATGATTTGCTTTCATTGTTCCAATAAACATAAACAATGTAAAAATACACCAAAGCAGCATATAAAATCCCATAGATCTTCCATCTGCTGCCTCTGTTCCCAGAGCTCCCGGATTTACCAGAATAATGACCAGCGACCACCAGAACAATCCATAAGATGTAAACGCTGTGGCTCCGAACGTATTTCCCGCCTTAAACTCCATGATACCTGCAATAATCTGAGCTAATCCGCCCATAGCTATACCCATTGCTATGATCACAACTGACATTTCCATAATACCTGCATTATGAAGATTCAGCAGGCAAGTCGTCATACCGAATCCCAACAGGCCTAATGGACCGGCATTTGCTTCACGCTTTTGTGTTACTTCTGACATATTCATTCTCCTCCTCATATGTAGTTAACATAATATTCAACCATTATGCGTCTTCACAGTGAATCCGCATATGAAAAGCGATCGTGAAACGCTGTGCCATGCATAACCTTTTCACAATCGCCTGAACTATTCTATCATTCATGATAGCTTTTTGCAATATCATTTTTCATGCAGCATACATACTTCCTTGCCCTGCTGCCTCGCATATACCAAAAGTTCTCCATTTGCCTGATCCCACTCGCCAAACCGCGCTTTACAGCAAATGACCCGTGCGCACTGATCGATCAACGCCTTTGCTTTCGCGATCTGAGCCTCTGTGATCTTCCCAAAAGCTTCTGCGGAAACAACTTCCACGGCTAATGCTTTCGCACTTAAATAATCCCTGTCATTTTCAAACAAAACTCCCGCCGCAAAAGGAATCCCTTCCCGTTGAAGCCGTCGATAGGTCTTATTGCCGCAGCCCCCTCCGGCTATCACAAACACCTCCGGCTCTCCTTTCGGCGCCTCCAACTCCAAGGTGCCGCTTTCCTCTTCAAAGCTTCCTGCTTTCAAGCCAAACAGTTCCTTGATATAACCAGAGACAAAAATTTCCTCCGGTGTGCCGAACCGCTGAACACGATCGCCTTTCACACAAAGTAATTGATCTGATACCCGCTCCGCCAGGTCCAATTCATGCAAAGACATAATGACAGAGAGATGCTTTTTTCGTCTCATTTCCTGAAGAATGGACAAAAATTCCAGCTTATACTTCACATCCAAATAAGATGTAGGTTCATCCAAAATAATGATTTCCGGTTCCTGACAGATAGCACGTGCCAGCAATACCCTCTGCCGCTGTCCATCACTGATTTTTGTAAAATCCTGATTTCGAAGCTCTGATACGTGAACCAGCTCCATGGATTCCTCCACTACCTGATGATCTTCCTCTGACAGTACACCAAATCTGCCTGTGTAAGGATAGCGTCCGGTAGCCACCACATCTTCGCAGGTCATCATTTCCGTCCGCATCTTTTCCGTAAACACAACAGCCATCTTCTTTGCCAGCTCATCCGCCCTCATCTGTCCCAGAGAGGCATGATCCAGATATGCCGCGCCGCACACCATCTTAAGCTGCCCTGCAATACTTTTTAGTATTGTAGATTTTCCCGCACCATTTGGACCTATCAGCGTTAAAATCTCGCCCTTTTTCAGGGTAATCTCTATCTGACTGATCAAAGGTACTCCCTGATAGCCGACAGTCATTCCTTCTGTATAAAAATAATATTCTTTCAACTTCAGGACCTCTCTTTCTGTCGGCGGATCATAATAACAATGACGACCGGAGCGCCAAATACCGCTGTCATCGTGCTGATACTTAATTCCGTAGGGGCAAATACAGTCCTTGCCAGAAGATCGCAGAACAGGCAGAATACACTGCCGCCCAGAAAACAAGCCGGTATCATCAAAAGAGGTTTTGAGGTGTGAAACAGGCTTTTTACCAGATGTGGAACCGCAATACCAACAAAGGAGATCGGACCTGCAAATGCTACGATGCAAGCCGACAGCACACTGGACAAAAGCACCAGAAGAATACGCAGTCTACGGACATTTACCCCCATGCTTTTTGCATAGGACTCTCCCATCTGATATGCCCCGATAGGCTTTGCCATTAAAAAAATCAAAAAAAAGGTAACAAATATAACCACCGACATAACAGCCACATTGTGCCAGCTCATACCGGAAAAGCTTCCCTGGGACCAGTTGTGAAGGTTCGCAATATCCGCATCATCCGCAAATGTTATGACGAACTCTGTGATTGCCGAACAGATATATCCGATCATAACACCGGCCACAATGAGCATCGCCATGCTGTTTACTTTTCTTGACATGAGTAAAACAAATCCCATGGAAATCATAGCTCCCACAAAGGCTGCCGCAATCAACAGAGAAGAGCTGACTCTCACTGCACGACCTAAGAAAAATACCATAACCAGCGCCACTACCAGCTTCGCACCGGAGGATATTCCCAACACAAAGGGACCAGCAATGGGATTATGGAAAAAGGTCTGCAGCAAATATCCGGCAAGAGCCAGCGCACCGCCCAGAATAATGGCAGCCATTGCCCGAGGAAACCGGATCTGCCAGATAATGCCCCTGGCAGTTTCTCCCATTCCCTGTCCGAAAAAGCCTTTTACAATATCGGAAAAAGAAATCGAGACACTTCCGATACAGATATTGCACGCCAGAAAAACAAGGATCAAAACCGCTAAAATCACAAATGAAATCGTATATCTGATTTTTTTTCCTCCATCTGTCCGTATCATAATGTCTCTCTCTTTCCTCCTCGCAGTGTCAGCCAAACATTCTCCATACACTTCGGGTATCTATATCTTTATTTTCAATCCGCATTTCTCAAGCTGCGTTTTTATCTATTCCCACAAGCTATGTCAACGGATATAAGTATTTCATATCCTCTCCGCAAGCCATATCAACGGATATAAGTATTTCATATCTTTTCCGCAAGCTATGTCAACGGATATAAGTATTTCATGTCCTGTCCGCTCTTGTCAGCATCCGTAAGCATTTTATGAATATCTTCGATCAACGTACCGATAGACATAGATTCCTGATAGAGATTCTTCGTAGTACACCAAACATTGCCTTCCCTGACCGCTTTAAAGTCCGCCAGCAATTCACTTTTGCCCAAAAGCTCATCTATCGTCTCAAGCTCTCCGTCAATCGTACTGTTATAGATCAGATAATCCGCATCCTTTGCAGAGGCATAAAACTCTTCCATCTGCATATTCATGGAGGAGGTTTTGCTGTCTTCCTCTCCCAGATCTTCAAAAATATAAGTACCGCCTGCCAGACCGATCATTTTCGGGACATAATCCGCAGACTTCCGTACATTGACTGCGCCATTGGTCGTAATATAGAAAAACGCTACTGTTTTTCCGGTCTCGGCATCTTCCGCTGCCCGTTCCTGCGCCTCTACCTGCTCCAAAAAGGCTTCCTCTGCGATCTGCTCTTTTCCAAACAACGCCCCATAAAACCGAATCCACTCTACCCGTCCAAGGGGCTGCGATTCATAGCTGGAATAATCGATCATTACCGGCACTCCAAAGCTTGAAAGCTTCTCCTCCACCTCCGGGGAATGACTGATCATTGTATTTTCAATCGCCAGGGAACATCCCTCCGATACGATCAATTCATAATCCGGCGCACTGTATTTACCGGCATAAATCATATCGCCTCTTTGCATAGCTTCTTTCGCTTCCTCAATATACCAGCCCTCTTCCTTCTGCCCGGAAAAACGAATATGGTCTATGGCATCCAAAGCCCGAAACATATCCATCGCAGCCGACGCCACCAGATAAATTTGATCCAAAGGCCGTTCTAATATCGCAATATCATCATCCAAGTCGGAAGGAGCTTTCATCTGCTCCGGCACTACCAAAAACCGTCTTCCATCTAAAACGGACAACAGTACATAGCCATCCGAATAGTAATCCACTGCAAATCCGCTGGCGTACATCAGCTCCATACTGCTTTCCCAGGAAAGCTGCGGGCTGATATCAAGATCTCTGTTTGAAAGATCTACCGTCTGAGCGCTGCTCCACTGGTCTTCCTGATCTGACTCTTTTGTATTTTTATCTGTCTGTTCAAGGCTTCCTGAAGCAGTACCTGCATTTTGCGTATCTACAGAAGAGCCGCAGGCGGTCAGACTGGCAATCAATAAAACAGCGGTCAGCAATACAGCCCCCAGTCGTTTCCCCCATACTGTTCTTCTTTCTTTCTTATGAAAAATTCTGCTTCTGAACATCCAAAATATGTTTTTATGCATTAGAGTCCTTCCTCTTTTTCTTTGTAAGAACCACTGTCACGCCAGCCACAACGACAACAGCAATTACTACGATCACTACCACAACAACGGTTCCATTGACACCGCTTTCCACATGGTCTCCCTGAATGGAGTCCGTATGGAAAATCAAACTGTATTCAATTTCATGGGGAGTGCTCATAGCCGTTGTATCTGCCATTACTTTCATTTCCGTATCAAATACAGTAACCGGAATTTCAAATACAGAATTTCCCTCCGTATTTACCGGCAGGAATTTCTCTCCGTCAACCAGCATATAATCATAATTCGGACTGCTCCACTCTATCACGGCAATCGCTTTTTTATCTTTAACGGTTAAGGCTGCCGGAGATGCGATCTCTGCTCTACCGGTTCCCCCCGACATTTCCACTTCTATTGTATATGTACCGTCCTTTAAATCAATCTGTGCAGGAACTGCCTGCGCTTCCTTCTCCTCTGAGGAATCGCCAAAAACCACGACCCCCTTTTCATTTGCCTGAGGAGCTTCTTTCTCCTCTTCATCTTCATCGGAATCTCCATAATCCGGCAGTTCTATCAGCAGCGCCTCTTCCGGCAGAGAAGATGCACGGAATAATATCTGATGATCATACCACTTCTCTTTATTTTTACTGAAGCCCGTACATTCAAGCTCCTGATCCAATGCCGGCACAGCAACCGTATAGGTATAAGCTCCGTCTTCATCCTCTGCATACGGTACATATTCAGATTCATCCGCGGCCACAGCTTGTTCCCCGGTTCCCATAAAAAGCTTCAGATATCCGGTACCACTGAGGGTAAGCACCGCCGACATTTCTCCGTTTTTTACCGTCAGTTCCGCTTTTACAATACGAAACATAGAAGAACTGGAGTCTACTTTTATATCATAAGTGCCATCTTTCACATCTTTACCCTGCACAGGAATCATACCTTCTTCTCCCACCTGCACAGAGGTTGTGCGTTCTTCCTCACTGGCGATCAGATCAGACGAATCATCTGACTGACCGGTTTCGGAAGCTATCAGTTTCATCTCTTCCCCATGACAGATTACCGGTGTGCTGAGCACACCGGTAATCGACATGAGAAATATTGTGCAAAAAGTAATAATTCGTTTCACAATCACTTCTCCATATATTCATTATTTAGAAAGGCTGTCCACTGCTGCCTGCGTGTGTGCTACATATACTTCCTGAATAGCCGGAATCTGTCCCAGACCTTCCAGTACACATTCAACCTCATAACCTTCATTTGCAAATGCTGTTTTCCAGGAATCCTCTTCATCGCCGGCCATATCATTGTTTGCATGATCTCCTGCTACAACCATAAGAGGCTGCAAAACAACTTTTTTGTAGGAACCATTTTCTTTTACTGCTCCAAGAACGTCTTCTAATGCCGGTTCTGCTTCTACAGTTCCGATATAATAATTATCGTATCCTGCTGCTGTGATCTTTTCCTGAAGGTTCGCATAGATTTCATTTGACTCAGCTTCTGTTCCATGTCCCATGAAGCAGATAGCTGTCTCGCCGTCATCATAGGAAGCTGTTGCTTCTGTGATCGCTTTGATTACCGCATCGTAATCTTCATCACTTGTAAGCAATGGAGCAGCCAGAGCGATCTTGTCGAATTTGTCCTGATAAGTTTCAAGCTCATCTACCAGATCTGTATACTCTAATCCATCCATTAAATGTGTCGGCTGAACTACCAGCGTTTTGATTCCATCAGCCACCGCACGATCCAAAGCCTCGCCTACATTATCAATTTCCAGATTATCACGTTCTTTCAATTTATCAATGATAATCTGACTTGTAAATGCTCTGCGTACTTCATATTCCGGGAACTTATCAGCAATTGCTTTTTCAATCGCACCAATCGTAGCTTCACGACTGTCATTATAGCTTGTACCAAAACTTACTACTAAAATAGCCTGATCTCCTGCTGCTTCTTTCACCTCTGGTGCCTCCTCTGAAGTTCCTGCTGCTACAGATGGCTGATTTGCGTCTGCATCAGCGTCCTTTGTACCGCATCCGGCAAGTGCAAACGTACCTACCAGCATGGATGTAAGTAATACTGCTAATACTTTTTTCATGTTATCCTCCTTTTGACGCCCGTTCAGGGCACTGCTTATTTTAAATATGCAGGAACAGTTACCCTTTCCAAAATATGCACATCAAAAGCAGGATCTGAACTTATAACGCTTCCATTACATCATAAAATAATTCAAAAGATTTTACGACATAATAAAGCCTCTTACCTTTGATCAGGTAAAAGGCTTTCCATATAATCAATCCATCTCATACGTACAACCAATTACTCGTGGTCCGGAATACTGATTCCTGTACAACAGTCAGGCAGGTCTCCCGACTCATAGATCAACGCATCAGCCGCCTTCCCGGTTTCCCAGTGACCTATTGGCTTTCAGCTCCCTAATTACGGTGACGAGTTCGTACAGGACTTACACCTGTTTCCCTTTTCACCAGAGCATCGCAAAATCTTTGCGATCTCTGACACCTGCTGTTTCATATTTAATTAACGGAATTTTAGCACACTTGCAGAAGTTCTACAATAATAATTTTCGGTTTTCTGTAATTTATCCGCACGAATCTTATATTTTTCCTAATATTCCTTAAATTCTACCACAAGCCGACGTTTTTTCCTTAACCTGTGTTCCGGAATCAGATTTTGATACCGGTATACGCTGAGTAATATTCCAAGAAGTATATATGAAACTACCGTTCCGCTTCCACCACAGGAAAACAGAGGCAAAAATACGGTTGTAGGCGGAAGGAACCCAAGATTCATCATAATGTATTCTATTATTTGAAATAAAAAGATCAGACTGCATCCGACACCCAGCATCATGCCAAGACGATTTTTCTGGCAAAGGGTCAGGAAAAACATTTTACAGCACAGCCCCACCAGCAGAGCAATCACTGCCAGCAGTATTAAAATCCCATAGGATGATGCCACATGCAAAAGCACATAATCGCACTGAACTCCCAAAATGTCTGTTACCTCCGGATATGCTTCTGACGTTCCTCCTATTACCTGACATTTTGCCAGAAGATCCGCGACAGATGACTGGCCGTAAGCGTATGCCTGAGAATTTCCCGGGAAATAAACTTGCATACGTTCTAACAAATACACCGGTCCTGTCAGCATTCTCAGAAACAACACGATTACCGGAATACCGTTCAGAATTAGCGCAACGGGAAACAGCATCTTCTTTTTTACCGGAAACCAGCCCCGAAAAACTGCCAGGCCCAGTATGATCTCTGCCATCAGAATTAAATTCATACTGATTACCAGACTGCCGGCACTCTGGCTAAATAAAAATACTGCTAATACTATGAAACCAATGGGTATTATCAGTTGACGCCTGCCTCCATTCCTATGATAATACAGAAGAGCCGCAAACAGAGGAATTGCCAAATAAATTACGGCATGGAATGCCAGACTTAAACCTCCCGGCAGGTTCAGATATCGCTTCGAGCCATTTACTCCCACGCCGGAACCTGTGTACCAGACACAGAGCGCCAAAAAGCAGACTGACAGTACATGTACCCATTTGCAGATCACACTATAATCGATAAAACAGATCAGCATCATAACGGCAAAGCCGATTACTATATACAAGATCTGATTTTGAAACTGATATCCGGTTATATCAGCGTCCCGTCCAATATTCTGAATTGACCATTGTAAAAGCAGCCCCAGGGCGCTCAGTATTCCAACCAGAACGATCATGCTCCATGACATTTGGGGCTTATGTATACGATCCAGAGATTCCCCGATCTCCACAGGATCTCCCATCTCAAAAACAGCCTTTTTCTCTGCTTCATTTTCCGTCATACCCTTACGTCGATAAGCCGCTATCTGATCATCAATGTGACCTTCCACCTCGCCGGAAATCATTTCCTTTGCCTTTTTATTACGTATCTGCTCCAAAAGCAGCTCCATATACCGCTTTTTGCCCACGTCTACACCCCCAGGAACAACACTTCAGCTACAGCCGCAGAATACTCCTGCCACTCTTCCTTCTTTTTCTTCAAGAACCTTTTTCCGCTTTTCGTCAGGCTGTAATATTTGCGCACTTTCCCGTTAACCGTATCCTCATATGTGTTCAAATATCTTTTTTCCTCCAACGAATGCAGTAGCGGATATAGCGTTCCCGCCTTTAACTGAAATACATTTCGGGACTTCTTTTCCAATGTTTCTATCATCTCATAGCCATACATATCTTTTTCTTCCAGCAGACGTAAAATGAGCATTGTTGTACTGCCGGAGATCAAACTTTTATCGATTGCCATGGTAATGCCTCCTTATATCGATTGTCTATATATAGTTTATATCGGCAGCCGATACAAAGCAAGGGAATATTTATTAATTTTGATAAAAACACCCATGATTTCTCATGGGTGCAACTGGAAAGATTATCTGGAAAACAATCCTTTTTTCTCATACGGTTCGCTTTTTACAGATGTCAGCTTATAGCCTGTTGGATCAATCACTGCCTGCAGCTCCTGTTCACTGATATCCTCCGGTGCGATGATCACTGTCTCGCATTTCTTATGGGAAGAGGTAACCTTTTTTACCGTAAAAGCTTTACGTATGGCATCATTCATATGTGATTCACACATACCACATGCCATACCTTCTATACCAAGTGTGATTTTAACCATGTTTGTTTCCCTCCATTTAGTTAGTCTTATATAATCATAACAAACTTTGGGCAAAAAGCAAACCGCACGATTACATCCTTTTGTTTATTGATATTTTTTATCATTTTCACAGAATTATTTTTCATCCTCTGTCAAACAGATTTCTTCATAAATTTTTCTTATTTCTTCCTCCGGCAATTCCAAGACAGATTTTTGCACCAGTTCAAAGGATGCTCCATTCCTAAACAACCTTTTTACATTTTCTATTGCATTCTCCCGCCTTCCTTCCCGTCTTCCTATATTTTTCGCCGATTTCAACTGGCTCACTTTATCGCTGACCGCCATTTCCCTGCGCAGATACAGATAGCGTTCCATTTCATCCTGATTAATCTTCTCCATCTCTTCCCTGACCAGTTCCCGGTATTCATTTCCCTTTGCTTCCATTTCTTCTAATCTCTTTTTTACTGTTTCGTTCTCCACAGACAAAATCCTCCTTTAAAATAATTTGGAAAATTTCGGTTAGATATCTTGAAATTTTCCTGAAAATCCAATTTTTTAATTCTGTTTTAAGCATTGAAAATTTCTAAGAATTTTTTTTGACACCTGCAACAGCAGGTAATAGAATCATTGAAATGCAATTTAGATTTTTAGAAATAATATGCCTAGTTGTATATTAACATATATTGTTCATTTATACCAGAACTTTTTACAATATTTTTCCATTTTGGAACTTTATTGGAAATTTTTCCATTTCATATTAATATCTTTACTTTTAATATCTTTTCTTTTGATATCCAATCCGGAGATAAAAGAAAAAACAGACTGCACAGCATCTGATATATTATAGGATGCATACAGGAACAAATATCCGCATCGGCACAGGATATTCCCGCATGCATCTTACCGTCACACGGCTCTGTCCTCCATAGGTGCAGGTAAATAATGTCAGATCAAACTCGCCGGAAGTCATTTCTTCTATGGCCGCAGGATTTAATACATCCACTTCCACTACCTTATAATGGCTTGTCACACCGCTCATATCCATAAAAGTAACATCATCCCCAGTCTGCAACGTCTTAATCGTTCCGAAATGTCTGCTGTAATTATGAGCGGCAATAACCAGATCATTGGTTTCAGTAGAACCCGTATAACGGCAGGGCGCAATCTTCAAGCGAGGATAATCCCATTCTGCCATTACCGGCAGGTAAAGCCCCAGCGTCGGAAGGGATACATACCCGATATAATCATAACCATCAATGTTTACCACCGGCATCTCTCCATCATAGGGATCCTGCACGAGATCATCTGCCCCTTGCTCTATCGCCGCCGTTACCTGCGTTAAGATCTCCTCTGCCGACTGTGCAGCCCGCCGATCTTCATATCGATTCCACAAAAAGAGAGACAGCGCCAAAACAACCAACACTGCCCCGATTATCATACATAGTGTTCCCGTCTTATGCCTCATGCAGTCTGGTTCAGCAAAACTACTATCTGTTTGATTATTATGATGAAGCACTA
>CAZLZX010000065.1:0-13236 GCA_964564095.1 uncultured Eubacterium sp. | reverse complement strand
GTTTACTCTGCCATGGCAGCTTTTATCATAATGGCGCATTCGATACGTTTTTTCTGAAGCTCACATCCGATATCATATGCATCATTAATATTTCCATGGAAGTTGTAGGAGTTTGCCGCGCATCCGCCGCTGCAATAGAACCTCGCAAAGCACTCCCTGCATTTTTCCTTTGCATAAACATTGCAGCTCTTAAATTCATCGCGAAGCTCCGTATTTTTCACGCCTTCAAATACGGTTCCCATTTTAAACTCCTCATTTCCCACGAACTGATGGCAGGGGTACAAATCTCCCCAGGGAGTAACTGCCAGATATTCGGTTCCGGATCCGCAGCCGGATAAACGCTTGGCAACACAGGGTCCACCCTCTAAATCTATCATAAAATGAAAGAAATTGAAATCCTTTCCTGATTTTTTTCTTCTTACCATTTCGGCAGCCAGCGCATCGTACTCTTCAAACAGCTTTGGCAGATCCTCTTCCCGTATCGCATAATCCTCTGTTTGAGGCGCCACTACAGGCTCCACGGAAATCTGCCGAAATCCCAGATCAGCCAGATGAAGTACATCCTTTGAAAAATCCGGATTGTAATGGGTAAATGTACCCCTTACATAATACTTGTCCTGATTTCTGCTTTCCGCGAATTCCTGAAACTTCGGTACGATGAGATCATAGCTTCCTTTGCCGTTTCTGAATGGACGCATATGATCATTGACTTCCTTACGGCCATCAATACTCAAAACCACATTCGCCATTTCCCGGTTGGCGAACTCCATCACTTCCTCACTCAGCAGCACGCCGTTTGTGGTCAGGGTAAACCGGAAATTTTTGTCATGTATCTTTTCCTGTTCACGCCCGTAAGCTACCAGATCCTTTACTACCTGAAAGTTCATCAGCGGCTCCCCTCCAAAAAAATCCACTTCCAGATTCCTGCGGTTACCGGAATTGGCGATCAGAAAATCCAGAGCGGCCTTTCCTACCTCAAAGCTCATCAGCTCTCTTCTGCCGTGATACTCTCCCTCCCCGGCAAAGCAATAACGACAGGCGAGATTACAATCATGGGCAATATGCAGACACAAGGCCTTTACCACTGTCTGGCGCTTCTTAAAGTCCATCATACA
Organism: uncultured Eubacterium sp.; assembly: GCA_964564095.1. Classification (GTDB taxonomy): domain Bacteria; phylum Bacillota; class Clostridia; order Lachnospirales; family Lachnospiraceae; genus Brotonthovivens. The sequence goes on along the minus strand of CAZLZX010000065.1, from coordinate 12,121 downwards.
GGATTCATATTCGTCCTTTGTAAACAGCTGTCCATCCTCAGCCAGTTCCTTTACCTCTGCGTAACATTCCGCAATCAGGTCAGCAGGATATTTCTCTTTTAAACGATCCATAATCTCATCCTGACTTTCGGACTCATACAATTCTATAATATCATACGTCGCATCATCCACCACATGGATCGCTCCGCTGTTTACATCCAGAACAATATTATACCCGTTATTTTTGTACTGGTGTATCACCTTTGTTCCTCACTTTCTATTTAACGCACAAATGACCGTATGCATACCATACGGTCGTTTTGTCCATTATTATGTAATTGTGCATGTACACATCTCCTGGAATTTTTACCGCTTCCCTTCACTGCCATGCATTTGATTATTTGCTGTGTTCGCAGCTTTGATTTCCCACGGTGCAGGATGTCTTGCAAGCTGACTGGCAGGATGTCTGGCACTCGCCGCAGCCGCCTTTTTTTACTGTATTCTGTAATCTTTTTGTATTTAATGTTTTTACGTGTTTCATTCCAAAAACTCTCCTTCCTACATAACTTCTTACATAAGTATAATGAGTATAACACAATATTTATTTAAAGGAAAGCATTTTTTCTCAACAATATCCGTTACTTTTTAAGATTTCTTTCTCAGTTTGCATTTGAACGGCTCAGCATACCTCCGATCATTCCCGCACAGGCGCACATAACCCATACTGCCGCCATCTTTATTGTGTTTTCAGGCGCTCCGTGATTCAATGCCGCCGATCCGGCAAACAGAATCATAAAGTAAACCGTTCCTGCCAGCATCCCCCAGAAAAATCTGTGCCGTCCAATCCTCTTTCCGGCAATCAGTCCGCCAATAAATCCGGCAATGATATACACTGCCATAATTCCCACCGATACCAGATTTTCGCTGAGCTGAAACCGATACAAAAGCGCCGCCAGTATGAGGAGCATGACTCCGGTCAGCACATACATGATAAGCAGCGCGCTTATGAATTTTAATCCTTTTCCATCCTGCTGTTTTTCCTGCTGTCTAAGATTGTCCATAAATATCCCTCCCGTATATGTATATGCTGCTTCCTGCAAAATAATTCCAATTTTCTAAAAATTAAATAAACATAAAGCGCTGCTTCTTTACAAAAAATACCGGATAAGATATAGTAAGAAAAATTATTATATTTTTTATCAACAGAGGTGAATCATTTGGACCCCAGTGTCATATTTAAAATCATTGTTTTAGTCATTTTGTTGTGTCTGTCAGCCTTTTTCTCTTCTGCGGAAACAGCGCTTACCACGGTAAACCAGATACGTATACGTACCCTGGCAGAGGAAGGAAACCGCCAGGCAAAAACCGTTTTGAAGATCACGGAGCATTCCGGGAAAATGCTCAGCGCCATTTTGATCGGCAACAACGTAGTAAACCTTTCGGCATCTTCCCTGGCTACCGCACTTGCAATCCAGTTGTTCGGCAGCGCCGGAGCAGGAATCGCCACCGGTATCCTGACGATTTTGATCCTGATCTTCGGAGAGATCACGCCGAAAACAATGGCTACCATACGGGCAGAGCGTATTTCCCTTCGCTACAGCCGTATCATATGGGCGCTCATGTGTATTCTTACCCCGGTCATATTCATTATTCAATCTCTGGCAATGGGAGTCTTAAGAATCCTTGGTGTGAATCCGAATGAAAAGAAAGCGGGAATGACTGCCAGTGAACTGCGTACCATCATGGATGTTGGTCATGAATCAGGCATTATCGAAACGGAAGAAAAGGAAATGATCAACAACATGTTCGATTTTGGCGATACGATGGCAAAGGAGATCATGGTTCCAAGAATTGACATGACATTTGCGCAGGCAGACAGTACATTTGACGAGCTGCTGGAAATCTTTCGTGAAGACAAATATACCCGGCTTCCGGTATACGAGGAGACGCCGGATGACGTTATCGGGATCTTAAATATTAAAGACTTATTGCTCTGTGAAAATAAGGAACAGTTTTCACTGCGGGATATTATCCGCAAACCATATTTTACCTATGAGCATAAAAATACTGCCGAGCTGATGCTGGAAATGCGTAATTCTTCCATCAGTATGGCCATCGTACTGGATGAGTACGGCCTTACTTCCGGTCTTATTACATTAGAAGATCTTCTGGAAGAAATCGTAGGCGAGATCCGGGATGAATACGATGGCGATGAAGACGCCGCTCTTATTCAGTTATCAGCCAATGAGTATCTGGTAGAAGGTTCCATGAACCTGGACGATTTAAATGAAGCTCTGGATTTAAACTTTGAGTCGGAAGACTACGACTCCATCGGCGGATATCTGATCGGGCTTTTGGATCATTTGCCAAAGCTCCGCGAGTCCGTAACTACGCCAAGCGGGATTTTCCTCCAGGTATGCATGAAAGATAAAAACAGAATCGTCAAGATCTATCTTAAGATTCCGGAGAAGGCGAAAAAGCAGGAGCTTACTTAGTATTTACTTGACGCTTTCTCAGAGTTTACCCGGACTTTCTTAAAGCTTAGATTTTGCAGCGGAAAAGCATTTAAAATCAAGATCTATTCAAAGAAAAGCGCCCGGTGCAGTTTATGTACTGCCTGCTGAAAACAGTCAAAAAAGCCGGTAAACCGCTCATAGGGATGTATCTTTTTTTCTCCCTTTAGATACCCGGACAGACAGCCCCGCTCAAGAGCCAGCGCCAATCGGTTATTAAAGGGCAGCGTGACGATCCGTTCTCTGGGGATACGATAACGCAGGATCATCTGCTCCAGATTGGGAGTATAGCTGTCAAAATAATCATAGATAATATACAGGATTTTCTCCTGTCTCAAATGGTAAAAGCTAAAATAGGTATCCAGCCATGTCTGATTCTGTTTCAGAAAAACAACAATAAGATCCGCTTCCTTTAATAACCTGACGGAATGCGGATCTTTGTTATTTTTCAAATCTGCACTTATGACTCCTGCATGATCTCTGACATAATCAGAAAAAATCTCTGCGCCGGGATAACCGGGCGCTTCCTCAAAAGGATTCCAGAACACCAGAAATTTTCTTTTTTTCATGAACACTCCGATCTATATATAGAGCGTTCCGGACATGTATGTGGAATGGATATTTCTATCTTATCACATAATCTCCGAATTTGATACTGCTTTTCTCATTTTATTTGTCATATCATTTTTTACTCTGTCACGATCAGAGTCTGGTATCCGTGTTCCCGCAGCTGTTCCTGTACCTGCGCGGCGTCATCCAGAGAATCCATTCCCCCGATCCAAACGCCATAATAAGGCTTCTCATAGTGAATGATTCCCTCATATCCTAAGATCTGTAAACGTTCCAACTGATATGCTGCATTCACATCATATTTAAACAGTCCGGTCTGCACATAAAAGGCTCTTGGAACTGATTGCTGCTGCACGCCGGCAGGAAGAACATTTTCTATCCCCTGCACGATGGCATCTGCAATCTGGTCAAACTTCTCATCAAAGATCTGATTGTCAATGTCACTGTTGATAAATCCCGCTTCCATGAGCACTGCCGGCATTTGTGTACGCCTGAGCGCGATCAGCTCCGGCACGGCTTCAATCCCCAGATTTTTAAATCCGACCGCCGCCAGCTGTTCATTAATGCTCTCTCCCAGCGCTGTTGCCTCCGCACTGTCCAGAGAATACACCAACGCCTGCACACCATTGTACAAATTTTCCTCTACCGAGGAATTTCGATGAAAGGAAATAAAAGCATCTCCTCCCACTGCATTTGCCTCCGCCGCTTTCTGGTAAGGAGATTCATAAACATCCTCCGTTCGTATATATTTCACTATATAACCTGCCGCTTCCAGCCTTTCCCCCACCGCAAGGGTTAACCTGAGTACCTCGTCCTTTTCCACACGATCCGCATAAGTGGCGCCGTTATCGAAACCGCCATGTCCGGCATCCAATATAATCTCTGTTGCCATTTTACTATCCTCCTTGTCTCTTCATTATATGCCAGGATCCCGGAGATAGTACCGTTCCGTTAATGATTCCCTGAAACAGAAAGACCGGCAATGACGCCATTATGATTTTTGAGGACGGGATGACATTGCCAGAATATAGATTGACAGCAATACGATGACAATACCCGCCAGACTGACCGGATTGACTTTTTCCATATATATAACAATGCCGAGAATGGCGGCCGCCACAGTTTCCACCGATGCAATGACCGGCACCTTACTGCTTTCCTTTACCCGCTGCAATCCATAATAATACAGCACATATCCGATCGCAGTGGGGATCAGCGCAAACAGAATACCGTAAAACACCACACTGCCCGGAGCCGTTACATGTACAAGCTTCCAGGGGCGCGCCGGTATCAAAAGAAGCAATGCCGCAAACAGATAACTGTATGTACTTACCGCAAGCGGATCTGAATCCTCATTGGCAAATCTTCCGAAAATAGCTGTCATGCCATAGCAAAAACCGGCCCCGACGCCGCACAAAATACCTGTTATGGCAGCCGCATCGAAATCCAGTTTTCCTCCTGTGGCAGTCAGAATGCATCCGGCAATATTTACCACGAGAGCAATGATTTTTTTTTCATTTGCTTTTTCTGAAAAACATCGCGCAGATACAAGAAACGTAAATACCGGAGCGATATTTAACAGCACTGCGCTGACCGTTACTCCGGAAATAGTCACGGCATAGCTGTAAAAAATATTATAAACGCCGTGGCATACCATTCCCAGCAATATGCTGAATATCAGAGTACGTTTCCCCACCGCAAGCGCTTTTCTGCCGCCCTTGACCACTGTAAACAAAAGCATAATCGCAAATGCAAACATTACTCGCAGAAAGCTGATCATCAGAGCATCCGCACCGCCTGCTGCCATCTGTTTGACAAACAGACCGATGGTTCCCCAGAGTGCTCCCGCCGCAAAGATCAGGATGTATCCAATGCGTTCCGGATTTTTAGACTTGTCCATTCTTATACTCCATTCAAAACATTTTCCCACTTATTCTATAACATTGCCCGCTGTTTGTGAAGAACCAATTGCCGGAATAACTGTCAAATGTCAGACCGGTTCCATATTGACAAACCTCCAATTTTTCCTTATACTTTCCATATATTACTTTGATAGTCAAACTAAAATCGAATGGTGAAATATATGAGAGCTAAAATTATTGGAACCGGAAGCTATCTTCCGAAAAAAATTGCAACAAACGATTTCCTTTCCACAATCGTTGATACAAATGATGAATGGATCAGCAGCCGCACCGGTATCCGGTCCAGACATCTTGTTTCCGAAGGGGAAACCACGGCTTCCATGGCATATGAAGCAGCGAAAAAAGCGTTGGATGACGCCGGCATGAAGCCTGAGGACATTGAGTTGATCATTGTGGCTACCTGTACTGCAGATACGCTGGTGCCAAGTACCGCCTGCGATATCCAGGGCAGACTGGGCGCTGTCAATGCCACTGCCTTTGACTTAAATGCCGCTTGTTCGGGATTTGTCTTTGCTCTGAATACTGCGGATGTATATTTTCAGAGCGGAATATACAAAAATGCTTTACTGGTAGGTGTAGAAACACTTTCCCGTATTGTAGACTGGAAGGATCGTTCCGTATGTGTGCTGTTTGCCGACGGCGCCGGCGCGGCGGTCGTTACCGCAGCCGAAACCGGCGTAATGGCAGCGGATCTGGGAAGCGACGGCAGCCGGAGTCAGGCATTGATCGTCAAAAACCGTGAAAACAACAATCCTTTTGATCCCGGCGAAAGACCTATGGATCATTTGTATATGGATGGTCCGGCAGTCTTTAAATTTGCAGTCCGGACAGTGCCGAAAAGTATTGAAAGAACATTGGCAAAAGTAAATCTGACACCGGAGGATGTGGACCTTTATCTGCTCCATCAGGCAAATATGCGTATTAATCAGTCCATTGCCCACAAGCTCCATGTTCCGATAGAGAAATTCCCATCCAATATGGATCACTGCGGAAATACTTCCGGCGCTTCTGTTCCGCTTCTGCTGGATGAAATAAACCGCCAGGGATTGATAAAATCCGGAGATACGATCGTAATGGCGGGATTCGGCGCCGGCCTTACCTGGGGCAGCGTCGTATTGACCTGGGCATAAAGCTCAGGTCAATTTTTTCTTCAGCAATTCTTAAGATTTTTCTATAACTATCTTCCTTGTTATGTTCTTCGCATAATGCTATAGTAAGTGTATTAAACAGATTAATACAGTTGGATACAGCTTCGCTTTATCAACCGATTATCATACGTTGAACTTATGATCAGGGAGGTTTCAAAAAGAATGTTTCAATTAAACTATCGGGACAACCGACCATTTTACGAACAGATCAAGGACAATCTTCGCCAGCTTGTGGTCACACAATCCATTGGAGAAAACGAGCGTCTGCCTTCAGTCCGGGAAATGGCCTCTGCCCTTACGATTAATCCGAATACCATACAGAGAGCCTACCGGGAACTTGAAAAAGAAGGTTATATATATACGATTCCCGGAAAAGGTTCCTTTGCCGCTCCCGGCAATAATTTACAGAAGAATCGCCAGCTTGAGCTTTTTTCTCAATTTGATGAGATCGTTACCGAGCTTCTGTTTTTATCCGTTCCGGTATCCGAATTGAATAAGCGGATCCAAAACATCACAGAAGGGAGGGAACTTGCATGATACAGGTATCAAATGTATCCAAAACATTTCAGGGCATTCAGGCTCTTAATTCGGTTCACATGCATGTACCAAAGGGCTCCGTATACGGTCTGGTAGGACCTAACGGCGCCGGCAAGTCTACAATTATCCGCCACATCACAGGCATTTATCGTCCTGACAGCGGCAATATCCTGATAGACGGCGAGCCGATCTGGGAAAATGTGGATGCCAAGAGCAAAATGGCATATATTCCGGACGATCTGTTCTATTTTCTTCAGGCAGATACACTGGAAATGAAGCGATTTTATCAGGGGATCTACCCCGGCTTTGACAGTGAATTATTTGAGCGTCTGCATGATTTTTTCCCTTCTATCGATACGAAGCGAAATATTCGCCGTTTATCGAAGGGTATGCAAAAACAGGTTGCTTTCTGGCTGGCATTATGCTGTAATCCCGAACTGCTGATTCTGGATGAACCGGTAGACGGTCTGGATCCGGTCATGCGCCGGCAGATATGGAGCATTATTTTAACAAAGGTTGCGGAACACGATACGACCATACTTGTATCTTCCCACAATCTTCGGGAGCTGGAAGATATCTGTGATCATGTAGGTATTATGCATCAGGGAAAACTGCTGCTGGAGCGCAGTTTGTCCGATCTGCAATCCAGTATCTCCAAAATTCAGGTTGCATTTCAGGAAGGTATGCCTGTGCTGCCGGACAATTTTGAGATCCTGCATATGTCTAATATCGGACGCGTCTATACCCTGATCGTAAAAGGAAACCCGGGAGAAGCCAGAGAAAAGCTTTCCTCCATGAAGCCGATCCTCATCGACTTTTTACCTCTGACATTAGAGGAAATCTTTATTTATGAAATGGGAGGAGCCAACTATGAAATCAAAGACATCCTGTTTTAATATAACTTTATTTCGGAAAAACATCATACGCTTTTGGCCCATATGGACACTTTATCTCCTGATCATGATACTGGTCATACCTGTTTCCCTGTCCAAACAGGCAGCTACGGCGAAAATGCTTCTATCCAATGAAACAGACATCTTCGACGGTCTGGCAGCCTTGGCGGATGTATTAAATACAGGGCTTTCCGTATTACCGGTATGCATATTTTCGATTGTTGCGGCAATCGCAGTATTCTCCTATCTGTACAATGCCAGAAGCTGTTACATGGTACATGCACTGCCTCTGAAAAGGACAGAGCTGTTTGTGACAAACTATTTATCCGGATTTTTATTCCTGGCAGGACCGCAGATTATAGCTTTCCTTATTTCCATGATTATCTGTATTATTCAGGGTATTACACATGTGGAATATTTGTTTTTCTGGCTTCTGCTATTGATCGGCATGACCTTTTTTACTTATACGCTATGTGTTTTTTGCTGCCAGTTAAGCGGAAACCTTTGTGCCGTAGTTATATTTTATATTATCATCAATTTTGCGTACCCATGTGTCCGGTCTTTTATGTCCAGCATTTTATCCTCCATGTGTTTTGGGATGAGCACATTCAGCGATACATTCTTTTATGAAAATGCAAACGACAGACTTTCCATATTGGCGCCGATCTACCACTTAAATCAAAGCGTGGTCGTTTCCAGTCATTATGATGCAAATGCCACGTTAGATAACATTTCATTTACAGGCACGGCATCGATTATCATTTATTGCGCTGCAGCTATTATTTTGCTGATCGTTTCCTGTATATTTTACAGACGCAGACAACTGGAAACTGCAGGAGATATTATCGCCGTATCATGGCTGATTCCGGTATTTCGCTGGCTGGTCGCACTGTTTGGCGGACTCAGCATAGGTACGATCGTAACTGAAATCTTTAATGCCAGAAAAGAAACTTATTTTACTTTGCTGATAATTTTCACAGCCATATTTACTCTGGTATTTTTCTATGTGGCGCAAATGCTGCTGTGCAAGAAATTCAAGGTGTTTAAGTTACGTCAGGTCCCGGAGTTTATGATCTGTATTGGACTGATGGTCGTATTTTTAACAGGAATCAGGGCAGATTGGTTTCATATTGAAGACTACATACCTGAAAAATCGCAGATTTCATCCGTTTTACTGGCAGGTAAAAACGAGATCATCAGCAATGACGAACAGGCTATTGACAGTATCTTAAATATCCACCAAACCATTGTGGAACACAAAAAAGAATATCGGGAATATGATACTTACGATCTTGAGGCATCTTATTTCGACGGCGAAGCGGAGACAAGTGATGATTCTGATAAAAATGTTACTACGATTTTCATCTCTTACTATATGAAAGATGGTTCCCGTATTGAGCGCTCCTACACGATTCCTATATCGGACAGCGATTTTGCAGATAAATCCAGCGCCGCTTCTCTGGTGGCTGATATGCAGTCTGACACAGACTACTACTTTCAGTATTTGATCAGCTCCAACTACAAAGATGCCTCTATAAAGGGTGCAAGTATCTCACTGTTTGACTCTCTTTTTAATGAGTCTGTTTACAGCGTATCACAGGAAGATGCTCAGAAGATCTGGGAGGCATACCAGAAAGATGCCGTGGAAGGAAATCTTGGCATTTCCATTAAAGATCCCGCTGTCACGGATGATACCGAATATTACAATACATTAAGCCTGTACCTGTTCTGTGAAGACGGCTTTTCTTATAAAGCCGAAACCATTCCGGAAACAAATATCGAGTATGGCATCTCCGCATTCGGGCGCAGACACATTTATGAATCTGAGTCCGAATCCGTCAACACTTCCACTACATGCACTGCTTATCTGCCATTGAATGCAAATTGCAGTCATACGCTGGAAGTTTTGAAAAAATCGGGAATACCAATTGATGAGGAAAGATTTGTAACAAATAACGAGTATTTTGAATATATAGATTCATTAGATTAATACAATCCAAACGGTTCTTTTAAAGACTTTGTCAAAATGCAGAAAAGACGCTGATTTATGCAACGTCCTTTCTGCATTTTATATTTTCGTTTTATATTTTCGTTTTATATTTTCGTTTTATATTTGCATTTTATATTTATATTTTTTATCTAATCTTCTGTCATCTCCACACTTCTATTGTATTTAGCAACTGCGGTAAGTCTCTGATATCTTTCAGTACCGGAACATTCGTATCTACCTGACCAAATCCATAGGAAGCCCAGATAAACGTAATCCCTGCCTGCTGACAGGAATCATAATCCCCCTGCGTATCTCCCACATACACTGCTTGTTTGATCTGATGATTTTCCATCAGGATACGGATATTATCAGCCTTTCCTTTTAAGGTATTTCCATAACACTCTAAGCCTTTAAAATATTGCCAGAAATCATAGTATTCCAGAAATGCCTCGATGTATCCGCTCTGACAATTACTTACCACATATAGATCATACGTTTCCGATAATACTTTTAACGTACGCTCCAGACCGTCAAAGATCACAGCGCCGTGCTTACGCAGATATTCATTTTCATATTCGCCGCACTGATCAATGATCTCCACTGCCCTCTCATAACTTAAATGCGGCATGACCGATGTGGCAATCTTGTCCATGGGCTTTCCAAGCTGTGCCTGAAGTTCTTCCAATGTGAGCTGCACCCTGGCATCTTCATTTCTTCTGAAAATCTCATTCCATGCTCCAAGAAGCTCTATCGCCGAATCCCAGAGCGTACCGTCCAAATCAAAAATAATCGCTTTTTCGTTTTTCACTTCCATAAAAATTCCTTTACCTTTTTATTTATATCTATCTGCTGACTATTCTAACTATTTATAAAATTTATTTTGATACAAATTGAATTTCCAACATCATATCCATTGCATTTGCCAGCCTTTGAAGCGTTGCAATGGAAGGATTTCCTATTCCTCGCTCGATCTTACTAATATCCGCCTGATAGATTCCCGTTTTTTCCGATAATTCCCTCTGTGTCATACCCGCCTGATTTCTGGCAAGCAGCACTTGATATGCTAAAAGATGATTTACATCCGGTCTTGTATTAGATTCAATCAAAATTCCATCTGACCATATCGTTTCTGCGTCCAGATCCAATTCATCATTCCAAGATATTCCATAACCACCGGCATCGACTTTAACATTTTGAAAAAGCTTTTTTTCTTTCTCAAATATTTTAAATTGCGGAAAATTAATAAATAATTGTTTTATATCATACTGTTTCGTATCTCCATTAAAAAACTGTGCTTCCACTATATGATCATCCAATGCACATACTGAACAAATTCTATTTATCATATGCAATCCACCCTCCTACTACGATTCTCTTACCTTAATGGTTCCAATACTTCAAATTCCTGCGTTTCCCACATTTTATATAACCGTTCTCTATAATAAGCAATAAACTCTTCCACCATCCGCTGAATTTTAAATGGAATATCCCCTTCAAACATTACTCCATCCTCAAGAGAAAACATTCCTATATATTCTCCATATATCGCATGGATATGTGGCGGATTATGCTCCTTTTGTCTTAAATACATTTTAATCGTAATTCCATGAAATCGTGATATAACAGGCATATGTTCACATCCTCTCTTTTTATAGGATATATCCTATATACAAGATAACATATTTATATTACTATTACTAGTATTATTTTTAGATGTTATATCAACCAAACCGGAACATACCAATTTTTTTCATCAACAGGCAGCAAATCATTAGCCATACACACAACACTTCCCGTCCCGATCTTTACCTTCAGTGTTTCTATTCCATGAAACATATCAGATGGTTCCAACTTTTCTACGGCATCCAAAACAGAAAAATTCTTGATTGCTGCTCTGCCGGGAGAAGCCGCTTTCTTGATTTCAATAGGGGATAACACTCCATTCTGATAAAGCAACAAATCTATTTCCTTCTGATCTTTATCTCTATAATAAAAAATTGGCGGCTCTTTTCCCGCATTTAAATAGCTCTTATAAATTTCAGAAAATACGTAGCTCTCAAAAAAAGCTCCTGACATCGCCCCTCGTTCCAGCGCTTCCGGGTTCCCCCATCTTAAAAGATAAGCAGCCAGGCCTGTATCCAGAACATGAAGAAGCGGCATTTTAACGGTTCGCTTCAATGCATTGTTATGATAAGGCTGTATCAGCGCAATAATATGAGAGGACACTAAAATAGACAACCATTTCTTAGCAGTAGGAGCCGATATTCCTGCTGCACTTGCCAACTCCTCATACACAACCGGTTTAGAAGTGTGGGCGGCAACAATCGTCATGAAATTATAAAACTGCAATTCATCAGCAACCTGTGCAAGATCGCGTATATCTCTCTGCAAATATGTGTCTATATAGGAACGATAATAAGTTTCCCAATCCATATTACTATCTGCGCACAATTCCGGCATAGACCCTTTGAATATACGTTGATAAATTTCATTTAACCCGCGTGGTTTCACGATTGACAGCCGTTTCATCAAACGATCACAATCAGTGGAAAACGGCTCATTCTCTACC
>CAZLZX010000064.1:0-13250 GCA_964564095.1 uncultured Eubacterium sp. | reverse complement strand
GCGGCAGCTATGAAGGCGGCAGAATATACATACAAAACCGAGGATGAAAATGGGGATCAGATAACGGTTACCGCTAAAAAGACTGGATTATACGGCGATCCTACCGTGATTGCAGCCAAATATACGGATTATATCAACAAAACGGTTTCTTATATTAATACTAATGTATCAGATGCTAATAAGAAAACCGTGGCAGTTTTGTCTAAAAATTCCGATGGCCAGTATGTAGCTTATACGGCAGCTTACCAGCAGGGAACTTCTATTAACAGAGCGGCAGAATATCTGGCTACCACAACAAATAATATTGCATATCAGGTAACGGACAGCACCAAGATTCAGAATAATGGAAACGGTTCTTATACGATCCTGGATAATTCTATTCTGAGTAATGTAGATGCTTTCGTTCTGACTGCTTTCCAGGGAAGCAATATGACAGAAGCGGATTTGACAGGATTTACACAGAAAGCCGGCGCTGTTGTATTTGATGACATGCCTCAGAGCTCCTACGGTATTTTCATGAACTCTGCTGAAAACGCACTCGGCATGGTTTCCATGATTATGGGTATCTATGAAGGTACTGATGGCGTCAGCGTAACAGTGGAAGATGCAGTGGCATATTACTACAGCACTTTCTATCATATTAAAACAGCGTATATTGCTGATCTTGCAGATGTTCATTTTGCAGGAGACTTTAACTATTCTGGCTTGGGAAGCGAGAGTGCGGCAGCTACAGCAGTATCAAATTACGCAGCAATCTTAGCAGAATAATTAACGAAATCATGTAAGGTATGGCACATGGCCTGTTGGCAGGCAGGGCAGTGGATTTACCACTGCCTGGCTGCCGGCAGGTTCGTAGAAAGGAGATTTTATGCATAAAAAGAAATTGGCGGCATTTGCGCTGACATTGGCTACATCTATGGCGGTAACCTCCCTGCCGGCTTATACTGCTTTCGCTGCGGAGATACCTCAGCAGACTGTGGAGCAAATGCAGGGGACGGAAGAACAACAGGCAGAAGAACAGGTTCAGGCACTAGATGCAGTTGAAGAAGCGGCAGATGATACGGCAGATACAGGCACGCTGATCATAGATGCCAATACGGCAAATCCGGCGGAGACGATACAGAAAGCTGTCAATGAAGCCACACAGGATATTACAATTGAATTGACGGCAGATCCGAAGGAAGGATCCGACCAGGTAGTGTATGAATTCGCAGATGCACTTACAGTGCCTGCGAGTGTTACGGTTCAGATCGTGGGAAAACAGGGAGTATCGTATTCCCTGAAGGCGTCTGATTCATCTACATTTACTACGGCTGGAACTTCCGGTGGTTTTGTCGTAATTAACGGCAGTATGACATTGAAGAATGTGTCCATTGATGCGAACAAGCAGGGAAGGGCAGTTTTTATCAGCAAAACCGGAAATTTGGTTTTGAATCAAGGAGCGGTAGTCGAAAATGGATATTTGAAAGACCTTGTTCCCGGCGCTGGTATTCAGAACAGAGGCACTTTGACAATGGAGGATGGCAGTAAGGTTACCGGGAATGTTATTGAAAATACCAGCAAAAATAATGGTAATGGAGCGGGTATTCGTAATTATGGTACGTTTTATCTGAAGGGCGGAGAAGTTTCCAAAAATAGTATTATTTTGAATGTTTCAGAAAAAAATGCATATGGAGCGGGAATATATACAGATAATTCTTTTACAATGACAGGTGGCGAAGTAGCGGAAAATAGCATTTCCGGAGAGAGTATGGCGGAAGCCAAAGGAGCCGGAATTTACAGCTCGCAAACAGAGGAAAACCTTTTGCTGAAAGGCGGAAGTGTTACCGACAATACGATCAATGCCAAAGCGTCAACTTCTATAGAAGGGGCAGGAATTTACTCTAGTTCCAGCTATGCACCATTTGTTGAAGGCAATCTCGTAGTGAAAGATAATTTCTTAAACGGTACAGAGAAAGACTTTTGTGTAGATGGCAGCAACAAGCATGTAATGGTAACAGGAGCTCTTTCTGGAGGCGAATCGTCGATTGGCATATATGTGGTAGAACCCAGTGATACGCAATCGTTGATATCGACATCCTCATATACCATGACAGAAGCGGATTCCTCTGCATTTTTCTACAATAACAACAGTGGTGGGAATTACTATTACTTGAGCTATGCGGGAGGCAAGATTTATATTTATCTTGAACAGGAGATTGCGGGATCAACAGTAATGGTATCAACGGAAGAAGAACTTTGTGCGGCATTGGAAAATCCCTCGAATGTAAGTACGAATCCTACGGAAATCATTTTGAAAAATGATATAGAGGTGTCTTCTGCTTTAAGCCTTGCGTCACGCCGTTATGTGAAAATTTCCAGTGCCGAAGGCGGATCTTACAGCATTATCGCCAGCCAGCTTCTGGCTGACAACAATGGGATGGGGGATCTGTTCAGTGTATCAGGTAATCTGAAGCTGACAAACGTAACGCTGGATGCGAACCAGATGGGCCGGACGCTTCATGCTCTTTCCGGATCTGATGTTACTATTTCAGACGGAGCTGCGATTACAGGCGGATATGCCATCTCCGCTTCCGGTACGGATGTGTATGGCGTAGGAGTCAGCATTGAATCCGGCGGAAAAGTTACTCTGGAAGGAACCGGTAAAATTACTGAAAATACTACATGGGACTCCAGCGTGAAAGATGAGAACGGAAATGCCATTGGTCTTGAAACCAGGGCAAGCGGATGCGGCGTTTATAACCTTGGTTCCTTTGTCATGACCGGCGGAGAGATCACGGAAAACGGCGTGAAGGAATTTAGCGGTACAGTTTTCGGAACTGTAAACGGAAGCAATAATGGCGGAGCGATTTACAATGTGGGAATAGCGAAGATCACAGGCGGAAATATTTCGGATAATCTTGTGTGTGGTTCCGGCGGAGCGATTTACAATATCGGCAGCATGGATATTTCCGGTCAGGTAACGCTTAGCGGAAATAAAGTTTATACGATGACAACGAATGAAACCGCTTATACAGGCGGAAGCGGCGGCGCCATTTATGTAGGCAAAGGAGAGGTAACTCTTGGCGAAGGCGTTGTGATCGAGAAGAATGAATCTGTCAACGGCGGAGCGATTTCCGTAACCAGTTCCACAGATATTACGAACGGCAATTCTGTTATAGTTCCGGGAATTGTGACTGTCAACGGCGCTTCTATTAAGGATAATGTCGCTCATATATCAAGAAATTACGGCGGATATGGCGGCGGCGCGTACATTACCAACGGCGGCGTGCTGAACCTGAACTCCGGTACGATCTCAGGCAATGAAATTGCCTCTGATAAAATAGAGGATAGCCAGGCAAAGGTTGATCTGGAATATAAAGGCTTCGGCGGCGGTATTTATCTGGCAGGCGCAGGCTCTGCAGGTACGATGACCACCACTGTGGAAGGGACGCCGACCCTGAATCTGAACGGCGGCGTTATTAAGGATAATAAATCCTATAACGGCGGAGACGATATTTACGCCTCCAACTGGACAGGTTCCACTGCGAATTCCAATAGTTCTTCCTACAGCGTTACCGGTGCGGCTATCATCAATGTTAAAGGTTCTCCGCAGGTAGACGATATTGTATTGGCTCCGGCGAGATATCTGCATGACGGCGATGAAGAGGAAGCAGCGACAGAAGCGAACGGCGGAACCCATGACGGTCAGCATAAGACCGGATATCGTAAAAATATTATCAAACCTGTTGTACTGAACATTGTAGGCACACTGGGGGACGAGGCTCGACTGAATGTTTCCAAAGAGCTTCTGACTTATGACGCACAGGACAAGCTTTACGAAGTGCTTTATGATGATTATGAAGGCGATAAAGATGAATATCCAGGCCTTACGAAGTATGCAGAATCCATTGAAGCTTTTGATGATGTTATCATAAAAGGAACTGCGGATTACACGATTACAGATACTGATCTGGCCAAGATCAATACCACGATTCTGACAGACGGATTCTGGAACGTATCCAAAACTTCTGTAACAGAGGGCGAAGGCGAGGAAGCAAAAGATGTTTCTGTTGTCAAAGCCGTAGATGTGGAAGCAGTCGTAGAAGTGGCTGATACATCTATTTATAATGCAGAAGCTCAGGAACCGGCAGTAACCGTAACAGCAGGCGAAGAGACATTGACGCCTGGTACGGATTATACGGTTGAGTATCAGGATAACATTAAAGCCGGAGATGAAGCAAAAGTAATCATCACTGGTATGGGAAGTTATCAGGGAACTATTACCCGGAACTTCACGATCACGAAACTGACAGGACTTCATTATGCTGAGACTACGGATGAGGAAGGCAATGAGACCGGAACGTATACATATTACGGCGAAAACGGCCTTCCGGATGATACCTATACCGGCGCAGCTTACTGCGAGGAAACAAAGAACTGGCTGTATGTAGAGGATGGCGAAGTCGCTCTGACAGAGGACGGCGAAGCGGATCCGTATACGGGCATCGTTTGCGGCGAAGACGGCTATGTTTATGTTGAAAACGGTGTGATAAGCGGAGCTTATACCGGATTTATCCAGAGTGGAGACGACTGGTATTATGTATCGAACGGGGCTGTTTCAAATCGTGATGATGTTATTGAAGGAACCGTAAACGGCGAGACTGCAAGCTGGTATGTCGTAAAGGGTAAAGTGACCACCGGAGTGGTTACCGTGGCTAATAACGCAAAGGGCTGGTGGTACATCGGTAAAGATGGCAAGGTTGATCTGACATATACCGGATTTGCATCTAACAGCAACGGCAAATGGTATATTGAAAAAGGTAAGGTTACCTTCAAAAAGAACGATGTCATCAAAGATACGACAGGAGCTCTTGGAACAAAGGGAACCTGGTACTATATAGTCGGCAGCAAGGTACAGACCGGTTACACAGGCGTAGCGGATTACGCAAACACCAACGGCTGGTGGTACATCAAAAACGGAAAGGTAGACTTCAGCGCCAATACCGTGGCCAAGAATAAGAACGGCTGGTGGTATGTAACTGGAGGTAAAGTGCAGTTTGGTTACACAGGCGTAGCCAATTATGCAAATGCCAACGGCTGGTGGTATATCAAAAACGGAAAAGTGGACTTCAAAGCCAACACGGTGGCTAAAAATAAAAATGGCTGGTGGAGAGTCCAAAACGGAAAAGTAAACTTTAAATTTACCGGACTTGCAAGCAACTCCAATGGATGGTGGTACTTAAAAGGCGGAAAAGTACAGTTTGGCTATACCGGAATTCAGAAAAACAGCAAAGGAAGCTGGTATGTAAAGGGCGGGAAAGTACAGTTTAGCTATTCCGGCAAAGTCAAAATCGGCGGAAAGACTTATACGATCAAGGGCGGAAAAGTGGTCTGATAAGATTTGTATATTTTGAAGCTGAATGAAAATAACCTTCTTTTCTGAACTAACACATGGGGCTGTCCGCGATGGACAGCCCCATTTTTAAGGAGAGGTATGAACTGTGAAAGAGATAGAATGTTTGTATGAAAGATACAAACCTCTGGTATATCGATATCTTTATTCTGTCTGTGGAGATGGTCTGCTGGCGGAAGATGTAACGCAGGAAACTTTTTTTCGTATTATATACCGATGCTGCAGCGCTTCCGGATTTCAGCAGGAACGTTTTTTTAGAAAAAGTGAATCGGTGGAACGGCAGATTTTCAGTTTGGCGATGCAGCTGCTTGAGAGGGAAATGGGACGGAAGAGAAGGGAAGAACCTGTAGATAATGTCTTGGATTTAGTGTCAGGGGTACCGACGATGGAGTATTTGCCGGAAACATCCGCAATATACAACGTAGAGTTGGATGAAGTTTATGAAAAAATGAAAAGTTTGAAGGAACCTGTGCGTAATGTGATGTTTTTAAGATATTACAGGAAAAGGACGTATAAAGAAATTGCGGCTTGTTTAGAACAGAGCGAAAACTGGGTCAAGCATATTATTTCAAAAGGAAAAGAACAGTTAGGACAAATGTTATGCCATGACGTAAGTCTGTAAACCAGATATTGCATTAATCTTTCATAATCTTGCATATAACAGCACAAAATGAAGAGGTATAATAGTATTGTTTACATTGGTTTCATTTTGTTTTGCAAAAAAAGATGGGATACATAAATTATGAAAAAAATAAAACGAAATTTGGTAATTTTATCGACCGTGTTGTTATCTGTAAGCGCAGGAATACCGGGAGGCGTGTTGGCGGCTCCAATGCCTGCCGGGGAAATAGGCGCCGTTGCTTCCAGTGAGCAGAGTGTGAATGAGGAATTGACAGTAGAGGTTTCCGATGAACAGCAGCTCAGAGACGCTGTTGAACAGGCATCCAAAGAAACCTGCATCAGGATTCTTTTGACGGAAACAGTGTACATCAAACAGCCGCTTTCTATTGAGGGAAAAAATATAGTGCTGCAGGGCACTTCTGATGAGGCAGCTCTACAGGCGGCATATGTTTCGGCATCGAAGTGGGCTCCTGTAAAAACATTGTTGACGGTTGGAGATGCTGCAGCAGTGACGATCGCAGATCTGGATGTGGATGCAGATGGAACGGGCCGCGTTATTTGCGTGCAGGAGAATGGAGATTTAACGCTGGAAAACGGTGCGGCTGTTATGAATGGCCGCAATACCTGCAGCAGTGATAAAGTGTTCGGCATTGGCATTTATGTGGCTGATGGCGGACATGTTTTGATGCAGGAGGGTGCAGAGATCTGCAATCATGTGAATCCCTATGATGCAGAGGGCGTCGGCGTATGTAATATTGGTACTTTTTGTATGAATGGAGGCAGTATTTACGGCAACCTGGGCGAAGACGGCGCCAGAAGTTTGGGAATAGGAGTCAATAATGCGGGCTCTTTTATTATGAAGGGCGGAGAAATATCTCAAAACAAAGCCAATATGAATGAGGAACAGGAAGTATGTGAAAAACAGGAAGTATGTGAGGAACATCTGTCGAAAGGCGGCGCATTCTGTCAGGCCGGCGGCGCTTTGATGATATCCGGTAATTCCGCAATTTGTGGGAATACCGCAGATTTAGGAGGCGGCATCTTTGCACAGGGAGGCAGCGTGTCGGTAACGGGATCTGGTGTGAAAATATACGAAAACCGCGCCTGCTCCGGCGGAGCGGCTTATATTTGCGGAGTGCAGAGTAATATGTACGGCAGGCTTTGGATGAATGGAGTCGTCATATCGGACAATGAGGCTGTTGTGACAGATCTGCCATTATCGGGAAACGGAGCCGGTATCTATGTGGATGGCGGATGTGTCACGATGATCAGCGGCAATATCAGAGATAATTATATTGTAAATGACCGCACGGAAGAGGAAAATCATGCGGATGCATATATTTCTGTAAAGGAAAAGGGAGGCGGCATCTATCTGGCGGGATGCGACAGCTCCAGCGACAGAGCGGCCCGTTCGGTTTTGTTCTTAAATGGCGGGACGATAAGCGGAAATCAGGCTGTGGAGGGCGGCGGTATTTATGCGGCAAATTATTGTCTGGATATGGATACCGTATGTTATGGAAATGCGGATTTTCGTGTGAAGGGCGCGCCTAAGGTGCTGGATAATATCGGCGGAGATATTACGTTAGCTCCCGCAAAAGCAGTATTAGATGCAGAGCCTGCTACAAACGTGTACCCGCAGACGATTCAGGCAACCGGCGAATTGCAGGTGTTGGACAGCAATGGAAAGATTTCCGGCAGTGCTGTTCTGCCGGTATATAAGGAGCAATGCAGATATATCGATATCGATGGAAAGACGAAAACAGACAGCGTATTGATTGAAGAGTAGCAGGAAGTGAGGGTTTGCTTATGGAAAAGAAGCTGCAGATATTTTGTGCAGGTGTAGCAGGCGGTCTGGTAAAGAAAACAGCGGCAATGTGGGATGCTGTACATCCCGATTGCCTGGTAGAAGTTTCAATGGGCGGTTCTGTGGATCTGATACATAGAGTGCAGGATGGAGAACCGTGTGATCTGATGATATTGGCGGATGATACCAATATTGAGAAGATGCTGATGCCGAAGTATACGGAGAGTTATCTCGTTTGGGCCGGTAATCAGATGGTGCTTGCCTCTGTAACAGATGAAAATATAACTGATAAAGACTGGAAGGATCTGCTTTTGGCGGAGGATGCGGTGTTTACCCATATGTATCCGTATGGGGATCCGGCAGGATATCGCGCCGTTATGACATTGATGCTGGCGGATCAGGTGGAAAAGGGGCTCTCGAAGCGTTTCCTGGAGCATCCGGGTTATATCGGACGTGATGTGAAACCGGGGAGACCGGATTTTTCCAATGCGAAATATGCCATTGTCTATGGTTCCATGGCGAAATCCAAAAGCATGTCGTATGTGGAGTTCCCGGTGGAAATGAATTTGTCAGATGGAGAATATACGGATATCTATAAAACCGCGAGATTTCAGATCAAGGATTGTTTATGGGTGGAGGGTGCGCCGATTTATCACGGCCTGACCATTCCAAATTGTGCGATACATAAAAAAGAAGCGATGATGTTTATGGAAATGTTTATGCAGAGTGATTTTAAGAAAGCTGGTTTTCTGCCGGTATAGAGATTTCTTTCTGAGCGGCAGATATTATTATGGAGTATAAAAGCAACTCGTTTGGTTTAAGGGTACCTTGTGAAACGCCGAATGGCATAGTGGGATGCCCCAGAGGGTATACCTTGTGAAATGCCGAATGGCATAGTGGGATGCCCCAGAGGGTATAAACACAAAACTGTGAGAAAGAGGGGAAAAGATGGAAAATTACAGAGAATATTTACCGGAATTGAAAAGCACGACCTTGTTTCAGGAAATTGATGACGATGCTTTGGTAAAATTGTTGGAGGCAATGCAGCCTGAGATTATCCGGAAAAAGAAAGGCGAAATGGCAGAGGTCAAAAAAGATTTTAAAACCTTCCGGATGGTGTTGAGAGTGGCAGATCAGAAAGAATTGGCGCCAAGACCCCACCGATATGATATGCCGCAATTTGGAGAGCCCGGAAGATTGATGGCGGAGATTCCCTGCTTATCATGTATGTTTGAGAGCAAATCTCCGGAAGAGGGACATGCGCCGAAGAAAGAGCGCAAAGGTCCGCCATTTAAGAGAAAACCGCTTTCCTGTGATACAGAATTTTTAGAATTGTCAGGAGAGATGGTAACAAAATATTATGGGGCAGAAGTGGCAGATGCACAGGGCAAGATGCTTCGTAATCTCCTTGGGATTCTGGCTCAGAAAGTATGTGATGAGCGGGAAGAAAAATGGGAGCTGATGAAAAAATATGACAAATGATGATTTGAATAAAAAATAGTATTTATTAAAAAAGAGCGGTAAGACAGATGGCAGTCTGTTTTCCCGCTCTTTTGCTTTTTCTTCTCAGAGTGGCAGCTCTTAAGAAGTAATGTTTGTTAAGAAATTGATGTTATTCGGAAACCGGAATATGATTGGTATCCGAATGGGTTGATAGTGACTATTTTTCTTCGTTGGCGTCGTCGATGACAAAGGAAATCAGCAAATCATCCTGATTTACGCTGTCTCCGGCAGCCACATAAATTTTGTCAACTTTTCCGGCAACTTTGGAAACTACAGTTGTTTCCATCTTCATTGCCTCTACTGTCATAAGCGGCATATTGACTGTAACAGTATCGCCTTCTTTGACAAGTACCTTTCCAACAGTACCAGGAATGGAAGAACCAAGATGTCCCGGATTGGATTTATCAGCTTTAAGTTTTCTATCGGACTTAACTTCCAGATTCTTATCCTGAATCTTGACAGTACGAAGAGAACCGTTTACCTGGAATGTCAGGATGCGGATACCATTCTCATCCGGATCGCTTTCTTCCAGGAACTTGATGAGAACGACCTTTCCTTCTCCCAGAGTCAGATAAGTTTCCTCGCCCTTGCGGAGTCCGTAGAAGTATACGTGGCTTTCCAGACGTGTTACGTCGTTGTACATCTCGAAGTGCTCACAGTAGTCCTCATATACTTTTGGATATAAGGCGTAGCTGATTGCTTTCTGCTCCATGTCGTCCGCAGAGCGGTCTTCGTAATGGTATTTTTCGATCAGCATTTTCTTGATGGCTTCCAAATCTACCGGCGGGAGCTGTTTGCCCGGACGGTCTGTCAGAGGTTCGATATCCTTTAATACGATTTTCTGAAGCTCTGCAGGGAATCCGCCGTCTGGCTGTCCCATCATACCCTGGAAATAAGATACCACGGAATCCGGATAGGAGAGACCGGCGCCTGCTGTCAATATATTCTCCTTGGTCAGATTATTTTTGTACATAAAGATGGCAAGATCGCCGACCGCCTTGGAAGTAGGTGTAACCTTTACGATATTTCCAAGCAGGTCGTTTGCATCTTTATAAAGCGCTTTGATAGCTTCAAATTCATCTGCGGAACCCATGCTTGTTACCTGTGCAAGAAGGTTGGAGTACTGACCGCCCGGAATCTCATATTTGTAGATTTCCGCATTTGGAGCCTTCATATCACTTTCAAATGCAGCGTATACCTTACGGATTCTTGAATAGTAGCGGGAAAGCTCATCCAGCTCTTCAAAGTCAAGTCCCGTATCGCGGTCTGTGCCTCTCAGCGCTTCTACCACAGCGTTCATGGATGGCTGGCTGGTAAGGGAAGCCATGGACTCGATAGCAAGATCCACGATATCTACTCCGGCTTCAGCGGCCATCAGTACACTGCTGACGCCATTTCCGGTAGAGTCATGTGTATGTAAATGCAGCGGGATATTCAGCTCGTTTTTCAATGTGGAAACAAGCTCTTTGGCTGCTCTTGGTTTCAACAGACCTGCCATATCCTTGATCGCAATGGCATGACATCCAAGGGATTCCAGTTCCAAAGCTTTCTTTACATAGTAATCTAACGTATATTTTGTTTCATCCGGGCTTGTAATATCGCCTGTGTAGCAGATCGTACCTTCTACGATGGCATCGGTCTTTAATGCCTCCTCGATCGGCATCTTCATATTTTCTACCCAGTTCAAGCTGTCGAAGATACGGAATACGTCAATTCCGTGATTTGCGGAAATGCGGATAAATTCTTTTACCACATTGTCAGGGTAGTTGCTGTATCCTACTGCATTGGAAGCACGAAGGAGCATCTGAATCAGTGTGTTCGGCATTCTTTCGCGAAGCAGCTTCAGACGTTTCCATGGCGATTCCTTTAAGAAACGATATGCCGTATCGTAGGTAGCTCCGCCCCAGGCTTCTACGGAAAATGCATTCTGCATAAATGCGTTTGTTGCATAAGCAGCGCCGCAGAGGTCTTTGGTTCTCATACGGGTAGCCATCAGAGACTGCTGTGCATCACGCATAGTAGTATCAGTTACATACAGTTTTTTCTCATTTTTAATCTTCTGCATGAAGCCTTCTGCGCCCAGCCGTTTAAATTCATCACGGGAGCCGTGAATAAGGGCTGTCTTGTCGTATTTTGGTAAGACACGATCCTCAAAGTATGCTTTTTCTCCGCTGTTGGAGTTTACGATCTTATCTCCGATAAACTCGATGATCTTTGTGGCGCGGTCCTGACTCTGCTCCAAATCAAACAGCTCCGGTGTCTCTTCGATAAAGGTCGTGTAGCACTGACCGCTGACGAAGGTCGGATGGTTCAATACGTTGATCAGGAACGGAATATTCGTTTTCACGCCGCGGATACGCATCTCCCGCATTGCACGCAGGGATTTCTTAACAGCGCCTTCAAAGGTACGATCCAGAGAAATTGCTTTTACCAGCAGACTGTCATAGAATGGAGAAATGACAGCGCCTGTGTAAGCGTTTCCGCCGTCTAAACGGATACCGTTACCGGAACCGGAGCGGTATACGGTAATCTCGCCCGTATCCGGCAGGAAGTTGTTTGCCGGGTCTTCTGTGGTAACACGGGTCTGGATAGAGTAACCGATACACTGAATAGATTCCTGAGAAGGAATATTGATTTCTTTTGAATTTAAAGGATAACCTTCAGCTACCAGGATCTGAGACTGTACAAGGTCGATGTTTGTGATCATCTCGCTGACAGTATGCTCTACCTGGATACGAGGATTCATCTCGATGAAGTATGGGTTATTATCTGTATCCACCAGGAACTCAAGCGTACCGGCGTTGCGGTAACCTACATTTTTAGCAAGACGGATCGCGCTGTCGAAGATGACCTGTCTTGTTTTATCAGGAACTGAAAATGCCGGTGCATATTCTACAACCTTCTGGTGACGGCGCTGTACGGAACAGTCACGGTCATACAGATGTACCACATTGCCGTAGTTATCTCCGATGATCTGCACTTCGATATGCTTCGGGCTGCGCAGATATTTTTCTATAAAGATCTTATCATCGCCAAATGCTTTTTTCGATTCGTTTTTCGCTTCTTCAAATTCTTTTGGCAGATCCTCCATACAGTTGACGATACGCATACCGCGTCCGCCGCCGCCGTTGGAAGCTTTCAGCATAATAGGGAAGCCGACTTCTGCGGCGATTTTCTTTGCCACATCCAGCTCTTTGATGGAATAGTCTACACCCGGGATGATAGGCACCTGTGCCTCGATCGCCATTTTTTTGGAAGAAATCTTGTCTCCCATAGCGTTCATGATATCACTGGATGGACCGATGAATACGATGCCGTTTCTCTCGCAGGCGTCTACAAAGTCCGGATTTTCTGATAAAAATCCGTAGCCCGGATGGATGGCATCTACATTTGCGGCAAGCGCAATTTTGATGATGGTATCGATGTCAAGATAAGCATCGATTGGTCCCTTTTCGGAGTTCAGCGGATAAGATTCATCTGCTTTACTGCGGAAAAGAGCGTAGCGGTCTTCTTTCGAGAAGATTGCTACAGTTGTGATTCCCAGCTCGTTGAGAGCACGGAATACACGGATAGCGATTTCGCCTCGGTTCGCCACCAATACTTTTTTGAAAGGTTTAATAGATACTTCTTTCATCATTACACTCCTTACTCGTAATTGAAAAAATGAACATCATACCATCTTGACAGATATTGATAAAAATCCCCTCAATTCTTATCAGGTATGATGCAAAGTTATACAAGTTAATTATATGAAAAATGAAAGATAAATGCAAGAAGAAATATTATTTCATGCAAAAATATGCTTTAAAATAGACTTTGTTAAGAAAAAGACAAACAAAAATGAAGGATTCTAAGTCAAATTATTCATTTTTCGACATATAGATGAAGGATGTACCGGCAAAATCCCTATAAAATGCAGGAATTCAC
>CAZLZX010000063.1:0-13837 GCA_964564095.1 uncultured Eubacterium sp. | reverse complement strand
ACGTGGACATTTATTCGGATGGAACTTTGATATCTGATACAGATTGTTTTGATTCTGTTATGTCTGGAACGATTGACTTTACACATGATGCAGTGAACAGACAATCTGGAACGATTCCGGATGTTGCGCCGCTTGAAATTCCCGGATATTTTGCAAGCGATACAGATACATGGCTTCAGTTTGCAGAAGATTTGCGGGAGCCTTTGGATGATGTATATGCAGATTATAATATTAAATATATTGCTGCAAATTATCAGGGAACGTCTGTATTTGTGTCCAATGGTTTCCAGATTAAAACCCCGGATGATGTGAAAGGAAAATCTGTCAGAGCAGTAGGTACCTGGCTGTCAAAAGCAGTAGAATCCTGGGGCGGCGCAGCAGTTTCTCTAGGGCTTGCTGATCTTCCTAACGGTTTGGAACGCGGAACAGTGGATGCAGCTTACACTGCATGGTCCGTAGCAATTCCGAACAGCCTGTATGAAGTATCCGATTATATAACATATACAGATATGTGTGAAACTTATGCTGTTTTATTGATGAATCTTGACAAATGGAATACATTGACAGCTGAGCAGCAGGAAGTTTTGATTGAAGCCGGCAAACAGTTTGAAGAGTATAGTGTAGAATTGGCTAATCAGATGGAAGAAGAAGGGAAACAGACGGCAGCAGATAATGGATGTGAGGTATATACTTTAACTGATGACGAAAAAGAGGTTTTTGTAAAGGAAGTGGAACCGTTGTTTGATGAGTGCGCATCATCTCTGACTGACAAGGGTCAGAAGATTCTTGAAGTAATTAATTCATATAAATAGTCAGATGTGAGCTATATTCCCCCTTAATTATTACATTGAAATAATCAGTTCGCAGTCACCGTTTATTTTTAAAATAGACGGTGACTTTTCAGTTGGCTTGTATCCGAAAGAAAGCTTTGCAAAGACTGTTGCAGGTGATATACTATAATTGTAATATTTTTAAAAATTATCAAGGAGTAAGGAGGAATTATGGTAAATCTGAATGCTGTTGAACTGCTTACCTATAAGGATTATATCAGTATTACGATTATGTTTTGTCTGATTATTATGAATCTTATCGGCTTTTTCATGATGGGAATCGACAAGCGAAAAGCTATTAAGCATAAATGGAGAATTCCCGAAAAAGCTTTTTTCATTGTAAGTATTTTATCCGGCAGTCTGGGCACACTGATTGGTATGTATACATTTCGTCACAAAACGAAGCATGTAAAGTTTGTAGCAGGGATTCCTGTCATTTTGGCATTGCAGATTATTGCAGGGGTCTGGCTGACTGCACGGATGGGAGTGGCCTATTTGTAGTATATCTAATAATTTAAAAGTGGTAATAAAACTGCCTTAATTTTGTTCAAATATTTTGCAATCGTTGTGTATTAGTACAAAATGGAATTCTTTACCGGTTTTTTTGTTGAAATTGCGGACGGGATTGCTTATAATTATGCGGTGTATACGAAGTAAGAATTTTGCGTATAAGATACTGATAACAGAATGTATGATAAATAACGGAGGAACGTGTGATGTATTCACTTGAAGAAGTAAAAGCAGTAGATACACAAGTGTATGATGCCATTAATGCTGAAATGGACAGACAGGATAGTCACATTGAATTGATCGCTTCTGAAAACTGGGTAAGCCCTGCGGTAATGGCTGCCATGGGAAGTATCATGACAAATAAATATGCAGAAGGATATCCGGGCAAAAGATATTATGGCGGATGCCAGTGTGTAGATGTAGTAGAAGAACTTGCAGTGGAGAGAGCGAAGGAGCTGTACGGCGCAGAGTATGTAAATGTCCAGCCGCATTCAGGCGCACAGGCAAATATGGCGGTGCAGTTCGCATTGCTGAAACCCGGCGATACGGTAATGGGCATGAACCTGGATCATGGCGGACATCTGACACATGGAAGTCCTGTAAACTTTTCCGGCACATATTTCAATATTGTTCCTTACGGCGTAAATGATGAAGGTTTCATTGATTATGATAAAGTAATGGAAATTGCTATGGACTGCAAACCGAAAATGATCATTGCAGGCGCCAGCGCATATGCAAGAACCATCGATTTCAGGAAATTCCGCGAGATCGCAGACGCTTGCGGCGCATATCTGATGGTAGATATGGCTCATATCGCAGGTCTGGTAGCTGCAGGACTTCATCCAAGTCCAATGCAGTACGCAGACGTGGTTACGACTACGACTCACAAAACGCTGCGCGGACCGAGAGGCGGCATGATCCTTGTATCCAAAGAGTCCATGGAGAAAAATAATTTCAA
Source organism: uncultured Eubacterium sp. (assembly GCA_964564095.1). Taxonomy (GTDB): domain Bacteria; phylum Bacillota; class Clostridia; order Lachnospirales; family Lachnospiraceae; genus Brotonthovivens. The sequence continues at coordinate 11,539 of CAZLZX010000063.1, read as the reverse complement.
TTTTAATAAAGCGGTATTCCCTGGTATCCAGGGCGGTCCTCTGATGCATGTTATTGCCGCAAAGGCCGTATGCTTTAAGGAAGCGCTGAGTGATGATTTCAAGAAATATCAGCAGAATATTATTGACAATGCACAGGCATTGGCAAAAGGATTGATGAGCCGCGATATCAAGATCGTATCCGGCGGCACAGATAATCATCTGATGCTTATCGATCTGACCCCGTATGATCTGACAGGAAAAGCAGTGGAAAAGCTGCTGGATGAGGCTCATATTACGGCAAATAAAAATACGATTCCGAACGATCCGAAGTCTCCGTTTGTAACAAGCGGTATCCGCCTCGGCACACCGGCAGCTACTTCCCGCGGGTTGAATACGGAAGATATGGATGCTATTGCAGAGGCAATTTCTCTTGTGATCAAAGAAGGAAAAGCCGGCGTGGAGAAAGCAAGAGTGATCGTAAAAGGTTTGACAGATAAATATCCTTTAAAATAAGTTTTTGGGAAATCAAATTGCAGGAATGCGGATGTGTTTTTGCGAAAAAATATTAATAGAGAAAAACTTAAAAAATAATTAAGAAATATAAGGGGAAACCCTAAAATTTAAATGTTAAAATAGCCACAGAAGATATTCTGGGGCTATTTTTATATGCGGTAAAACAGAAATTTCAGGCTGCATGTCCGAAACTTAAAGAAAGAGTATTACCGGCATCATAAAAGCAGGTCTTTGGATAGAGGGAGGAGCAAAAGCTATGACAAAAAAGAAAAAAATCATTTTAATTGTAGTAATTGTGATCATTGCAGTAGCTGTGATCGCGGCAGTTGCCCTGCAAGGTAAGCTTGGGGGCAGTTCTACCGGGGGAAATGCTGCATATGTTGAGTCTGTGGCAGAATTGACCGGCGCTCAGGATGCCGGGGTTCAGAACCGCTACTCCGGCGTAGTGGAATCTCAGGAAACCTGGGATGTAAATGTAAATTCTGAGCAGTCCGTAAAGGAAGTTTTTGTTCAGGTGGGAGATGAGGTAGAACAGGGAACGCCTTTGTTTGAATACGATACGGAGGAATTAAAACTGCAATTATCCCAGGCAAAATTGGAGCTGGAGGAAATCGGAAATGAGATTACCGGCTATAACAGCCAGATTAAGTCTCTGAATGCAGAAAAATCAGCGGCATCCAAGGATGAGCAGTTTAATTATACGACTCAGATTCAGTCTCTCCAGACTTCTATCAAGCAGGCAGAATACAGTCAGGAGAGTAAAAAGATCGAGATCCAGAAATTGCAGGATTCCATTGAACAGGCAGTTGTTACCAGCAGGATCGCAGGTGTGGTAAAGGCGGTAAATCAGTCTGGCAGCACCGATGAGTATGGAAATGAACAGGCATTTATGTCTATTCTCTCTACTGGGGATTATAGAATAAAGGGAACGATCAATGAAACTAATGTCTGGATGATATCTGAGGGACAGCAGGTTATCCTGAGATCTCGTGTAGATGAAGAGCAGACATGGACCGGAACGATTGCTGCAATTGATACCAGCAATGAAGAGACAAATAACAATAATTATTATGACGGTATGGATGAGGGAATGCAGTCATCCAAATACCCGTTTTATGTACAGTTGGATTCCAGTGAGGGCTTGATGCTGGGACAGCATGTTTACATAGAGACAGATGAGGGTCAGAGCGAAGAAAAAGAGGGTATCTGGCTGTATTCAGGTTACATCGTTCAAGACGGGGAAACGCCATATATCTGGGCTGACAATGGGAACGGAAAGCTGGAAAAACGTACCGTTGAACTTGGCGAATATGATGAAGAGCAGGATATGTATCAGGTGGTAACGGGAATTTCTGCGGAGGATTATATTGCCTGGCCGCAGGAGGGCTTAAGTGAAGGTATGAAGACAACCACTAATATGGAAGAAAGTATTTTGATGGATGATTCTTCCGACGAAGGTATGACGGATGAAGGTATGCCGGAAGACGAAATGATGGAGGATAGTATGCCGGATGGAGAAGTATCGACTGAATAGGGGGAATGAACATGCTTTTAAATTTAAGTCATATTTATAAAGATTATCAGCAGGATAAAATGGTCGTTCCGGTACTGAAAGATGTTTGTTTACAGGTTGAGAAGGGAGAGTATGTTGCAATCATGGGACCATCCGGTTCCGGAAAGACTACTCTGATGAATATTATCGGCTGTCTGGATCTGCCTACCAGCGGAGAGTATCAGTTATCTGACGATAATGTATTGAAATATAAGGATAAAGAATTAGCAAATGTGCGGTTAAATAATATAGGATTTGTGTTCCAGAGCTTTCAGCTGCTTCCCAGAGAGACCGCCCTGGAAAATGTGTCGCTTCCGCTGATCTATGCAGGTATCAAAAAGCCGGAGCGGAAGAAGATGGCGGCGGCAGCTTTGGCAAGGGTGGGATTGGAAGACCGTATGGAATTTAAACCGACTCAGCTTTCCGGCGGACAGAAGCAGAGAGTAGCCATTGCCAGAGCGATGGTAAATAATCCGGAAATTTTGCTTGCGGATGAACCGACAGGCGCGTTGGATTCAAAGTCAGGAGCGCAGATCATGGAATTGTTTGAAAAATTGAATGAAGAGGGTGTTACAATCGTTATGATTACGCATGATGAAAAAATCGCTGCTCATGCAAAACGGATCATTCACATCATTGACGGAGAGATAACCGGCGGGGAGGTAACGGTATGAAGAAAAAGAATGTAAAGAAGATTATCATATCGCTGGTCATCGTTGCCGCAATCATTGTTTGCGCGGTCATTGGCATTTCCCACCAGAAAAACAGCAGGGTTGCTCAGGTAACTTCCGTTTCCAATTTGAGCGACAGCTTTTGGGGGGATGAGGTATACAGCAGCGGCCAGATCAGAAATGATCAGTCCCAGTCCGTGTATCTGGGAGAAAACGATACGATCAAAGAAGTGTTTGTGGAGGAAGGACAGGAAGTAGAGATCGGCGATAAGTTATTAGAATACGATACCACTGTTTCCGAACTGAATTATAATATGAAGGTGTTGGAAGCTGAAAAGTTGGGGAATCAGATCGCTATTGCTGAAAATGAGCTGAAAAAGCTGAAGAATACGAAACCGGTTTCGGCGGCGCAGCCTCAGGATGAGGAGACAGAGAATACTCCGTCCGTACCGGAAAAAACAGGAAATGCCTATAATTATGTCAGCGAATCAGCGGTTCCGTATAACAAAGCAAATGCAGACGGAACAGCGGATGCACCATATCGTTATCTGTGTACGGAAAATGCTTATGTTACCGGCGAGATGCTGATGCATCTTGCAGAGGAAGAGCTCTGTGCAGTATTTGAAGTATACGCCAATAATCAGGTTTCCGGGGACGCTGAATTTAGCTGGAAGGTGGACGGCAGCCAGATCCCGATCCCAGATGCGGGGACAAAGTGGGATATTGCTACAAGAACCCAGGTATTTGATGAAGATGTCTCAGAGGATATTCCTGAAGCGGAAGAAGCTTCCGGATATACAAGAGCAGAGCTGAATGAAATGATCAGTGAGAAAGAGCAGGAGATCCAAGAACTGGATCTGTCAAAGAGAAAAGCGGAGCTTGAAGTAGAAAAGCTAAAGAGCGAAAGCAGCGACGGAATCGTATATGCTACTGTGAAAGGAACCGTAAGAAATTTGCAGGAGGAAGATAATCTTCCTACGGACGGATCTCCTTTTATGGAGGTAACCGGAACGGAAGGTCTGTATGTGACCGGACAGGTCAGTGAATTATTGCTGGATCAGGTAAAACCGGGTCAGACGGTTCAGGTCATGGCGTGGGAGAGCGGTATCAACTGTGAGGCGACGATCACAGAAATTTCTGATTATCCCGCTTCGATCGCAAATGCTTATGGCGCTGGAAATCAGAATGTTTCTTATTATCCTTATACTGCCTTTATCGAGGATACATCCGGACTGAAAAATGGAGAATATGTAGATCTGACTATGACAGTGGGCGGAGATGAAAATGGAGATACGATTTATCTCCAGAAGGCATATGTGAGGACAGAAAACGGAAAATCCTATGTGTACAAAGCAGATGAAAACAATCGCCTGGTAAAACAGTATGTGAATACCGGAAGGACGATATATGGGTACGCCGTAGAGATCAAATCCGGTCTTTCCTTAGAGGACAGAGTAGCGTTTCCATATGGCAAGACTGCAAAAGAAGGAATCAAGGTTACGGATTCCGATGAAATGATGTAGGGGGGAGGAATGAAAAATGCTGGAGAATATCAGATTATCATTTCAGGGAATCTGGTCACATAAAATGCGTTCCTTCCTGACAATGCTTGGAATCATTATAGGTATTGCAGCCATCATTGCCATTGTATCTACGATTCAGGGAACAAACGAGCAGATCAAGCAAAACCTGATCGGTTCCGGAGACAATACGGTTAAGGTAGAACTTTATCAGGACGAGTGGACTTATGAAACAGAGTATTATGGAATTCCGGACGGGGTGCCCGTGATTACCGCGGATGTGCTGGAACAGATTAAGTCTATTGAAGGTGTGGAGAATGCTTCTTTGTATACCAGCCGCCAGGGGGATGAAGCTGTCTGCTATAAAAACATTACATTGTCGGGCGGATATGTGGTTGGAATCGATGAGAATTATTTTAACACCAGCAGCAATGTCATAAAGTCAGGCAGAGGTTTTGACAGCAATGACTATGAAAAGTACAGAAAAGTAGCAGTTTTGGATGAGGATTCTGCAAGCTCGCTATTCCAGGGAGAGGATCCTGTAGGTAAGACCATTGAAATTAAGGGAGAGCCTTATGTGGTAGTTGGAGTTACGGCAAAGAAAAGCGGATTTGAGCCGGTCATTAATTCTATGGATGATTATTATACTTATGCCCAGGACAGCAGCGGAAGAGTGTATATTCCGTCTGCGGTATGGCCGGTAGCGTTTGCCTATGACGAGCCTCAGAATCTGCTGTTGAAAGCAGAGGATACGGATTCCATGGCGTCCGTAGGGAAGATGGCTGCGGACATACTGAATGCAAATCTGACAGTCATGGATGAGACCATTCAATATAAGGGACAGGATCTGTTGGAGCAGGCAAAGGAGATTCAGGAACTGAGCCAGTCTACAAACAGGATGCTGATCTGGATTGCAGGCATTTCTCTTGTGGTCGGTGGTATCGGCGTCATGAATATTATGCTGGTATCTGTGACAGAGAGAACGCAGGAGATCGGTTTAAAGAAAGCCATCGGTGCATGCAAGAAGCATATATTGGGACAGTTTTTGACAGAAGCGGCAGTGCTGACCAGCCTGGGCGGCGTCATCGGTATTGTGGCGGGAATTGTGCTGGCGGAGGTAATATCAAAGGTCAGCAGCACGCCGGTAGCCATCAGCGTGCCTGCGATTATCATAGCGGTGGTATTTTCTATGGTAATCGGAATCATCTTTGGGTTGCTTCCATCCTATAAGGCAGCGAATTTGAATCCGATCGACGCATTGAGAAGAGAGTAAGAGATAACGTTTGAAAGCAGGAAATGTGTGGGAAACCGCATGTTTCCTGTTTCTTAAATTTACAAACCGAAAGTTTTAGGTTATAATAAAACATGAAAAAACAGGAAAATACAGATAACACAAATAGAGAAAACATGATTTTTCCTGACGGTATGTGACTTGTTCTTTTATAAAAGTTAATCGGGAAAGTATAGTTGAAAAGCAGAAGGAGATATGAAGAATGATAAAAAAGCTTAGAAAAGTTGTATATATGTTTATATTGTTGATTGCTATTAGCAATTTGTATGGCTGCACAGGAAATGCAGAATATATTTTAAGTATTACGGAACATGTTTGGGAAACAGAAGATTCTATGGAAAATGTAGAAGATATAATAGAAGATTATGATATTAAAAAAAGTAATGTAATAGATTTGTCAAAAGACTATGAAAAAATAAAAATCAAGATAAAAAAAGTTAAAGAAGATTCGGTCACAATAAAGGTGCATGGTCTGGTGGATGAGAGTGGTTCAATGGATGATTATAAGGCGGGCAAAAAGTATGTTGTTAAAGATGGGGAGAGTCTTTATTTAAAAACCCCTACAATTTGTGGCGGATCTACATATAAATTGGAATTAAAAAAAGTTGATGATTAGTAATCATCGTCAGGATATAAGATAACAAAATGAGTGGATATAAGATAACAAAATGAGTGGGTATAAGATGACGAAGAAGGGATGAAGTAAAAATATGAAAAAGAGAATTGCATTAAATATTAGTATAGTTATATATGCAGTAGTATTGCTTTTGGGAGGATATGGCAGTATGCAGTGTGAAGCGTCAGAGCCTTTAATGCCAGATCAGAGCATTGCCAGATATAAGATAGAAGATTTGGGTAAAAATGGTACATTATTTCCATATGGAACAGAGGTTGAGGTAAATATAAAAGTTGGTCTTTGGATAGGAGAAGATTGGGATTTCCCAAGGGACCTATATCTTGTTATATATTGGCCAAATGAAAAGCATCCAGAGAAGGAATACAAAAAGAAGATTCGCTTGGATGAGACTTATTGTTTGGATGGAGTGTGGAATTATTCAGACGATAGTGATCAATGGAAAGATGTTACTTGTACGCTAAAGATGAGAAAAAATAGCATTCCAGATGAAGGAAAGTTCAGGATTGTATTTCAGGATTATTCGTCTGAATATGAAAGTGATGGAACAGGAAGCTTATTTTCTGTAGTAGACAGGAATTATATGAGATTTGAGAAAACGGAAGAAGGGATTGTGTTGTATTCCTATGAAGCGGACGATTTGTAGAAACATATTATGGGAACAGAGGAGAACGTAGAAAAATGGAATAGAAAGAACTGAAAAGTAGCAGTAGGTTTTGGATACGATTTCTGCTATAATATAAAAAATATCTGCCGTGAAACACAGAGAATAAATGCGCCAGACAGATATATGCCAGGAAAAGACAGAAATTCAAGTAAAGGGTGTAATGAAATGGAAGCCAGAAAAAAGAAACTGCCGATTGGAATAGAAAATTTTGACGAATTACAGACAGAGGATTTTTATTATGTGGATAAGTCAAATCTTATTAAGGAGCTCCTTGATCATTGGGCAAAAGTAAATCTTTTTACACGCCCAAGAAGATTTGGAAAATCTTTAAACATGAGCATGCTGAAAAGTTTCTTTGAACTGGGCGGGAATAAGGAATATTTTGAAAATCTGGAAATTTCAAAAGAGTCTTCCCTTTGCGAAGAATATATGGGGAAGTTTCCTGTAATATTAGTTTCATTAAAGGGCGTCAATGCAGGAACCTATGAAAATGCCTGTGATATGGCGGTTTAGGTTGTTTGCGGGGAAGCGAGAAGATTTCAGTATCTTTTGGACAGTGAACATCTGACTACTTATGATAAAGAGGCATTTGCCGCATTGCTGCAGGCGGATATGAGCGAGGCGGTTTTGTGCAGCAGCCTGAAGGTTTTGTCAGAGCTTCTTGAAAAGCACCATGGGAGCAAGGTAATCCTGCTGATTGATGAGTATGATGTACCGTTGGCGAAAGCATTTGAACGGGGATATTATGACCGGATGGTTTTGTTTATTCGCAATATGTTTGAATATGCGCTGAAAACGAACGACAGCCTTAAATTTGCGGTGCTGACCGGGTGTATGCGTATCTCGAAAGAGAGTATTTTTACCGGATTAAATAATTTAAAGGTTCTGTCGGTTGCAGAAGTGCAGTTTGATGAATATTTTGGGTTTACAGACAGAGAAGTACGGGAAATGTTGGAATACTATGAAATTTCTGATCATTATGATGAAGTAAAGGAATGGTATGACGGCTATCAGTTCGGGAATGTAGAGGTATATTGTCCCTGGGATGTAATTAATTATTGCGATGCGTTATTGGCAGATCAGGATGCAAAGCCAAAGAACTACTGGTCTAATACCAGCAGTAATGAGGCTGTAAGGCGTTTTATTCAGGAATCGGAGAAAGGATCGGCCAGACGTGAGATCGAAAAATTGGTTGCCGGCGAAGTGATCATAAAAGAAATACATCAGGAACTGACGTATAAAGATATGTATGCTTCTATAGAGAATCTATGGAGTGTACTGCTTACTACCGGATATCTTACACAGCGGGGAAAGCCGGAAGGAGACAATTTCCGACTGGCAATACCGAATATAGAAATCAGGAAAATCTTCACAACACAGATTATGGAATTTTTTAAGGAAAATGTTCCCAAGAATGGTGAAATGCTGGAAGCTTTTTGCGGGGCTCTGGAAAATGGGAATCCACAAGAGGTGGAAAGGCTGCTGGGGGAATATTTGAAGCGAACGATCAGCATTCGTGATACCTTTGTAAAAAAGCAGATGAAGGAAAACTTCTTTCACGGTATTTTATTGGGAATCCTGGGTTTTCAGCAAGCATGGAGTGTTTCTTCCAATAAGGAATCCGGAGACGGATACAGTGATATTCTGATAGAGACAGATGATGGTAAAGTTGGCATTGTGATTGAAATAAAATATGCAGAGGATGGAAGATTGGAGACGGCCTGCAGGGAAGCGCTGGAGCAGATTGAGCGTAAGCGGTATGAAGAAGAGCTTCTTGATGAAGGAATCGAGCATATTTTAAAATATGGAATCGCTTTTTATAAGAAGAGATGCAGGGTAATGTTTGCGGGTTTCCAGGGATAATTTTTCTTTTATACACTAAAAAATAACCGTAACGGTTGTTAAAAAAGGGGTGTCAATATGGCAAGAACGGTTGGGATCGGAATACAGGATTTTGAGAAAATCATAACCCGAAATGTCTTTTATATAGATAAGACGATGTTTATTAAGGAATGGTGGGAGTCAATGGATGATGTGACGCTGCTCACACGTCCGCGCCGTTTTGGTAAGACACTGACGATGAGCATGGTAGAACATTTCTTTTCTGTAAAATATGCAGACAGTCGGCTATTTGAAGGGATGCATATCTGGGAAGAAGAAGAGTACAGGAAATTGCAGGGAACCTATCCGGTAATTTCGTTAAGCTTTTCGGATGTCAAAGAGCAATCTTATGTTTCAGCGAGAAAGAAAATATGTGCATCAATCGTTGGAGTGTATCGCAAATATTCTTTTCTTGCAGAAAAAGATATTTTGGATAATAGTGAAAAAGAATATTTTCTTAATATATCATCCGATATGGATGATGCAGATATTTCAGCATCATTAAGATGTATGTCCGATTACTTATATCGCTATTATGGAAGGAAAGTTATCCTGCTGCTGGACGAATACGACACGCCTATGCAGGAGGCATATGTAAATGGATTTTGGAAAGAACTGACAGCTTTTACCCGCAACCTGTTTAACGCCACATTTAAGGGGAATCCTTATCTGGAACGTGCAATCATGACGGGGATTACCAGAGTGAGTAAGGAATCTATTTTTTCTGATTTGAATAATCTGAAAGTTGTGACCACGACATCAGAGGAATATTCGGATTGTTTTGGGTTTACAGAACAGGAAGTCCTGGCTGCCCTGAAGGAATATAAAATGCCGGATAAAATGCAGGAGGTAAAGGACTGGTATGACGGATTTACATTTGGGAAAAGGACAGATATTTACAATCCGTGGTCAATTTTAAACTATCTTGATACCGGCAGGCTTGGAGCCTATTGGGCAAATACCAGTTCTAACAGTTTGGCTGGAAAAGTGATCCGTGAGGGAAGCAAAGATACGAAACAGCTTTTTGAAGCTTTGCTATGTGGAAAAAATATAGAAGTTCTGATTGATGAGCAGATCGTGTATGATCAATTATCTGTGAAGGAAAGCTCCATTTGGAGCTTATTACTTGCAGGCGGATATCTAAAAATAGTAGAAACCAGATTCATAGAACGTACAGGGCGCATTTTTTATCAGTTGGCGCTCACAAATAAAGAAGTACGTATTATGTTTGAAAACATGATATATGATTGGTTTTCTGATTATGACAGTGGATATAATGATTTTATCAAAGCGTTGCTGCTGGATGATTTAAAGGCGATGAATGCCTATATGAACCGGGTGTCCAGAATCATGTTCAGTTTTTTTGACAGTGGAAACAGACCATCTGAGGAAAATGAACCGGAACGATTTTTCCATGGCTTTGTCCTTGGTTTAATAGTTTCGTTGGAAGAGCGCTATATTATTACCTCCAACAGAGAGAGCGGATTTGGAAGATATGATATTCTGCTTGAACCAAGAGATATGCAGGATGATGGAATTATCATAGAATTTAAAGTACAGGATCCGGAAGATGAAAAGGAACTGAGAGATACTGTACAGACGGCATTGCAGCAAATTGATGATAAACAATATGCTTCTGTGTTGGAAGCGAAAGGTATTTCAACAGAAAGAATCAGGAAATATGGTTTTGCGTTTCAAGGAAAGAAAGTATTGATTGGAAAAGGAAAATCATAAGATTAAGAAATTCCAGGATTTCGTGGTAAAATGTGCAGCAAATTAAACAGAGTTTTTCTTGATTACTAATTTGGATAAGTGTATAATCTTATAGAAAAGAAATCCAGATAAATAGTTAATCGGTTAAGTTGAGAGTGTTGAACCGGTTATGAGGAGGAAATATGATCGATATTAAATTTTTACGAGAAAATCCGGATATCGTAAAACAGAACATTAAAAATAAATTTCAGGACAGAAAGCTTCCATTGGTAGACGAAGTGATCGAACTGGATGAAAAGGCCCGTGCCGTACAGCAGGAAGCTGACGCACTTCGTGCCAACAGAAATAAAATTTCAAAGCAGATCGGCGCTCTGATGGGACAGGGCAAAAAAGAAGAAGCGATGGCTTTAAAAGAGCAGGTTGCCAAAGATGCAGCCCGTTTGACGGAACTGGAAGCACAGGAAGAAGAGCTTCAGGAAAAGATCAAACAGAACATGATGACAATTCCGAATATCATTGATCCTTCTGTTCCGATTGGAAAAGATGACAGTGAGAACGTGGAAGTACAGAGATACGGCGAACCGGTAGTTCCTGATTTTGAGATTCCCTATCATACGGAGATCATGGAGAAATTTGACGGTATTGATCTTGACAGCGCCAGAAAAGTTGCTGGTAATGGTTTTTATTATCTGCAGGGCGATATTGCAAGACTGCATTCCGCTATGACAGCATATGCCAGAGATTTCATGATTGACCGTGGATTTACTTATTGTATTCCGCCGTTTATGATCCGAAGCAACGTAGTTACCGGCGTTATGAGCTTTGATGAGATGGATGCTATGATGTATAAAATCGAGGGAGAGGATCTTTATCTGATCGGTACCTCTGAGCATTCCATGATCGGTAAATTTATTGACACAATTATTGAAGAGGACAAGCTGCCAAAGACATTGACAAGCTATTCGCCGTGCTTCAGAAAAGAAAAGGGCGCTCATGGAATCGAAGAGCGTGGTGTATACCGTATTCATCAGTTTGAGAAACAGGAGATGATCGTTGTATGTAAGCCGGAGGAGTCGCCAATGTGGTTTGACAAGCTGTGGCAGAACACCGTAGATCT
>CAZLZX010000062.1:0-13856 GCA_964564095.1 uncultured Eubacterium sp. | reverse complement strand
CTTTCCGACACGGTCTATTTCCAACGTATAGCCATAACAGGTCACATTATGATTAACCCGAAATGCGTGAATCTTATAACCCTTTACTTCCAGATCCTCTTCCCTCTGCGTCAACTCGTGAAAAAGAATCGGAAAAGGCAGTTCCGGTGCAATCGTCCGCAATGCCGTAACCACGCGCTCCAGTCCCCTCGGACCGACCATGAGTACCGGCTCTGTCCGGTCTGCATTTCCCATTGTCAGAAGCAAGCCCGGCAATCCGCTGATATGATCCGCATGATAATGGGTAAAGCAGATCACATCAATAGGATGAAAGCTCCATCCTTTTTCCTTGATCGCTACCTGTGTTCCCTCTCCGCAATCAATGAGCAGGTTACTCCCATTGAAGCGTGTCATCAATGAAGTCAGTTTTCGATATGGAAGCGGCATCATACCGCCGGTTCCAAGTAAACATACATCTAACATCTAATTCTCCTAAATTTCTGTGCGTTCCCAACTGTCCGGCGCATACCGGAAAGTTCCCATCCACTGTGTCAGACATTCTTCGCAAACATCCGCCTCCTGACTACAGCCATCTTTTGACGAGAAATATCCCCAGTCCTTTTTAATATGTAAAAAGTCTTCCAGGCACATATCCCCTTGCTTCTTCAACTCTCTTCCACAACAATTACAAAAAATACGATTTTCTTTTCTCATAGCCGGCCTCCTGCTTTATCTTTTAAGAATATATTTATTGTAATCGCTCAGAGCCCGATTCTACAGTGGAAACTTCTGGCTGGCAAATCATAACAACCGCATGCTCCCGGGGATTCCTGTAAAAATTTTTCCGAATCCCCTGCGGCACAAATCCATGCTTTTCATACAATTTTCTCGCCGGAAGATTGGATTCCCTCACTTCCAGATAAATAGCAGCTATTTTTTTTTGCCGGGCGGCTTTTATGATTTCCGAAATGATTCCGTCAGCGATCTTTCGCCGGCGAAGACTTTCTTTTACTGCCACATTTGTAATCTCGCCTTCATCTGCTGCGTAATACAGTCCGCAATATCCCGCAATATGACCTTCATATTCCGCCACCAGAAAAATCGTATTTTCCTGCTTTAGGGCATCCGCAAATCCCTGCTCACTCCAGGGCATAGAAAATGCTTCTTTTTCAATCTGCGCCACCGCCGTCACATCCGTCTGCACCATTTCACGTACAGTTACTATGTTCACTGTTTCATTTTCTTTCACTAAATCTTCTCCGCTCTATTGCATGCATTCTTTCTAAGCTTTCTCCGCTCTGCTGCATGCATTCTTTCTAAGCTTTCTCCACTCTGCTGCACGCTTTCTTTTCTAAGCTTTCTCCGCTCTGCTGCATGCTTTTTTCTGAACTATCCTTACTCTGCTGCATGCTCTCGCTCTTTTCGCTCGCGCTCAGCCTGGGATAATCGCAGATAATCCGGTCTGTGCTCCGCCGCTGATTCCAGCCTTCCTTCCCCGGCAAGTTTTAAACCAAGAGCCGCAACCGCAGCCGCGCGCTGTTTGTTCATATGAGCCGGAGCAAAAGAATAGCTGACCCGACAGTGATCTGCGATGAACTGTTTAAATACAGCAACACCATCCCCCAAAAAAACTACCGGACGATCCTTTTCATTTATTTTTTCAATAATCTCATCAATGCCAACGGCACACTGTTCAAGCAGAACATGCATCCCATCTTCCTTAAATTCATACAATCCCGTATAGGTCTGATTTCTTCGGGCATCCATCAGAGGACATACCATATCCCGGCAGCCAAAAAGGTTATATGCCAGTCCATCCACCGTTGGAACAGAAATCAACGGTTTATCCAATGCCAGGCCCAATCCCTTTGCTGTAGCGGAACCAATGCGAAGACCTGTAAAAGAGCCCGGTCCCGCAGCCAAAGCGATGGCATCCACAGTTGTCATATCCAATTCTATCATCTTCCCGATTTCATCCAGCATGGGAAGCAGCGTCTGAGAATGCGTCTTTTTATAATTGATCGTATACTCTGCCAGCATATTATCGTCCTCAATGACTGCCACACTGGCTACTAATCCTGAGCTGTCCAGTGCAAGTATTTTCATGCGCGCCGCACCTCCTCGATCATGATCCTGCGATAATCAAATCCTTTTTCCAAATCCTTCTCGATCGTAATCTGCCGATAGGATTCCGGCAGGATCTCTTCAATCAAATTTGCCCATTCTATCATTGTAAGGCCATTTCCATAAAAATAGTCCTCGTATCCGATCTCTTCCATCTCCTCGATATCGCCAATGCGGTAAACATCAAAATGATAGAACGGCATTCTGCCCTCGTCATATACCTGTACAATGGTAAAGGTCGGACTGCAGATCGGCTCTGCGATTCCAAGCCCCCGGGCAATGCCCTGGGTCAGCACGGTTTTTCCTACGCCCAAATCTCCGATCAAGGTATATAACTGTCCCGGAATTGCCTCCCGGCCTAATTTTTTTCCTAATTCAAATGTCTCCTCCGGAGAATAAGTCTCTATGATCATGTTTCATTCCCCATCCGGCGGTATCGCTGAAATCTCCGCCCATTTCAATATCTCATTTATTACTTCTTGATTTTCATTGTTAATCCAATACGTTTCTTCTTCAGATCCACGCTGAGCACCTGCACATCCACCACATCCCCAACGGATACCGCCTCCAGCGGATGTTTGATATAGCGGTCGCAGATCTGCGAAATATGCACCAGTCCATCCTGATGAACTCCGATATCCACGAATGCTCCGAAATCAATCACATTGCGCACGGTGCCTTTCAGAATCATGCCCTCGGTCAGATCCTTCATCTCTAATACGTCTGTTCGCAGGATCGGTTTCGGCATATCCTCCCGCGGATCTCTGGCAGGTTTCTCCAATTCCTTTACCATATCGTCAAAGGTCAGTTCGCCAACACCGACCTTATCAGCCATTGTCTTTTTATCTTTTATCTTTTTTGAGATTCCCTTCAAATTCTGGTTTTTCAGATCCTCCAGGTCATATCCAAGATTTTTCAACAGCGCTGTAGCTGCTTCATAACTTTCCGGGTGTACGCTGGTAGCATCCAATGGATTATCGCCATCCAGAATGCGCATAAAGCCTGCACACTGCTCATATGCTTTGGGTCCCAGCTTTGCCACTTTTAAAAGCTGCTTTCTGTTGGTAAAACGGCCATTCTCCTCCCGATAGGTCACAATATTTTTAGCTATCGTCTTAGTAATGCCGGAAATGTATTCTAACAAAGACGCAGAAGCCGTGTTAAGATCCACTCCGACCTTATTTACACAATCCTCCACTACACCTTCCAACGTCTCGCTTAACTTCTTCTGATTCATATCATGCTGATACTGACCGACGCCTATGGATTTTGGATCGATCTTTACCAGTTCTGCCAACGGGTCCTGAAGCCGTCTCGCGATAGAAGCTGCGCTCCTCTGTCCCACATCAAAATTCGGAAACTCCTCCGTTGCCAGTTTGCTGGCAGAATATACGGACGCCCCCGCTTCATTCACGATCACATACTGCACCGGTACGGAAAGCTCCTTCAACAGCTCCACGATCACTTGCTCCGACTCCCTGGATGCTGTTCCATTTCCTACGGAAATCAATGTGATATGGTATTTATCGATCAGCTTTTTCAATATCTTTTTAGACTCTGCCACTTTATTTTGCGGCGCAGTAGGAAAGATCACTACAGTGTCCAACACCTTTCCGGTAGGATCCACCACCGCAAGCTTACAGCCGGTACGAAATGCCGGGTCCCACCCAAGCACAGTCTGTCCTGCGATCGGCGGCTGCATTAAAAGCTGCTCCAGATTTTTGCCGAACACTTTTATCGCTCCGTCTTCTGCCGATTCCGTCAGCTCATTTCTTATCTCCCGTTCAATGGAAGGTGCGATCAGACGTTTATAACTGTCCTCGATTGCTTCCTTTATATAAGGAGTTGTATTCGGATTGTCTCTGACAATCATTTTTTTCTCTAAGTACCGTAAAATATCTTCCTGCGGCGCTTCTATTTTAACAGTAAGGATCTTTTCCTTTTCTCCCCTGTTTAAAGCCAGCACTCTGTGCCCGGCCAGTTTTGACACTGGTTCCGAAAAATGATAATACATCTCATAAACAGATTCCGCTGTTTCATCCTTTGCCTCAGAGGAAAGCATTCCTTTTTGCGCTGTAATCTTACGGATATACTGACGGTACTGGGCATCATCCGATATTGTCTCAGCCACAATATCCAGCGCTCCTGCGATGGCATCCTCTGCAGACAAAACCTCTTTGTCTTCATTTATGTATGCTGCGGCCTCTTCTTCCATTGATTTCTTTGTCTGCTGCAGACATAAAATATTAGCCAATGGCTCCAGACCTTTTTCCTTTGCAATAATCGCACGGGTTCTTCGTTTCGGCCGATACGGACGATAGAGATCGTCTACGGCTACCAGCGTCTCCGCCGCCAAAATCTGTTGCTTTAGCTCCTCTGTCAGCTTTCCCTGCTCTTCAATACTTCCAAGTACCTGCTGCTTTTTCTCTTCCAGATTGCGCAGATAACAAAGCCTCTCATAAAGAGTTCTCAAAACCTCATCATTTAAAGCCCCTGTCGCCTCTTTCCGATATCGTGAAATAAACGGAATCGTATTTCCCTCATCGATCAGCTTTACCGCTGCCTCTGCCTGTCCGGCTCTGATTCCAAGCTCCTGTGCCAATATGCGGATAATATCCATAAAAATTACCTGTCCTTACTTTTTATCATATTTTTTGTAATATACCAGTATTTTAGTGTACCAAATCTGTCCGCCATCTTCAAGTATGCCGGTTGTTTTTTTCAAATAGCCATGTTAAAATAAACATGCTTTCAAAGGAGGAACCTTATGAACAGAAAAACGACTGGAAATCCAAATACATTTTCCGTACTGGCCCTCATTCTCGGTATACTGGGACTTGTGACCATGTGCTGTCTGTATACAGGTTTGATCTTCGGCGGACTTGCCATCATATTCGGCCTGTTATCCCGTGGAAATGCAAAGAATCCCTGCAAGCAGGCGCAGACCGGCATCATCTTAGGCGTGATCGCCATCGCAGTTACCGTAGCGCTGTATGCATTTATGCTTGCTTCTACCATGACGCAATACGGCGGCATCGACAACTTTATGAAAGATGTTATGGATAACACACAGCGTATGATGGAGCTTTATTCAAACCAGCTCAACTAATATACGGACCGATAGCATAAAACAGTTTATGACAAAAACGGGTCCGCCCCTGTAACTATGTAAATTATATTTATAACTATAAAATGAACGATCAGAATTCCAAGCGCGATCCACAGATAACTGTTCCGCCATTGCAGACCAATGTTTAACTTCCCTTTGCTGAGACGTTCCACGGTCTGGCTGACCATAAACCAGACGAACATAACGGTAGCATAGGCAGTAAGAGGATAATCCCCTGCACATACCAAAAACTTTCCGCGAAACAGCGCCTCCACGGATCGGGTACCGCCGCATCCCGGACAATAATATCCGGTCAGCGTGTGCAGTACACAGGGACGCATAACTTTGGAAACAATTACATCCGGAAACATCAGACGTTTCCAGATAAAAAGCACGATCACTGCTAAAATAATACACAGACCTGCCGTGTACAGATTGTCTTCTGCTTTTGTCCTTCCCTTATATCGTGAATTCATAATGACCTCTCGGTTAATTCGTTTCATATATTAAGTACCCTCAATGATTCGTTATCGTTTCATTGATATCCCTTATGGAACATTAGTGGTTCAATTAAGTATATATTATCAGATTGGAGCGTTATATCAATATGGAAAACTCATATTTTGACTCCGAAAAAAATTATCGGATCTCATCCCGTCCCATCAGTGACATCAAGGCAGACGCCAGAGAAAATCTCCTTGGCAAATACGGATATATCATCGGTGCAACTTTAGTTATTGCGGCGGTAGTGGCGCTGATCAGCAGTATTTTTTCCGGAACACTCTTTGCACAGACCAGTATTCTCTCTCAAGTGATCCGCTATATAGCAATGCTTCTTGTCAGTATGCTGTCCTTTCTCTTCGAAGCTGGTATTTACAGCATGCACTTAAAATCAGCCAGACATCAGCAATTTGAGTTTAAAGAATTTTTGTTTGCCCTGAAAAATGAGCCCAACAGATTTCTGATCTCCGGTCTGATCATGGCTCTCATTTCCTTTATATGCGAAATACCAATGAGCATATTAGTCACTTATGCGTCTTTATACTTATTGAAAACATTTCAGTCTTTCGGACTCCAGATACCGGATTTTGGAGAGCTTCCCGGTACACAGGCCATGACAATTGCTGTCATTTGTGTAATCATTTCTCTGATTGTATATATCTGGCTGATACTGGGATTTTCATTCGTTTCGTTTCTGCTCATAGACCGGCCTGACATGGGCGCCAAAGACGCATTCCGCACAAGCTGGACTTACATGAAAGGAAACAAACGCCGTCTTTTCTTACTCTTCCTGTCTTTTGTCGGATTGCTGATCATAGGATGCATATCTCTGATCGGTTTTCTGTGGGTTGTCCCGTATATGCGTCAGGCGCTGACTATATTCTATCAGGACGTTATAGGAGAAGATACCACATGTTACTATGGAAACAATGAAAACGCTTCCTATCAGGACAGCAGCCAGTACTACCCCCGGAATCATTATTGATTTTTACCTGAGTCTCACACTGAAATCTATAGAATGCGAGAGGGAACTGCATCTGACAGCTCCCTCTCTTTTATCTTTATCTCAATTCCCGTATAATACTCATTCACTTAACAGATAATCTATAATCTCATGTCCCTTGGCGATAAAATTATCTGTCGCTTCCGCTTCTCTTTCGTTATACTTCCATGTGTGTTCCTCAAGCTTTGTGCTGTCATATAGAAGATATGGCACGCTCTCAGAAGAATGGGTACGAATGCAGATCGGTGTCGGATGATCCGGCAGAATAACCATACGATAGTCCTCTCCTGATGCATCAAGCCCTTCCTTAACAGCTTTGATCAAACGGCTATCCAGATATTCAATGGCCTTCACTTTCCTCTCGATGCTGCCCTGATGGCCCATCTCATCCGGAGCTTCCACATGAACATATACGAAATCATAGCCATCCTTGGTCAACACATCAACGGCTGCCTGCGCTTTTCCTTCATAATTGGTATTTAAGCCGCCATTTGCGCCTTCTACCGTAATAACTTTCATGGAGGAGCCTACTGCGATACCTTTCAGCAAATCAACAGCAGATATCATAGCGCCTTTTTTCTGTGTTTTATCCTCAAAGGAAGACAGCGCCGGTTTCGTTCCCGCGCCCCAGAACCAACAGGAATTTGCCGGATTCAGCCCCTGCTTCTTTCTCTCCACATTGATCGGATGGTTCACAAGAATGTCGTAGCTCTTCTTCATCATCTCCCGCAACGCTTCATCCTGAGGCAAATGCTGCCCTATGGTCTGACCCAAAACATCATGAGGCTGTACCAGATCAATTACCTCGCCTTTGTCCCAGATCAACAGATGACGATAACTGGTTCCTACGTAAAATTTATAAATATCTGTCTCAAGCTCTTTTCTTACTGCATCTAACAAAACTGCAGCATCCTCAGTGCTGATCTCTCCGGAGCTGTGATCAATAATCGTCCTGTCCTCGTAATTTTCTTCCTCTTCAGACAATGTAACAATATTACAGCGCAGAGCAATATCTGTCGCTTTCATGTCCACGCCAATGCTTAAAGCTTCCAGCGGAGAGCGGCCCGAATAATACTTTCTTGGATTGTATCCCAGCACCGACAGATTCGCTGTATCACTGCCCGGCTTCATTCCATCCGGAATCGTATGTACCATGCCGATTTCGCCCTTGGATGCCAATTCGTCCATTACCGGAGTTTTTGCATATTCCAAGGGGGTTTTATTTCCCAGCTCTTCCAGCGGACGGTCAGCCATACCATCGCCTAAAATTACTACATATTTCATGTTCATTTCCTCTCTGCTAGTCCATGCGGATCATATTTATAATATTACCAAGCTTTCCTGCTGCCGCTTCATATTTCTCTCCGCTCATAAGCTCTGTTATAAACGCTGTCTCTGCGCAGTCAGGAATCTCTACATAGGAAACTGCTCCGAATGCGGCTTCTACTTCTGCCTTTGCAGCATCCGTACGGACGAAGAAACGATATTCCGCCTGTTTATAATCTACAAGCTCCATCTTCTCTGCACTCCATTCAATGGCAATATTTTTACCAGTATGTTTTACGATATCTACTACATCCGCAACTACCGCACTGGCTGTCGGAAGCTTTCCTGCGCCGCTGCCATAAAACATAGAGTCTCCCAGTACATTTCCCCGGACAAATACTGCATTGAACACACCGCTGACCGGATAAAGCGGATGTGATGCAGGCAGCATAAACGGAGCCACCAGCACACAGTATTTCCCGTCTGCCAGACGGCTGGACGCCAGAAGCTTGATACTCTTTCCAAGAGCTTTTGCATATTTAATATCCGTCGCAGAAATATGAGTGATACCTTCACAATGAATATCCTCAAAATCTACCTGTTTTCCACAGATCAAAGATGTCAGGATCGCAATCTTCCGGCATGCATCATGGCCCTCGATATCGGCGGTCGGATCTGCCTCCGCATAACCTTTCTGCTGTGCATCCTTCAATACATCGTCAAACTCCGAACCTTCCTCTGACATTTTTGTCATCATATAATTCGTTGTACCATTTAAAATACCGGTAATCTCCTCTATGACATTTGCTGTCAGGCAGGAAATCAGCGGACGAATGATCGGAATACCGCCGCCAACACTTGCTTCAAACAGGAAATTCAGCTTCTTGTCAGCCGCAATCTGAATCAGTTCGGCGCCATGCTTTGCCACCAACGCTTTATTGGAGGTGGCGACACTCTTTCCTGCAAGCAATGCCTTTTTTGTAAAAGTATACGCCGGCTCCACGCCGCCCATAGCCTCTACTACAATAGCCACTTCCGGATCATTTACAATGATATCATAGTCATGAACAACTTTATCCTCGTTGGGATCTCCCGGAAATTCTCTTAAATCCAAAATATATTTTACTTCAATCTGATCTCCGGCTTTTTTCGCAATGCTTTCCCCATTGATGCGAAGCACCTCTGCCACGCCGGATCCTATTGTTCCGTACCCTAATAATGCAATCTTTGTCATCTTTATTCCCTCGCTAATATTTTTAAATAATGTATTCCAAGCTGACGTTCTATAGAGGATACCATCTGCTCTACATCTCCTGTATCAGGCAATACATCCACGCTCAATGTCAGAGATGCGATCCCATTTACCGGAATACTCTGATGGATCGTAAGGATATTCGCATGAAATTCCGCAATAATCTTTAATACCAACGACAATAATCCCGGCTCGTCATCCAGCTGAATGACCATCGTGATCGTCTGTCCCTTCGCATTGTCATGAAAAGGAAAGATATCATCTTTATATTTGTAGAAAGAACTTCTGCTGATCCCTACCATATCCGTAGCGTCCTGCACAGAAGCTGCCTTTCCGGACTCTATCAGTCGTTTCGCATCTACTACCTTCAGTAGTACCTCCGGAACCGCCTTTTGCTTCAATACAAAATATCTGTTTTTGTCACTCATTCCATGCCTCCAGTGTTTGCGTCAGAGATACATTTGTTTTTGCAACAAAGATAGGTTATCACAATCTAACACAGGATGCAAGCATTTTTACTTCTCTGAAAGTGTCTGCCATTTCAAATACGCATTGATAAACAGATCGATATCTCCATCCATGACCGCATCTACGTTTCCGCTTTCCGCATTGGTCCTGTGATCTTTTACCATTGTATATGGCTGCATAACATAAGAACGGATCTGATTGCCCCATCCGATTTCTGTCACTTCGCCGCGAATTCCTGCTGCTTTTTGTGCGTTTTCCTGCTGCTTTAAAATATAAAGCTTCGCTTTCAACATCTGCATTGCCTTATCTTTGTTCATATGCTGGGAACGCTCATTCTGACACTGTACCACGATTCCTGTGGGAAAATGTGTGATTCGGATGGCAGATGAAGTCTTATTAATATGCTGTCCGCCAGCTCCGCTGGAACGGTAGGTGTCGATTCTGATATCCTCATCATTGATCTCAATGTCCACATCCTCCTCAATATCCGGCATGACATCACAGGATACAAAGGACGTCTGACGTTTACCCGCCGCATTAAAAGGCGAAATCCTAACCAGACGGTGAACACCCTTCTCAGATTTCAGATAACCGTAAGCATTTTCCCCGTTTACCTGGAAAGTCACTGACTTGATACCGGCTTCATCTCCGTCCAGATAATCAAGCGCCTCCACATTGTAGCCTTTATCAGAAGCCCATCTGGTGTACATACGATACAGCATGCCTGCCCAGTCACAGGACTCGGTTCCGCCAGCTCCGGCGTGAAGCGTCACAATGGCATTATCCCCGTCATATTCTCCGGACAGCAATGTCTTCATACGGATTTTCTCAAAGGTATCCTGAAACTCATCCAGCATCTCCTGGATCTCTGGAATCAAAGATGCATCATTTTCCTCATATCCCATCTCGATCATTGTCTCAATGTCTTCATACTGAGATTGGAGATTGGCAAAAACTTCCACATCATCCTTTTTGCTCTTCAGCTCTTTCATCTGCTCCTGAGATTTTTCCGGATTGTCCCAAAATCCCGGAGCTTCCATTTCTCTTTCTAACTCCGCAATCCTTCGCTCTTTGTTAGCGAGGTCAAAGTGAATCCCTTACTTCCTGCAGTGGGTCTTTGAATGTGTTTAAAGTTGTCTTAAACTGGTCTAATTCAACCACATAATCACCTGCTTTCATATATATATCGCCAGATATTGCTGCCAAAGACAGCCTCTGACTTTCCGAAGTATCTTGTTATCGTTTCAGATAACTCACTTCGGGCAAATTACAGTATATCGGTTTTTGAATGGAGATGCAACTTAATTTCGGTATTTCATACCAATGTAAGCCTATCATCTGGTATTCTCTATATTACTTTGCTGTAACAGCATTTCTCTGCTATAACAGCATTTCTCTGTTATAACAGCATTTCTTTGCTATAACTGTATTTCTTTGCTATAGCTGCACTTCTTTGCTATAGCTGCATTTCTCTGTTATAACAGCATTTCTTTGCTATAACTGTATTTCTTTGCTATAGCTGCACTTCTTTGCTATAATAAATACAGGTTATGTATACACGTCAAATAGAATATTTCCGGTCCGGCAAAATACAATGCACATTCAAATCTTATCATTCATTTTATTTTTTGCCTGAGCAGAATGAAAGGAATGGATATAAACATGACAACAAGAAAATTCAACAAAAAAAGTATCGAAACACAATCAGCTGGCGCTTTGAATCAGCAAATACGCAGTCAGCTGGAATCCCTGGCCGAACCCAAATATCAAAAATTCTCATCTGCTTTAGTTCCCGGAGAACTCACGATGCTCGGAATCCGTCTGCCAAAGTTAAGAGAAATCGCAAAAGAACTGGCAAAGGGAAACTGGCAGGAATACCTAAAGGAAGCCTCTGACGCTTCCATGGAGGAAATCATGCTGCAAGGTATGACCATCGGATACGCCAGGGCTTCTTTTGAAGAAAAGAAGCCTTACATCACTGCGTTCGTTCCCAAAATCAGGAACTGGTCTTTATGTGACAGTGTGTGCAATGGTTTGAAATTTAAACAGTCTGAAAAGCCGCAGGTTTGGGCGTTTCTCCAGCCCTACCTTACAAGTCCGGAGGAATTCGAAGTTCGATTTGGCGTTGTCATGCTGCTGAGTCATTTTATTGACGACACTTATCTTCCTCAACTGTTTACAGCTTTTGATTCCATCCGGCACGAGGGATATTATGCAAAGATCGCCGTAGCCTGGGCAGTCTGCACCTGTTTTCGTTCCCACAAAGAGAAAACGATTCATTATCTGAAAAACTGCAAGCTGAATGACTGGACTTACAATAAATCTTTGCAGAAGATTATTGAATCCCGGTATTCTACACCTGAAGAGAAAGATTTGATGCGGCGCATGAAAAGAAATACCGAAAAATCATAGGGCATAAAAGTCTCCTTTTATGCCTCATGACCTTTTTTCTTAATCACTTCAATAACCTGATTTACATATTTTTCACAGAGCTCTTCCGTCTCTGCTTCCACCATAACGCGGATCACTGGCTCCGTACCGCTTTCTCTTACAAGAATCCGTCCGGAATCGCCTAACGTATCTGCCACGCTCTGTACCGCCGCCTGCACATCCGGATCATTCTGAGCTTCCGGTTTGCTATGCACACGGATATTTTTCAACACCTGAGGATAAATCGTTACCGGCTCAGCTAATTTGCTGAGCGTCGTCTTTTTAGCCAGCATGACCTCCATAACCTTCAGTGACGTAAGAATACCATCTCCTGTAGTCGCATATTTGCTGAAAATAATATGACCGGACTGCTCGCCGCCGATCCTATGGCCATTCGTTATCATATTTTCATATACATACTTGTCGCCAACGGCAGTTTTTTCATAATCAATACCAGCCTCATCAAAAGCTTTATAAAGACCAAAATTCGACATTACGGTAGTAACAACGGTATTATTCAGCAGCTTTCCTCTCTCTTTCATGTACTTACCATAAATATAAAGGATCAAATCGCCGTTAACGACGTCTCCATTTTCATCTACAGCAATACAACGATCCGCATCGCCATCATATGCAAAACCGATATCTAATTGATTGTCTTTTACAAATTTCTGCAGTACTTCAATATGGGTAGAACCTGCTTTGTTATTAATATTTGTGCCATCCGGCTGATTGTTGATCACATAGGTCTTTGCTCCCAGAGCATCAAATACATTTTTGGCAATCTGCCAGGAGCTTCCGTTGGCGCAGTCCAATCCCACACGAACATTTTTAAAGCTATGTATTGCAAGAGAGATCAAATAGCCGACATAACGGTTTCTTCCCGCCGCATAGTCCACGGTACAGCCGATTTCCTCACGAACAGCAAAGGGAATCTCTTCCATTTTCTCGCCGAAAAGCTCTAATTTTCCGTCAATGTAATCCTCAATATAAGAAATGGTCTTTTCATCCATCTTTTCGCCATTTCCATTCAACAGCTTGATGCCATTATCATAATACGGATTATGACTGGCAGAGATCATAATACCACAGTCAAATCCATCTGTGCGGGTAACATATGCAACAGAAGGCGTCGTCGTAACGTGAAGCAGATATGCATCTGCGCCTGAAGCTGTCAGGCCGGCAACCAGTGAATATTCAAACATGTAACTGGAGCGTCTCGTATCCTTACCGATGACGACGGAACATTTTTTGCCGCCTAACCGGCTGTAATACCAGCCCAGGAAACGACCCACTTTGTATGCATGTTCTACCGTAAGTGTTTTATTGGCTTCGCCGCGGAAGCCGTCTGTACCAAAATATCTTCCCATGTGATGCTCCTTTTCTCTTTCTATGCACTCCTATGAGCGCATATTTATTATATATTCGATATTTACATTATTCTATGTGATATCACGCAATCATTTGTTTATCTGATATCAACGACACTTATATAGTCTCATTGGTATAGATTCTAGCACGATAAATGCTTTGTGGCAATAAAAAACTGCTTCTTTGAATCATAAACAAAGAAGCAGCGTTACTGTTCAGACAGTACCTGAGCGCTTGGCTGCTCAGGTACGTAAGAATGTGATTCAAGTGTGAGCAGGCTCCTTTTGCGAAGCAAAATTTAAAATGAGCCTGCGAATCGTTACTGGAACGAGGTACGAGTGAACAGTAACGAA